>JAAYCP010000093.1 GCA_012729695.1 Actinomycetales bacterium | reverse complement strand
CTCTCGCCGTCGAGCCGGGGCTGACAGAGGCGCCGGACGAGGTGGTGGAGGAGGCGACGACCCGGGTCGGGGACTTCGAGGACAGGTATGCGGCTGCCTTCCGTCGGCGGATGGCGGCCAAGCTCGGTCTGCCTGCGGGGGTGGACGGCGAGACCGCCGACGCGCTCATCGCGGGTCTGCTCCGCGTGATGGAGCGTGAGTCGCTCGACTTCACCGGCACGTTCCGTGTGCTCGCGAAGACCCTGCGGGGCGAGACGCCTGCAGAGGGGGCTGCCGGCCCGGATCCTGGGCGTACCAAAACGTTCCTATTGTCACGTTCTGGTACGGCAGAGAAGGAGTCTGGCGAGCCAGTCGCAGGCGGGGAGTCGGACTCGGGGCGTACCAGAACGTTCCTATTGTCACGTTCTGGTACGGCAGAGAAGAAGCCTGGCGAGACGGGGGCGGACAGCGAGGCGGCTGCACGAGGGACGGCGCTTGCCGAGTGGGTCGAGGGCTGGCAGGCGGCGCTGCTGCGCGTCGGAGCCGACCCTGAGGAGACGGCGCGGCGGATGGACGAGGTGAACCCCGCATACATCCCCCGGAACCACCTCGTCGAGGAGGCCTTGGACGCGGCCCGCGAAGGCGACCTCATGCCGTTCGAGGAGCTCCTCGAGGTGCTGCGTCATCCGTTCGAGGAGCGGCCGGAGTGGAGCCGCTACGCCGAGCCGGCTCCGGAGCGCTTCACCGCTACTTACGTGACCTTCTGCGGGACCTGAGCCAGCCGCTGGAGAATCCGTTCGTTCACCCGGGCGATGACCTCGAGCTCCTCAGGCGTCATGTCCTCGAAGACGAGGGAGCGGACGAGAGCCACGTGCTCGGGGGAGGCCTGCTCGATGGCGGCCCGGCCGATCGGGGTGACCGACACATACTGTCCGCGGCCGTCCTCGGGACAGCTCGTCCGCTCGATGAGGGCGCGGGCCTCCATCCGCTTGAGGTGGTGGGACAGCCGGCTGCGCTCCCACTGCAGCTGGTCGGCGAGCTCGGAGATGCGGGCACGGTCGTCCTCGGCGTCGGTGAGCTGGACGAGGACGACGAAGTCCGCGTAGGAGAGGTCGGAGTTGGCCTGCAGCTCCCGCCCGAGGTGGGCGTGCAGCCGGGTGTGCATGGACACCATCGAGCGCCAGGCCTGTTGCTGGTCGGCGGAGAGCCAGAGATGCGTCATATGTCCAGAATACGGGATTAGTTGACACATCACTAATGGTTCATGCACTATGTAGTTGACGGATCAACCAAAAGCCCCGAAAGGACTCTTTCCGATCATGAGCACCGCCACCACCCTCCACCAGCTGACCGGCACCTGGAACCTCGACCCCGCGCACACCCGGATCGGGTTCGTCACCCGGCACGCCATGGTGACCAAGGTCCGCGGCAACTTCAACGACTTCTCGGGGACCGCGGTCGTCGGCGAGAACCTGGCCGACAGCACCGTCGAGGTGAAGATCGTCGCGAACAGCGTCGACACCCGCAACGAGCAGCGTGACGAGCACCTGCGCAGCGGCGACTTCTTCGGCAGCGAAGAGCACCCCGAGATCATCTTCCGCTCCACCTCGGTGCGCGAGACCGGGCCGAACTCCTTCGAGATCACCGGCGACCTCACCATCAAGGACGTCACCCAGTCCCTCACGATCCCCTTCACCTACGAGGGTGTCGCGACCGACCCGTTCGGCAACCAGCGCGCCGGCTTCGAGGGCTCGGTCGTCGTCAACCGCAAGGACTTCGGCATCACCTGGAACGCCGCCCTGGAGACCGGTGGTGTCCTGGTCAGCGAGAAGGTCACCCTCGAGTTCGAGGTCTCGGCCATCAAGGCTGCCTGAGCCAAACGCCGCTGAGGCGTGAACGCCCCTAGTGCGCAGCACGAGAGCGCGCGGACCGACCGGTCCGCGCGCTCTCGTCGTCTGTGGGGCGCGAGTGGGGCGGCGGCTCCGGCCGAGAGGGTATGCGCAGGTCGGGTCGTGCATGCCGGCGCCGATCCGCGGTGGCCGGGTCGGTCGGGCGGGGAGTGGTGCGCAGGACTGGGGGTGCTGGGCGATTCGTGCGCCCCAGCCGCTTAGTACTACACTGTGTCGTAGAACCAGCACCACCTCGCATCCACCCTCGAAGGAGGACCCCATGCAGATCACCGACAAGGTCTTCGTCGTCACCGGCGGCGGCAACGGCATCGGACGCGAGGTCGTCCTCGGACTACTGGAGCGCGGAGCGCGAGTCGCTGCCCTCGACCTGCGCGCGGACTCCCTCGAGAAGACCGCCGACCTCGCCGATGACGTCCAGGACCGGCTCACCCTCCACGCGACCGACGTCAGCGACAACGGCGCGGTGAAGAAGGCCTTCGACGAGGCGCTGGCCGCGCACAAGCAGATCGACGGTCTGATCAACGTCGCCGGCATCATCCAGCGGTTCGTCCCGATCGCCGAGCTCGACATCGCCGAGATCGAGAAGGTCATGGCCGTGAACTTCTGGGGCGTCGTCTACACGACAAAGGCTGCCCTGCCGCTCCTGCTCGAGCGCCCCGAGGCCTGCATCGTCAACGTCTCCAGCATGGGTGGCTTCACACCGGTGCCCGGCCAGACTGCCTACGGCGCGAGCAAGGCGGCCGTGAAGCTCTTCACCGAGGGCCTGTACGCCGAGCTGCGTGGCACCGACGTCGCGGTGACCGCGGTCTTCCCCGGCGCGATCGGCACCGACATCTCCGTCAACTCCGGCGTCGCGACCGCGGAGCAGATGGCCGAGCAGAAGGGGGGTGGCTCGTCCTTCCCGATGACTCCCGCCCCGGATGCCGGCGCCCAGGTCATCGAGGCTGTCGAGAAGGGTCCCTACCGGATGATGATCGGCAAGGACGCCGCAATGCTCGACCGCTTCACCCGGCTGTCGCCGCAGCGGGCCACCGAGATGATCGCCAAGAAGATGGCGAGCCTGGTCGGCTCGTAGTCCCCACCCTCGAGCGCCTGCGCACACCGTCCTACGGTGGTGCTATGTCGAGGCTGCCGCTCTTCCCGCTGGGGACCGTGCTCTTCCCCGGAGGACGCCTGCCCCTACGCCTCTTCGAGCCGCGCTACCTCGAGCTGCTGAGCGACCTGAGCCGCCGGCCCGAGGGGGACCGACGGTTCGGTGTCGTCGCAATCCGCCGAGGGCACGAGGTCGGTGACGAACGGCTGCCCGAGCTCGAGTCGGTCGGCACCGCCGCACTGCTCACCGCTGCCGTCCGCGGCGTCGGCGGCCCGACGGGGGTGACCTTCGCCATCGACTCGGTGGGCGGCCAGCGGATGCGCATCGTGGAGGTCATCGAGGACGAGAAGCCTTACCTCGTCGGGGAGGTGGCCTGGCTCGAGGACGCCCCCGTCGCGCCGGAGGCCCTCGCCCAGGCGGCGGCTCGCGCGAGGGAGGCCTTCGACGCGTTCGTTCTCGCGGCCACCGGCCAGCCCCCGCCGCGCGATGCGGTCGCCGACGCCATCCCGCCCGAGCGCCTCGCCTACGAGCTGGCCCAGGCGATCCGCCTGCCGCTCGAGGACCGCCAGGCCGTGCTCGAGGCGGACGACCCGGTCCAGCGGTTGCACACCGTCGCCCGCCTCCTGCACCGGGAGACGCACCTGTTCGCCGGGATGCGCCTGACGCCGGTGGACAGGTACGGCCTCACCCCGCCGAGCACCAACTGACCCCACCCCTGCACCCCAGGGGACGGCGTCGTGATTTCGCCGACGAGAGTCGCCGCCGGCCCCCACTCGCCAGCCCAGCTGAGGAGTCCCATGCCCCCGATCCCGTCCGACGAGCGCGCCGAGCCCTCCTTGCGCGGCGACACCGTCAACGCCTGGGCGTTCGCCCCCATCGAGGAGCCGCACAGGATCGTCGTCGAGGGCTCGGTGCCGAGGCAGCGGGCCTGGTCGACGTCCAAGGTGCTCATCGCCGCTGCGTTCATCACCGACCGGGTCGGCGGGGACCCGGCCCGCCTCGCGAGCGAGCAGAACGAGTGGGTCCGGCGTGCAATGAGCGAGTCGGACCAGGACTCTCTCCTCGCCATGAGACAGGCCATCGCCGGCGACCGCCAGGCGAAGGTGCAGGCGGTCCTCGCCGACGCCGGTGACGAACGCACCGCGGTGCCCGTCGAACGGGAGGTGGCGATGGAGTGGGCGGTCGAGGACCAGGTCACCTTCATGGCGGCCCTCGCGAGGGGCGAGATCGTCTCCCCGGCGACCAGCGCATACCTCCTCGGGGCCATGCAGCCGATCGCCTCCCAGCGCTGGGGTCTGGCGACCATCGGCGCGCGGGCAGTCAAGGGCGGGTGGCTCACCCCGACCACCGAGACCCGGCAGATGGGCATCGTCGGTGAGTATGCGGTGGCGATCATCACCGACGCCGTCGGTCCGGCTGTGCGCCAGTCGGACGGCGACGACGCGCACGTCGAGCAGATGAACCGCCTCGCCGCCCGGCTGACCCAGCGACTCAGGCAGTAGAGCGCCGCTCACGCAAGCGCGTTCCGGGCAGGAGCGGCTCAGTCGTGGATCGGCTGCTTCGGCAGCTTCTTGACCCGCTGGCGACGCTTGCGGCGCTGCGGGATGAGGTCGCGCATCTCCTCGAGCTTGCCGAAGCAGAGCAGCCGGTCGCCGTCCTCGAGCTTGCGGTTGCCGCGCGGGTTCGGCTGGACGTGCGCACCCCGGTGCAGGGTGAGGACGGTGATGTCCCGCTCGAGCAGACCCGACTCGCTCAGCGTCTTGCCGACGAGGTCCGCACCAGGGAGGACGACGATCTCGGCGACGCCGTAGCCGGTGGAGACGGTGAGCCGCTGCCGGACGTCGATCTCGGGGAAACCGACCTGGTTCGCGATGTAGTCGATCATCGCGCCCGCGACGTCGAGCTTGGTCGCCGACTCGATCCCCTCGAGGCCTGGAGAGGAGTTGACCTCCATGACGAGCGGTCCGTCGTTGCCCTCGAGCATGTCGACGCCGGCGATCCGCAGCCCCATGATCTGGGCCGAGCGCACGGCGACCTCCTCGAACGCCGGGTCGAGCGTGACCGGCTCGACCAGGCCGCCGCGGTGGACGTTGGAGCGGAACTCGTCGCCCTGGGCCACCCGCCGCATCGCCGCCACGACCCGGTCCCCGACGACGATGGCGCGGATGTCACGCCCGCGGCTCTCCCGGACGAAGGCCTGGATGAGCACCTGCTGGTTCGTGCCGTGGAGGGTCTCGATGATGGCCTCGGCGATCTTGAGCTCCGGGGCGAGGATGACGCCGATGCCCTGCGTGCCTTCGAGGAGCTTGATGACGACGGGTGCGCCGCCGACCATCTCGATCGCGGGGATGACGTCGGCCCGGTTACGCACGAAGGCCGTCGCCGGCATACCGATGTTGTGCCGGGAGAGGATCTGGGTCGCGCGAAGCTTGTCCCGCGAGTTGGCGATGCCGTTCGCCGTGTTCGGGGTGTAGACGTCCATCTGCTCGAACTGACGCACGACCGCCGTGCCGAAGTAGGTCACCGAGTTCCCGATACGAGGCAGGATGGCGTCGTAGGTCGACAGCGGCCGGCCGCGGTAGTGCAGGTCGGGCTCGCTGCCCGACAGGTCGATCGCGAAGCGGAGGGTGTTGAGCACCCGCACCTGGTGCCCGCGGTCCAGCGCCGCCGCCCGGAGGCGTTGGGTGGAGTAGGACGTCAGCGCGCGCGAGAGAATCGCAAGCTTCATGGAGCGAACCTGCCAGAGGTGAGGTGGGCGGATGACAAGATTGAGCGGTGACCCAGCCCTCCGACAGAGACGACTCGGACGTCGTCGTCGGTTGGCGAGAGTGGGTCCGGATGAGCAGCCTAGGTGTGCCGTGGACCAAGGCCAAGATCGACACCGGCGCCAAGACCTCCGCACTGCACGCCTTCCACCTCCAGGAGGTCGTCTCGGACGGTCGCACGTGCGTCCGGTTCGCCATCCACCCGTGGCAGGCGACTGATGCCGACGCGGTCGTCGTCGAGCTCCCCGTCCACGACCGCAGGCCGGTCCGCAGCTCCTCCGGGCACGTCGAGGAACGCTATGTCGTCCTCATGGGAATGACGCTGGCCCGCAAGAAGATCACCGCCGAGGTCACCCTCACGGACCGCGACGAGATGGGCTTCCGGATGCTCATCGGGCGCGAGGCGCTCGCCCAGGGTTATCTCGTCGACGCCCGGCTCTCGTATGCGGGACCTCGCCCCAAGCGGTCTACCCGCCGGAAGAACTGGGGTAAGTAGTCGGCACCTGGGTCGAGCGGGGCGTACCAGAACGTTCCTATTGTCACGTTCTGGTACGGCCGCTGATCTGGCGAGGGCCGGTTTCAGAGGGTGAGCCGGGCGACCACCTCGCCGTCGTGGATCTCTCCGGTGGGGACGAAGCCGACCGCGAGGTAGAACGCCTCGGGAGTGCCCGGGCCGGGCACCCAGCTGACGATGATCCCGGGGCGACCCTCGCTGCGGACCTGGTCGACGAAGGCGCCCAGCGCGCGCCGGCCGATCCCGCGGCCCTGGTGCCGCCGGTCGATGAGGAACCGCCAGAGGTAGGGCCGGGGCTGCACCTCGTCGCCCGCCGCATACATGAGGAACCCGACCGGCTCGCCGTTGGCCTCGATGCCGTGGAGCACGGGCACGATCGGCACCCCCTCGTGCTCACCCGGGAAGAGGGCATCGCCGAAGGACTGCGACACGGTGGCGACGAACCGTTGCTGCGTCCAGTGGGTGGCCAGTCGCTCGTAGGTGCGATGGGTGGCCTCGGTGATCGGCACGAGTCGCACCTCGGCCGGCGGCGTGAGTGGCCGCGCCCGCCACGAGCGCCGGTCGTCCGCGCTCATCGCGTAGACGAGGTTGTCGTCCCAGGCCCCGCGCCACCAGTAGGACTTCGGCGACAGCGACTCGAGCTCCATGCCGATCCGTTCGAGCAGCCGAGCCGAGGCAAGGTTCTGCGGCGAGAGCTGCGCGGTGACCCGGTGGATGCCGAGCCGGTCCACGAGGTCGTCGACGACTGCCGAGACGGCCTCCACCGCATACCCCATGCCCTGGTGCTCCCGCGCGAGGGTGAATCCGATCTCGGCGACGCCGCCCTCCTCGACGACCCCGACATAGACGTCGCCAACGAGCGCGCCATCCAGCTCGATGCCGAGCTGCGTCCTCGTCCCGGGCGAGAGGTCCTCGCGGCCGGCCTGCGCGGCCACGAGCCGCTCGGCCCGCTCGCGCGGGTAGGGCAGGTCCCAGTCCTGGAGGGCCGAGACCTCCGGGTCGTTGCGGTAGGCCGTGAGGGCGTCGATGTCCGACTCGCGCACCGGGCGGACCGTGAGCCGCTCGGTCCGCAGGAGGTATGCGCTGGTCATCGCTCCATGCTGGTGCGGGCTGCCACGCGGGGCAAGGGGATTCCCGACTCCGCGGGAACCTGGGATGAAAGGATGGGCGCGTGACCGCCACCCGCTCCCGACGACCGTCGTTCGGGATCGGGGCGGTCCGGGTCCGCCCGGGCTCGAGCCGGGAGCTCGAGATCCCCATCACCACTCTCGTCACCGGCGCCGCCGTGAGCCTTCCGGTGCGGGTCATCCACGGCCGCACGGACGGCCCGACGGTGTGGATCAACGCGGCCATCCACGGGGACGAGGTGGTCGGTGTCGAGGTGATCCGGCAGGTCATGAGCCGGCTCTCCGCCAAGACCCTGCGCGGCACCCTCATCGCCGTCCCGATCGTCAACGTCTTCGGCTTCACGAGCGGCGACCGCTACCTGCCCGACCGGCGCGACCTCAACCGCAGCTTCCCGGGATCGCCTCGTGGATCGCTCGCCTCCCGTATCGCGCACCTGATGATGACCGAGGTGGTCGACAAGTGCTCGGTCGGCATCGACCTGCACACGGGGTCGGATCGTCGCTCGAACCTCCCGCAGATCCGCTGCGACCTCGACGACCCGCATACCCGTGCTCTCGCCGAGGCGTTCCACGCCCCGCTGCTCTACCACGCGCGACTGCGCGACGGGTCGCTCCGCTCGGCCGCCCGGGAGCGGGGCTCACGCGTGCTCCTCTACGAGGCCGGCGAGGCCTGGCGC
This sequence comes from Actinomycetales bacterium, assembly GCA_012729695.1. GTDB lineage: Bacteria > Actinomycetota > Actinomycetes > Actinomycetales > Dermatophilaceae > F2B08. The sequence continues at coordinate 30,750 of JAAYCP010000093.1, read as the reverse complement.
TTCGACGACTGGGCCATCGACGCGGGGGTCGCGGGCGTGCTGCGGGTGCTGCACCACCTCGACATGGTCGACTCGGCACCGCCGCCGCCGGAGACCCCACCGCTCGTCACCCGGCGCAGCGGGTGGGTCAGAGCGCGGACGACCGGGATCCTCAAGACCGACGTCGAGCTCGGCGACCAGGTCACCGTGGGCGACCGGCTCGGATCGCTCACCAACTCCTTCGGACGCACGCTGCGGCTCGTGCGCGCGGACCGCTCCGGGGTGGTCGTCGGACTGACCGAGGCGCCCCTGGTCAACCGCGGGGACGCGATCGCGCACATCGCCGAGATCGAGCCGGTGGCAAGCGCATTGGCTGCGGCGGCTCCTGCTGCGAGTGGTGCCAGGGACTCGCGGGACCCAGGGGATGCACAGGCCGGGCTCGCCCACGAAGGTGAGCACGACGGCGATCCGGACGCGACCACACTTGACGAGCACGGCTGAGGAGAAGGCCTGATGAGACCGCGGGGAAGCACGGGCCGGGACTGAAAGACAAGAGGACTGGAAGACACACACGGCCGACAACGACGCGGCCGAAGGAAGAAGGAGACGCTCATGGTCCAGAAGATGGCCCTTCGCGAGTACATCGACTCACTCGTGGAAGAGGGCTACACCGTCGGCAACCGCGAGGGGGAGGACGCGATCCTGCTGCGTCCGGACGGCAAGGCGGTCGAGACCTGGCGCGAGGACTACCCCTACGACGAGCTCCTGGACCGCGACGTCTACGACCGGGAGAAGTACCTGCTCCAGGTCGAGCTCCTCAAGTTCCAGTACTGGTCCCAGGACCAGGGACACAAGCACATCGTCATCTTCGAGGGGCGCGACGCAGCCGGCAAGGGTGGCACGATCAAGCGCTTCATGGAGCACCTCAACCCTCGTGCTGCGCGCGTCGTCGCGCTCGACAAGCCGTCGAACACCGAGGCCGGGCAGTGGTACTTCCAGCGCTACATCCAGCGGCTCCCCACCTCCGGTGAGATCGTCCTGTTCGACCGGTCCTGGTACAACCGCGCGGGTGTGGAGCGTGTCATGGGGTTCTGCACGGACGAGGAGTACGACGTCTTCATGCGCCAGGCGCCGGCCTTCGAGCGGATGCTCATCGAGTCCGGCATCACCGTGACGAAGCTGTGGTTCTCCGTCACCCGGGACGAGCAGCGCACCCGCTTCGCGATCCGGCAGATCGACCCGGTCCGTCGCTGGAAGCTCTCGCCGATGGACCTGGAGTCCCTCGACCGCTGGGACGACTACACGGCCGCCAAGGAGGCGATGTTCGCCCTCACGGACAAGAAGTACGCCCCCTGGCTGACCGTCAAGAGCAACGACAAGAAGCGCGGTCGGATCAACGCGATGCGCGCCTTCCTCAACCAGTTCGACTACGAGGGCAAGGACGCCTCGGTCGTCTACCCGCCCGATGACCTCATCGTCCGTCGCGCGAAGCTGACCGAAGGCGACTGATTCCCAAGGGATCTCAGGCTTCCCGGGTATGCGTGGCGCGGGTGCGCTCGGCCCGTTACGGGCGGCTGCGCCAGAGTGTGGCTCAGGCGGGCTCAGGCCTGGCGCGCTGCCGCCGGCAGCCGCGATTCGTCGGCTGCCGGCCAGTCGGCCGGGGTGCTCCCGAGGGCGGTGAGCTGGGGCACCTGCTCGGCGCACCACCGCGAGACCTCGCGCTCGCCCGAGAGGACCGAGGCGGCGAACTCCTGCCACGGCACCCACTCGGCCTCCTCCACCTCGCTGCGATCCAGGGCGAGGTCGGGGGAGGAGGTGCGCGCCGCATACACGGGGCAGATCTCGTTCTCGACCAGACCGTTGGCCGACGTCGCCCGGTAGCGGAACTCGGGCAGCACGAGCCAGATCTCATCGAGCTTCAGCCCGAGCTCGCTCCCGGCCCGCCGCCGGGCGGCCTCGGCCAGTGCCTCTCCGGGGCGGGGGTGGCCGCAGCACGAGTTCGTGACGACGCCGGGGAAGCTCGGCTTGGAGCGCGCACGCATGGTCACGAGGAACCGGTCCTGCGCGTCGAAGATGTAGCAGGAGAAGGCGAGGTGCAGCGGGGTGCTCTCGTGGTGGATCTGCGACTTGGCGCCTGTGCCGGTCGCCCGGCCCGACTCGTCGACGAGGACGACGGTGTCGTCGTTCCACTCGGCGTCGGCCCACGCGCCCTCTGCTATGCCCTCCGGTGCCGCGGCACTCGAGGCGGCAGGATCCAGGGGCTCGTCCGAGCCGGTCGACGGCGTCTCACTCACGAACAGCGACGCTAACAGGTCACCTAACCTAGAGAGCATGCCCTTGCCTGATCCGCTCACGCGACCGATCGCCCAGGCGGCCCAGGTCGCCGGCGGTGTGCGGTCGCTGGCCCGCACGATCACGTCGCGGCGGATCGAGCGGGACTACACCGGGTGGACCGGGCAGGAGGTGCTCGCGGACCTGCGCGACGGCGACCCCACCCGCCCGCCGGTGCGCCGGGCCGGACACGAGGTGGTGACCCGCATCAACGCCCTCTCCGGCTCGCTACCCGCCGAGGCCGTCGTGCTCGGTCGGGCGATTACGGACACCGCCCCACCGATCGGGGACAGGATGAGCCCGGCGCTGAGAGATCTCCTCGGCAAGTACGTCCCGGAGAGCCTCGACGCCTATGTCGCCTCGACGCGGCGTGGGCCACACACCCCCGCGCAGGAGCTCCTCCTCACCCAGCTGCGGCTGCTCTACGACGTCGCCCAGCACATCGAGCGTGCGGAGAACGAGCACGACGAGCGCGCTCTCGTCATCCAGGCGCGCTTCCTGCGCGAGCGCTTCGCCGAGATCAGCCGGAGCAACGACCTCGACGTCGACGGCCCGCACATCCAGGCGCCCCGGCGGCCGGTCGCGCCGCAGCCGGTCCCGACGCAGGCGGCCTACGAGCACGGTCGATCCTTCCTCGAGCCGCACCGGGAGCCGGTCGTGCTCATCCCGCACGCCGCGGGTCGCGCACAGCGGCTGAGCGTCCGGCTCGCCCTGCCCAAGGGGTATGCGGTGCGCGCCGGGATCGTGACCGAGACCCTGAGCGGGGCGACGGCCTTCGCCCAGAAGAGCACCCGTCGGGTGCTCGCACCGCGCCGCCCCACGGGGTTCACCGGCAGCCAGACCGACGTCACCCTCGCCGTCGACCTGGCGAGGGAACGGCGGATGCTGATCTACGCATACGGTCTGAGCGCCGGGCAGCTCCAGACGACCGCCTTCGTCACCACCGGCGGGGGGTCCGCTGTCGAGTTCTCGACCGTCCTCCTCGGGCGCAAGGGACTGCCGGTCACGCTCATCGCGAGCGGACTGATGACCCCGGAGGGTCTCGTGCTGCGCAACGAGGGCACGGTCTGGCCGGACCTGCGCACGGCCTGCCGGGCCTACGACCTGCGCCGGATCAGCTGGCTCGACGCCCACACTCCCTTCGTCTGAGGGATTCGTCCGCGTCCGCGACCCTCTAGAGTTGGCGTCGTGGGTCATACCGTGGGGTCGGCGAGATACGTCTCGCTGACCACCTTCAAACGCGACGGGAACCCCGTGTCGTGCCCGGTCTGGATCGCGCCCGCCCTCTCGGGGTCGCCCTTTCGCTCCGATGAGCTCGTCTTCGTCAGCCTGGCGGACTCCTTCAAGGTCAAGCGGCTGCGCCGGAACTCGCGGGTCGAGCTGCGTGAGTGTGACGCCCGCGGGCGGGTCGAGCCGGACGCCGTGACCTATGTCGGCACGGGCCGGATCCTCGACGACCCCGACGACGTGCGCGCCACCAAGCGCGCGATCGGGAACAAGTACGGCGCCTGGTACCACCTCTTCGCCGCCGGGGAGGCCGTCCTGATGCGGGTCTGGTCGGGCTACAAGAAGCGCGTGGGCGTCGCCATCTCCCTTGACCCCGAGGTGGCCTGAGCACCCAGATGAGCATCGCTTCGTCGATCATCGTCGGCGTCCTGGTCGTCTTCCTCATCACCGTGGCGACGGGCTACTTCGTCGCGCAGGAGTTCGCCTTCCTCGCGGTCGACCGCACCCGGCTGCAGGCCAAGGCCGCCGGTACCGGCCCGGAGGCGGAGGAGGCGAAGTCCGTCCTCGCCGTCACCAGGCGCACATCGTTCATGCTCTCTGGCGCCCAGCTCGGGATCACGGTCACCGGACTCCTCGTCGGGTATGTCGCCGAGCCCCTCATCGGCTCCGCGCTCGGAGAGCTCCTGTCCGGCGGTATCCCCCGAGGGGTCTCGGTGGCCATCGGCGGGGTCATCGCGATCGTGTTCTCGACGATCGTGCAGATGCTCATCGGTGAGCTCTATCCGAAGAACTATGCGATCGCCGAGCCGGACAAGGTCTCGGGGTGGCTCGCACCCTCCACGCGGATCTACCTCACCGTCTTCGGGCCGATCATCTGGATCTTCGACAAGGCCGCGGAGCTCATCCTGCGCGCCTTCGGGCAGGAGCCGGTCCACGACGTCGAGCAGGCCGCGAGCGCCTCAGACCTGGCCCACGTCGTCAGCCAGTCCGCCGAACGTGGTGAGCTCGACGAGGAGCTCGCCGAGCTGCTGGAGCGGATCATCGACTTCCCCCAGCGCGACGTCGAGCACGCCATGGTTCCTCGCAGCCGCGTCGACATCGTCCGGGCGCACGACACGGTCGAGCACGTGCGCGACCTGATGGCCTACGACCACACCCGCTACCCCGTCCTGGACGACGACGACCGGATCGTCGGCGTCGCCCACCTCGTCGACCTGCTGAGACTGAGCCCGGACTCGACCGAACCGATCAGCGAGCACGTCCGCGAGCCGCTCGTGCTCTCGGACGTCACCTCCCTGCCGGACGCGGCCCGCGAGATGCAGGGCCGTTCCCGACTGGCCTGCATCGTCGACGAGTTCGGGACCTTCGTCGGGATCGTCACCCTCGAGGACCTCGCCGAGGAGATCGTCGGTGAGATCGAGGACGAGCACGACGACGGGGAGCCGGACCGTGTCATCGTCGAGACCGAGGACGGCTGGATCATGCCGGCGGACCTGCACCTCGACGAGATCGAGGAGGAGCTCGACCTCGAGCTCCCGCAGGGCGAGAAGGAGACGATCGGCGGGCTGGTCATCGAGCGCTTCGGTGGACTCCCCGAGGTCGGGGACCGCGTCGAGATCGACCTGCCGGTGGATCCGGACGACCTTCTCGAGCTCGGTCCGCCGCCCCGCCGCTGGTTGACCGCGGAGATCCTCGAGGTCGAGAACTACGTGCCGTCCCGGGTGCGGATCTCCCAGCACGAGGAGGAGCGGAGCGGGGAACGCCCTGAGTCCGGGGACGAGCGGCGCGGCGAGGACAACGGTCAGGGGTCGTGGCGGGGACGCAAGGGGGACAACGAGTGAGCGTCCTCCTCGTCACCGTCGCCCTCATCGCCGGCTCGGCGTTCTTCGTCATGGTCGAGTTCTCGCTCATGGCCTCGCGCCGCTACCGGCTCGAGGAGGCCGCGCTGACGTCGCGGGCGGGACGGGCAGCCCTACGCAACGCCTCGGACCTGACCCTCCTCCTCGCGGGAGCCCAGCTCGGCATCACCTTGTGCACCCTCGCCCTCGGCGCGGTCACGAAGCCGGCCGTTCACCATGCGCTAGAGCCTCTCCTCGAGGCCACCGGTGTGCCCGTGGCCTGGGCCTCGGCGGGGTCCTTCATCCTGGCGCTCGTCATCGTCACCTTCCTCCACCTCGTCATCGGGGAGATGGCGCCGAAGTCCTTCTCACTCGCCCACCCGGAGCGCACGGCGATCACGCTGGCTCTCCCCATGCGCGGCTTCCTGTGGATCAACCGTCCGCTCCTGCGGGCCCTCAACCACGCCGCGAACTGGCTCGTCCGCAAGAGCGGAGCCACCCCCGTCGACGCGGTGGCATCGGCCCAGGACGCTGAGAGTCTCCGGCACCTCGTGGAGCACTCCGCGAGCGTCGGGGCCCTCGCCGCCAGCTATCACCGCGGTGTCGTCAGCGCGCTGGACTTCTCCGAGACCACCCTCGAGGAGATCACCATCCCGGACGAGGACGTCGTCTGGGTTCCTGTCGAGGCGACCGTCGCCGACGTCCAGGCCGCAACCGTGGCCTCCGGGCACCTACGAATTCTCACGATGGCCGGAGACCGGATCAACGGAGTCGTCCACGTCCGCGACACGATGGACGCCGACCCGGCCCAGGAGATCGACAACTTCATCCGCCGGGTCATGGTGCTCGACGCCCGTACGACGGTCTACGAGGCGCTGGCCCGGATGCAGCGCCAGCGCACCCATGTCGCTGTCGTCACCAAGGGTGGGGTCCGGCTCGGGATCGTCACCCTGCAGGACGTCCTTCCGCGGGTGATGCCCAGGGAGCGGGTCATCGTCAACCGCGAGCAGCCTCCTGCGGCTGAGACCTGATCAGCGCCCCTGCAGCACCGATAGCCTCGGCGCTGTGAGCGCCGCGACGAAGCCAGCACGGACGTCGGCAGGGAAGCCGGCAAAGACATCAGCCAAACCGTCAACCACGTCGTCTGCCAGGTCTTCCTCAACCAAGCCGGCCAGGAGAGCCCGGAGGCGGAGGAAGACCTCGTCCGCGCCGCATACCCTCGTCATCCTCGGCGCGAGCGGCGACCTCACCACCCGGCTGCTCCTGCCCGGCCTGGCGACCCTCCTGAAGAACGAGCCCGAGCGGCAGGTGCGGGTCATCGGCGCCGCGACGGAGAGCTTCACGGCGACGGAGTGGCGCAAGCGGGTCAGGGACTCGCTGACCACGGCGAAGGTGGACAAGGGCGTCAGGGACCGGATCCTGGCGAGCACCGAGTACCGCAGGACCGACGTCATGGACGAGGCCGGTCTGACGGCGCTCGTGTCGGACCTGCCGCCCGACTCGGTGCTGTACTTCGCCCTGCCGCCGAAGGTGTCCATCGCGGCCTGTGAGCTGCTCGCGGAGATGAAGGGTCTGCCCCGCGGTCTCAGGCTCGCGATCGAGAAGCCGTTCGGCTCCGACAAGGCCAGTGCGGCGGAGTTCAACCGACTACTGGAACGGATCGTGCCGGAGAAGCGCACCTTCCGGATCGACCACTACCTCGGCAAGGCCGCGGTGCTCAACCTGCTCGGGCTGCGCTTCGGCAACCGGATCTTCGAGCCGGTGTGGAACAACGTCAACGTGGAGCGCGTCGACATCGTCGCCGACGAGACGCTGGCGCTCGAGGGTCGTGCGGGCTACTACGACGGGGCCGGCGCCCTCAAGGACATGATCCAGAGCCACCTGCTCCTCGTCATGGCGCTCGTGGCGATGGAGGAGATGGCCACCGTCGACGAGGTGGAGCTGCGCGACCTCATGGCCCATGTGCTGCGCGCGACCCGACTCATGGGTACCCCGAAGGAGGCCTCTCGCCGGGCGCGCTACACGGCCGGCCGGATCGGGCGGCGGCGCGTGCCGGACTACGTCGCCGAGCCGGGTGTGGACCCGGACCGGCGCACCGAGACCCTCGCCGAGATCACCGTCGAGATCAAGAACTCGCGCTGGGCGGGGGTGCCCTTCCGGCTGCGCAGCGGCAAGGCGCTCGGGACGGAGCGCCGTGGGATCTATGTGCACTTCAAGCCGGTGTCGCACGACCTCCAAGGACTGGTCAACACGGCGACGCCCAACTACCTCAAGCTCGGGATGTCACCGGAGACCATCGAGCTCGGCATCACGACGAACGGCGCGGGCGACATGTTCGAGCTCGAGGACACCGTGCTCTCGGCGGTGATCGGGAACAGCCACGTCCGACCCTACGGTGAGATCCTCGCCGGAATCCTCGACGGCATACCTCTGCTCTCGGTCCGCGGTGACGTCGCGGAGGAGTGCTGGCGCATCGTCGAGCCGGTCCTCAAGGCCTGGGCGAAGGGCGAGGTGCCGCTGCAGTCCTACGCTGCGGGCTCGGATGGGCCGCGCGGGTGGTGAGACTGCGGCGGGGAGAGTGCGGCTCGTGGTGCCCCGCGTGCGGAGAACCCGTTTAGTTCGTCCGCAGGTGCCCAGGTAGCCTGTGCGGCATGGCCGCACCCACCTCCGTCGTCGATACCGTCGTCTCTCTCTGCAAGCGCAGGGGCTTCGTCTTCCCCTGCGGCGAGATCTACGGCGGCACGCGCTCGGCGTGGGACTACGGCCCGCTCGGCGTGGAGCTCAAGGAGAACATCAAGCGCCAGTGGTGGCGCTCGATGGTGCACGCCCGTGAGGACGTGGTCGGCCTCGACTCCTCGATCATCCTGCCCCGGCAGACCTGGGTGGCCTCCGGCCACGTCGGCACCTTCTCGGACCCGCTCGTCGAGTGCCTGAGCTGCCACAAGCGGCACCGGCTCGACCACCTGCAGGAGGCCTACGCCGACAAGGCGAACAAGAAGGCCGCGCGCTCGGCCGGTGACGCCGAGGTGGCCGAGATGAACCCGGACTCGGTGCCGCTGGACCAGATCGTCTGTCCCGACTGCGGGACGCGCGGCAGATGGACCGAACCGCGCGAGTTCAACATGATGCTCAAGACCTATCTCGGCGTCATCGAGGACGAGTCGGGCCTGCACTACCTGCGCCCCGAGACCGCGCAGGGCATCTTCATCAACTACAAGAACGTCGAGCAGGCGGCCCGGATGAAGCCGCCGTTCGGTATCGCCCAGGTCGGCAAGAGCTTCCGTAACGAGATCACCCCGGGCAACTTCATCTTCCGCACCCGCGAGTTCGAGCAGATGGAGATGGAGTTCTTCGTCAAGCCGGGCACCGACGAGGAATGGCACCAGTACTGGATCGACGAGCGGACCAACTGGTACGTCGACCTCGGCATCAACCGGGACAACCTGCGCCACTACGAGCACCCGAAGGAGAAGCTGTCGCACTACTCGAAGCGCACCGTCGACATCGAGTACCGCTTCCACTTCGCCGGCTCGGAGTGGGGTGAGCTCGAGGGCATCGCCAACCGCACCGACTTCGATCTCAGCCAGCACAGCACGTTCTCCGGCACGGACCTGTCCTACTTCGACCAGGCCACCGGCGAGCGCTACGTGCCCTACGTCATCGAGCCGGCGGCCGGTCTGTCCCGCTCGCTGATGACCTTCCTCGTCGACGCCTACGCCGAGGACGAGGCCCCGAACGCCAAGGGCGGGGTGGACAAGCGCGTCGTGCTCCGGCTCGACCGGCGACTGGCGCCATTCAAGGCGGCCGTCCTGCCGCTCTCGCGCAACGCCGACCTCTCACCCAAGGCCCGCGACCTCGCCGCCCAGCTGCGCAAGAGCTGGAACGTCGACTTCGACGACGCCCAGGCGATCGGCCGCCGCTACCGCCGCCACGACGAGATCGGCACGCCGTTCTGCATCACGGTCGACTTCGACACCCTCGAGGACAACGCCGTGACCGTCCGCGAGCGGGACACGATGGCGCAGGAGCGGATCTCGATCGACCAGGTTGAGAGCTACCTCGCCGCGCGCCTCATCGGCTGCTGACCCGGGCGGCGCCCCGCAGGTCACCCTCGGCCGACTTCGCACGACCAGCTCGGTCTCCGCCGCAGTAAGGATCCTTGCGAAGTCGCCCTCCCCTCCGGGGGAGAGAAAGGGCGGCGGCCCGCACTCAGGCGTTGGCGCGCAACCAGGCGATGTCGGCGGCCTGACCCTCGACTCCACCAGGGGTCTCGACGACGACGGGCGCAGCGGCCTCGCGGACGACCGCAGCCAGCGCCGCTCCGTCGATGAACCCTGAGCCGATGTTCGTGTGCCGGTCCGCTCCCGAGTCGAAGGCGTCCCGCGAGTCATTGGCGTGGACGAGGTCGATGCGGCCCGTGACGGCACGCACCTTCTCGACGACGTCAGTGAGATCGGCGCCGCCGGCCCATGCGTGACAGGTGTCGAGGCAGAACCCGACGGTGTCGCCGCCGGAGGCCTGACCGATCGCGCTCCAGAGCCGGTCGATCGCCTCGAGGCGCCGGGCCATGGCGTTGTCGCCGCCCGCGGTGTTCTCGATGAGCAGCGGCACGGGCATGTCGAGTCCGTCGATGCACTTGCGCCAGTTGTCGAACCCGATCGCCGCGTCCTCGTCGGCGCCGAGATGGCCGCCGTGGACCACGACCCCCTTGGCCCCGATCTCCGCCGCAGCGTTGAGGTGCTGCTGGAGGAGCTTGCGGCCGGGGATGCGGATCCGGTTGTTCGTCGAGGCGACGTTGATCGGGTAGGGGGCGTGCACATACAGATCGATGCCGGCCGCCTCCGCGGCGGCCTTGAGCGCTGCCGCGCCCGCCGCATACTCGATCACCGGTCCCTTGTAGGACTGCGGGTTGCCGAGGAAGAACTGGGCCAGGCCCGCGCCGCGGGCCTCGGCGGCGGTGATGGGGTCGGCTCCGTCGACGTGGGCACCGATGTGCAGGGTCATGGCGTCCAGCGTATGCGGCGGCCCCGTCAGTCCTGCACCCGCAACTCAGGGACGGTTCAGGGGCGGGTCAGGGTCGGTCCTGGGAACATGAGGCCTCGACAACGGGTTGGATGGGTACGAGGGGCGCAATCGCGTTCACAGCATCACGACGAGCGGAGCACACATGTCCGAGCGCGAGCAGAACATCAACGAGCAGATCAAGGCCAAGATCGACGAGCTCGACCTTGACACCAAGATCACCCAGGTCAAGGAGCAGGCCGAGAAGGCCTTCCATCAGGTCAAGGAGCAGGCGGGGACCTTCCTGGCCGAGAACCGCGAGAAGGTCGACGAGATCATCGAGAAGGCGACCACGGTCATCGACGAGAAGACCGAGGGGAAGTACCACGACAAGGTCAGCAAGGCCAAGGCGTCCTTCGCCAGCGGCCTCGACAAGCTGGCCGCCGAGGCCCGCACGGGCGAGTCCACCGAGGCCTCAGCCACCACGGCCACCGCGACCACCTTCCCAGCCCCCGCCCACACCGGCGAGGAGACCCCCGTCGCTGACGCGGCTCCCTCGCAGGGTGAGGACCCCAACCCCTGGGCCTCGGAGACCGACAAGCTCTGACCCGGGCTGTCTGACCCGGACACTCTGACCCGAACACGGCGCGGGTCGTCATGTGGATCACATGGCGACCCGCGCCGCCGTCGTCTCCGGGCTGGGTAGCGTGACCGGTATGTCGTCCGCACCCGAGACCTCCCTCCCGCCCGTCGATAGCGGCGCTCATCGAGACCAGCTCACCTTCGGCGACCACGTCGTCGCGACGGTGACCGGCGACATCGCGCGCGTCGAGCTGGCCCGGCCCGACAAGCTCAACGGCCTCACCCTCGACATGCTCGACGGCCTCGTCGCGGCGGCACGCCGGCTGCGCTCGGACACGTCCCTGCGCGGCATCGTCATCACAGGTCAGGGCAGCAGCTTCTGCGCGGGTCTCGACTTCGGGACCGTCATGAAGGACCCGGGCCGGGTGGCCCGCTCGTTCGTCCCGCGGCCGTGGTTGGGCACGAACACCTTCCAGGAGGCGTGCTGGGCCTGGCGGCGCATCCCTGTTCCGGTGGTGGCAGCGGTCCAGGGACACTGCTTCGGCGGCGGCCTGCAGATCGCGCTCGGCGCCGACTTCCGGTTCACCACGCCCGACGCCAAGTGGTCGGTGCTCGAGGCGAAGTGGGGGCTCATCCCCGACATGTCCGGGGTCCAGGCGCTCTCCCAGCAGGTCGGCCTCGATGTCGCCAAGCGGCTCACCATGACCGGCGACGTCATCGACGGCGCCGAGGCGGTCCGCCTGGGCCTTGCCACCGAGGCGTCCGAGGATCCGGTGAGCGCCGCATACGAACTGCTCGAGCGGATCGCGACGCGCTCGCCCGACTCGGTCGCGGCGACCAAGCGGGTCTTCGAGCGGACCTGGACCTCTGGGCCGCGGGGGACCTTCCGCTGGGAGCGGCTCGAGCAGGTGGTCCTGCTCGCCGCGACGAACACCAAGGCCGTGCGCAAGGCGGTCGCCGAGAAGGTCGACCCGCGGTACCAGCCGCGGATCTTCCGCTAGGGGCGCCGCTCAGCCGACGGTCAGGGTGAGGACGGAGACCTCCGGCGGCGCGAGCACCCGCGTGGGAGGACCCCAGGTGCCCACCCCACGGGTCGTGTATGCGGTGGTCCCGTCGATGACGTCGAGCCCGGCGATCGTGGGGTTGACGAGCGGGACGAGCAGGGTGAACGGCCAGATCTGACCGCCGTGGGTGTGCCCCGAGACCATGAGGTCCACGCCGGCGGCGCGCACGAGCGGGTCCTCGCCGACGCCGGGGCGGTGCGCGATGAGGATGCTCGGCTGCCCCGGATCGACCTCGGCCAGGGCGGCATCGAGCCGCGGGAGCAGGTCGGGGTCGCTCGTCTCCGTCATCGGGACCTCCTCCGCAGCGGCGTCACTGACGCCGGCGATCTGCAGCCGGATGCCGTCCCGATCGATCGTCGTCGAGGCGTTGAGCAGCGGTTCGAGGCCCAGCTCCCGCCAGCGCGCGACCCAGCCCTCCGCGTCCCCGGCGTAGTACTCGTGGTTCCCGGTCACCGCATACACGCCGTCGGGTGCCGACAGGTCCGCGAGCGGATCCAGGACCTGCGCGAACTGGGCTGTCGTGCCGTCGGTGAGGTCGCCGGCCAGGAGGATGACGTCAGGCTCGGCCTCCGTGGTGAGCCGAACGGCCTGCGCCGTGAGGTCGGCGCCGCGGATCGGGCCCACGTGCAGGTCGCTCACGACCGCCACGCGGTAACCCTCGAGCGCAGCCGGTAGCCCGGTGACCCGGACCTCCACCTCGCTGACGCCCACGCGCTGTGCTTCCAACACGCCATAGGCGGTGATGACGAGGCTTGTTGCGACGATGACTGGCACGCTGCGCCGGTGCCAGGTCCGCCGGGCCTCCTCGTCGCGGCGGGCGATCCGCAGCCCCAGCGCTCCGATCGCGCCGACGAGGATGCCCAGGAGGAGGTAGAAGAAGACGGCGAGCCACGTCATGCCGACGATGCCGATGAGCCGTGGGAGTCGGCCGTCGAGACCACCCAGCTGGTACGCCATGCCGACGAAGATCGCCGCGGTCATGGCGATGAGCACAAGGACCCCGCCCACTCGCACCGCGAGCGAGGTGTACCCGGGTGCCCGGACGAGGCGGCGGTAGAGGAGGAGCCCGAAGAGTCCGAGGATCACCAGGGGCACGAGAAGCGCGAGCGACACCACGTCAGTATGCGGAGGTCACCGGGCTCTCGTGTGCACTGACGAGCGAGTCGCTCGACGTCATGGCCTTCGTGGGGAGGATGGCTGTCGCCCTGCACCTCACGGGGAGGATCAGTGTTGCCATGGCAGCAACGATCCTCCACGCGAACTCGCCGCAGATCCCTTGCGAAGGTCAAGGCCAGGCCTGGTCCGCACCCGAACTGGGCATAAAAAAAGTCGAGAGGACTGTCATGGACAGTCCTCTCGACCCCTCATCAGGCACCGCATGCGCTACGAGGCAGGGAATTCGCAGCGTTGCTGGCAATGTCGATCTAAGCAGAAGGTAAGGGGGAAGTAAAGCGATCGGCGGCACAATCTTTACTCGTGAGTATATGGCTCCGGTCACATGGCGCTCGTGCTGTCAGGATGGGGGTATGAGCGACGACGGCGGCACCGACCGACCCGACACCCCCGAGGCCTCCGCTGTGAGGGACCCACGCGCCGCAGACGAGCTGGCCCCCGACCAATACGCAGCAAGCGGGGACGAGGCAGGCGGTCTCGCTGTGGACACGGACGCCACAGACGCAGATGAGGTCGACGAGCACGAGGCCCTCCTCGAGGCGTTCTGGCAGAACGCGCGTATGCGGGCACGGTTCGACTGGCTCGGCGCCTACGGCGGGCTGACCGTCCTCGGGGCGCTCCGTCCGCCGGCCTGGGCCTTCGGATCGACCCCCGAGGACGCGGACGCCTTCGTCGAGGAGGTCCTCTCACGCGCCACCGTCGCGACGGCGGAGCCGTTGAGCGACTACGAGACCGCGGCCGGTCCGCAGCCGGAGGTCGGCGCCGTCGCGATCCTCCTGGACGGGTCAGGCAGTCCGCGCGCGCTCGTCGCGACGAGCGACGTGAGTGTCGTGACGCTCGGTGAGCTGCCGCACGAGGAGCTCGCCGTCCCCGTGCAGAGCGAGGGACTCGACCCGCGGACCCAGTTCGTCCTCGAGCGCCTCACCCTGCTCTACCCGACCAAGCGGCACCGGTAGCCGCCGACCTTCCGCCAGGCCCGGCCCCCGGCCGGCCACCGCCGGGCCACGCACCTGGCCGCAGCCGGAAGACCTGGTCCGCCGCGCGCCGCCGAGGCGTCAGGGCAGGGTCCGCCGTGCCGCGCTCAGCGGCCGACCGCGACGTCCGCCTCCGCAGAGCCCGATGACACCGGCGTGCTGCGCCGCGCGACACCACGCCGGCCGGCAACCCACCAGATCACCGCAGTGACGATGGCGAGCGAGGTGACCGACATCGCTGCCTCGGCCGGGGTACCCGTCGTCTCCGGAGTGATGAAGCTGTCGCTCAGTCCGGTGGTGAGGGTGGCCAGGCTGAGGATGACGACATTGTTGACAAGGTGGAGGGCGACCGCAGCCTCGAGTCCGCCGGTCCGCCACGTGAGGAGCACGGCTGCGGTGGCGAAGGCGCCGAGATCGATGAGGATCCACGGGTCCAGGGACGTGTGCGCCAGCGCGAAGACGACCGAGGAAGCGACGATCGCGATGGCGAGTGCCGCATACGTGTTCTTCACGTAGGACCCGATCTGCTGCATGAGCCAGCCGCGGAAGAGGTACTCCTCGCCGGCCGACTGCAGCGGTGTCGTGAGGAAGGTCAGGACGAGGAGCGCGACCCACGTCGCCGGTCGTCCGGCCGTGTCGACGACGTCCCCGCTCCCGCCGTCGAAGATCACCACAGACAGGCCGAGGTAGAGCAGCCAGAGCGGCACGACGACGAGCAGGCACCACGCGAACCAGCCCCACCGGAAGCGGCCGACGACGGAGGAGACGAACCCCGGACGAACGCCGTGAGCGATCCACGTCGCTAGCCCTGCGATCGGGATGAGCATGGCGAGCCACAGGTTCTGCCCGGCGAACGTCACCGGGTTGTTGAAGTCGAGGCTCAGCTCCTCGAACGCCGAGAGGTCCTCCCCGGTGGCGAGCCAGCCCACGACGATGAAGATCAGCAGACCGATCGAGGCAGCGGCGACCCCGGCGACGACGAGGAGGAACGAGACGATCGGCCGCCACCACTTCCGGCGCGGACCGCGCAGCAGGTGCTGGTACTCGACCGGCTCTGCCGGAAGAGCCGGCGGCTTGGCGGGCAGGTAGGCGTACGCCCCGCCTGGGTACATACCAGGGGGGTAGGCGCCCGAGGGATAGGTGCCTGGCGCATACGGTCCGGGCTGGTAGCCGGGAGGCGGCCCTTGCGGATAGCCCTGGACCGGATAGCCAGGCGGGGGTTGTCCTGGCGCAGGCTGTCCGGGAGGTGTGGACGCAGGGTTCGGGTATGCGGGGGCCGGGTGTGCGGGAGTCGGCCCGTCCGCTCCGGGTCCGGCGGGCGATGAGGTCGGGGGAGTCGTCACGCGTCCATCCTCCAAGAGTCGAGGGACATAGTCGAAGACCGGGTCACGACGACGAGAAGCCGCGGCCCATCATGCAAGGGTGGACGGTCCCGCCCAGCCCGGCCTGGAAACCCTATGAGTCGAACCCGATCCCGATCTTGTCCAGCGCCCGCAGCCAGAGGTTCCGGTGGCCCGTGGCGTCCTCCTTCGCGAGCGCGGAACGGGTGAGCCTGACGCCGATGCCGCGCACCGGCTCGGGCGGGAAGGGGATCGGCTTGCGCCGCACCATCGTGAGGCGCGTCCGTTCGGTCTCCTGACCGAGCGCGAGATCGAGCGCGACCCGGGCACCCCAGCGGGTGGAGCCGACGCCGAGGCCGGTGTAGCCGACGGCATACGCGAGCTTGCCGCCCAGGGCCTTGCCGAACATCGGGGTGAACCGGGAGGTCGTGTCGATGACGCCCGCCCAGCGGTGGGTGAAGCGCAGCCCCTGGAGCTGCGGGAAGATCGAGAAGAAGTGCTCGGCGAGCAGGGTGTGCGACTCGCCCTGCTCGAAGCGAGGGTCGATGCGACCGGGGAAGTGGTAGTTCGCGTCGTAGCCGCCGAACAGGATCCGGTCGTCGAGCGTCCTTCGGTAGTAGTGGAACTGGTTGCCTGCGTCGGCCAGCCCCTCGCGGCCCTCCCACCCGATCGAGGACAGCTGCTCGGAGGTGAGCGGTTCGGTCATGAGGACGTGGTCGTACACCGGGATCACGTAGAGCCTCGTCCGGCTCAGCACCGGCCAGGCACCGGTGCCGAGCACGACGCGGTTGGCGAGCAGGCTGCCCTGCTCGGTCCGGACGACGACCGCGCCGCTGCCGCGCCCACCGTCGTCGAAGCCGACCACCTTGGAGTGCTCGTGGATCGTCACGCCGAGGGACTCGGCGGCCTCAGCGAGGCCGTAGGCCAGGCGAGCGGGATCGACGAGCCCGACGCCGGGATCGAGGATGCCGCCGCGGTACAGCGGTGACCTGACCCGCGCATACGCCTGCTCCTGGGTCAGCAGCTCAGCGGGGACGCCGTGCTCCACGTGCAGCTCGTAGGCCTCACGCACTGCCGCGTCCTGGTGCTCCGAGAGCGACACCGTGAGCTCACCAGGCAGGTGGAAGTCGGCGTTGATGCCGTAGCGCTCCAGCGTCGCCTGGAAGCCGGCGAAGTTCGCCGCAGCCATCTCCTGGAGGAGGTCGATCTCCTCCGGCCACATCGCTACTCCCTGGTGCAGGCCGTGGGTGAGCGAGGGCGAGACGAAGCCGCCGTTGCGTCCGGAGGCACCGTCACCGACGCGCGCCTGGTCGAGGACGACGACGTCGAGACTCGGGTTGTCCTCCTTGACCTGGATGGCGGCCCACAGCCCGGTGAAGCCGGCACCGATGATCGCGAGGTCGCAGACCCGGTCGACCCGGTTGAGGGGCTCGCGGACCGGTGGGCGGCCCGGTTGACTGGTCCAGAACACCGCCGGCTCGGCATCGGCGAGCGCGCGGCGGGCTGCCGCTGCGGCGCCGGGGGCGAGGGGGAATGCGCGCACCCGGTCAGTCTGTCAGGAGCGGCGTGTGGATAGTGCGGAACGGCTGTCGGGGTGAGTCGCTACCGTGTCGGGAATGGGCAGCGCGGTAGGGCACGGTGGGGGGAGAGGAGACATTCCCGCCTGGGTTGCCGCCGTGACCGACGCCGAGCTCGAGCGGGTCTGTGGGGCGAGCGCGCTCGCGCGCGGTCGGGAGTATGCGCGTGCCGGCATGGTCCGCTCCGTCACCTCCGCCGACCGGGGCCGGATGATCCTGGGGGAGGTTGAGGGCACCCGTCCAACCCCCTACTCCACGCTCGTCACCCATGCCGGGGACGGTCCGCGGGGGCCGCAGTGGGTGTCCCGGTGCAGCTGCCCGGTGGCGACGCGCTGCAAGCACGCCGTGGCGCTCGTCCTCCAGGCCCGCTCCGACTCACACGCGACGGGTGGCGCGGGCCGGTCCTGGGCTGAGGTTCTCGACGAGGTCCTGCCCGAGGTGGACTCCGGTGGTTGGACGTCCCGGGCGAGGGGGGCGCAGTCAGGAGGCGGGTCTGCCGGGCAGGGCTGGGGTGCCGCGCGACTCGGGTTCGGGGTCCTCGTCGAGCAGCGACCCCGCAGCACCTCCGACCACACCCCCGTGGACACGGTCGTCCTCGTGCCGCGCAAGGAGTCCCGCGTTGGGTCGTGGATCACGACCCTGACCTGGGCCGAGGTGTCCGGGCGTGGTCTGGGCTCCGGGGTGCGGCCCGCTCAGGCCACCATCGCGCGGCGGCTCGTCGACCTCGCCACGGGGAGCGCGTCACCCGTGCTGCGCCTCGAGGCTCCGCGCGCGATGGACCTGGGGCGGCTCGGGCCGGGTGTGTGGGCCGTGCTCGCGGCCGGCCGCCGGGCCGGGATCGAGCTCCAGACGGCGAATCCGGCAGAGCCTGTGGAGCTTTCCGATGCTCTCGACATCGTCTGTGACGTGTGGAGCGAGCCGGACGGCTCGGCCCGGATGGCCATGTCCATCGTGGGGCACGCCGCTTCCGTGGACGAGGGGTGGCGCATCATCCCGATCGGCGAGCCTGTCCACGGTCTGCTCCTGATGGGACCCATGAGTCCGGGGAGCCCGGCAGTGGGGTCGCTGGCCCCCTCCGAGGAGGCCCGGGTCCTCGCGCCGGTGCGCACCCCGGTCCCCGGGTGGGTGGCGCAGATGCTTGCGCGAGCGGTGACCCTCGAGATCCCGGCTGACGAGATCGACGAGCTCGTCACCGGCTATCTCCCTGAAGTCGCCACCGTCGTCGACGTGCGGGATCTCGACGGCACCCTTCGCGCGCTCGAGCCCGAGCCGGAGGACGAGGTCGAGGTCGGGGGGCCCTTCATCCACCTCCTCTTCTCGCCGACCGGTCGGCTCAGTCTCGACGTCGTCGCGACCGTCGCCTACCGCAGCGGTGAGGACCTGGAGCGGTTCGCCGCGCATACCGGGTGGGACGCGATGCGGGACTACGCCGCGGAGGAGGAGCTGATCCAGCGCCTCGAGATCCTCGACGCCGTGCCGGGGCTCACCCGGCGGGACCGGAGCGGGCGGCGGATGCTGCCCGGACGCACCACCGTCCTCGGCGCCGACCTCGTCGAGGTCATGGCCCTCGTGCTGCCCGAGCTGCGCGCAGACCCCGACATCCTCGTGCAGGAGACCGGCACCATGCCGGCTTTCGAGGAGGCCGCTGACGAGGCGAGCGTCGAGGTCACGCCGATCGAGGAGGTGAGGGACTGGCTCTCGCTGCGGGTCACGGTGACCGTCGATGGTGAGGAGGTGCCCTTCGCCGACGTCTTCGCCGCCCTCGTGCGTGGTGACGACATCATGGTCCTGCCCTCCGGGGTCTGGTTCAGTCTCGACCAGCCGGCCCTGCGGCGCCTCGTCGAGCTCATCGAGGAGTCCAAGGACCTGCGCGACCCGGACCGGCCGGCGGTGCTCCGGGTGCACCGGCACCGTGTCGCCGACATCCACGACCTCGTCGACCTGTCCGTCAACGACCTCGCTGCGTCCGCGTGGGTCGAGTCTGCGCGCCGGCTCACCGAGCTGACGGGACCCGACGCGGACGGAGGAGAGTCGGCCGGCACGGTGGCCGTACCTGGCGGGCTGCGGGCCGAGCTGCGGCCCTACCAGCAGGCCGGCTTCGCCTGGCTCAGCCACCTTCTCGACGCGGGTCTCGGCGGGATCCTCGCCGACGACATGGGACTGGGGAAGACCCTGCAGACCCTCGCTGCGGTGCTTCGCCTCAAGGAGGAGGACCGTTTGGAGCGCCCGGTCCTCGTCGTCGCCCCGTCCTCGGTGCTCTCCGCCTGGACAGGTGAGTCTGCCCGGTTCACCCCGGACCTGCGTGTCGTCGTCCTCAGCGAGACCTCCCGCAAGGCGAGGAAGCCGTTCGCCGAGCGGATCGCCGGTGCGGACGTCGTCGTCACCTCCTACACCGTGGCGAGGATCGACGCCGACCACCTGCGGGAGCAGCGCTGGTCCCTCCTCGTCTGTGACGAGGCGCAGTTCGTCAAGAATCCCGGCTCGAAGACCCACCTCGTGCTGCGCAGCCTCAAGGCCGACAGCGTGGTAGCCATCACGGGGACACCGATGGAGAACTCCCTCATGGACCTGTGGGCGCTCCTCTCGCTCACCGCGCCGGGGCTCTTCCCCAAGGTGGACACCTTCGTCACGGGCTACCGCCGGCCGATCGAGAGCGGCGACGAGCTGGCGCTGGCCCGGCTGCGGCGCAGGATCCGACCCCTCATGCTGCGCAGGGCGAAGTCGGTCGTGGCGGCCGAGCTGCCCGAGAAGCAGGTGCAGGTGATCTCGGTGCCCATGACCGCGGCCCACGAGCGGATCTACCAGCAGCACCTGCAGCGGGAGCGTCAGCGGGTCCTGCGCCTGTTGGCCGAGGACCCGGACGAGCACCGGGTGGCGATCCTGTCCTCGCTGACGACGCTGCGACAGATGGCACTGCACCCCGGCCTGGTGCAGGAGGAGTACCGCGAACGGACCTCGGCGGCGAAGCTCGACGCCCTCGTGGACCAGGTTCGTGAGCTCGCGGCAGAAGGGCACCGGGCTCTGGTCTTCTCGTCCTTCACGAGGTTTCTGCGGATGGCCCAGGAGCGGCTCCATGCAGAGGGCCTGACAACCGCATACCTCGACGGGAGCACGACCGACCGGGCGGGCGTGGTCGGCGACTTCCGGGAGGGAGAGGCGCCTGTCTTCCTCATCTCGCTGAAGGCCGGGGGGTTCGGCCTCACCCTGACCGAGGCCGACTACGTCTTCGTCCTCGACCCGTGGTGGAACCCTGCCGCCGAGGAGCAGGCCATCGACCGGGTGCACCGGATCGGGCAGGACAAGACGGTCTTCGTCTACCGGTACGTCTCGGCCGACACCATCGAGGAGAAGGTCCTCGCGCTGCAGGCGCACAAGCGCGACCTCTTCACCAAGGTCGTCGACAAGGGCGGGTCGCTCACCGGTCGGATCTCGGCGGAGGAGATCCGGGCGCTGCTGGAGTAACGGCACCAGCCGTCGCTGTGATCGACGAGGCTTGGTGATCACCGGCGAAGTCCATGTGCGCTGTGATCTCGCCGAACGTCCCTGACGGGCCGACCCGTGAGGGACGTTGCCCCCGGCGCTCAGCCCTCGCAGCGCTGCCGCAGACCCTTGGTCGCCCCGTTCGCGGTGTCCTGGAGCGCTTTGCGCAGGAGGAACCCCGGCAGCGGCAGGACCGAGTCGACCATCAGGTTCAGGGTCACCTCGCTGGCCGCGTCGCCGTCGGCGCGCACCTCCCAGGATCCTTCCTGCGAGCGCTGGATGGTGCTCGGAGCCGCGAGCTCCCAGCGGTAACCCTGGGCGTTCTCGTCCACGGCGCCGCCATCGTGGGTGTAGACGACCTCGAACTCGTCCTTGGCGACCTTGACGTCGTTGCCGATCCTGGCGCGGGTCACGCGACCCTGGGCGTCGGACTCGAGCGGATCGGAGCGGTACTGCCCCGGCCACCACTCGTGCTGGGCTCCGATGTCGCGCAGGACTGCCATCACCTCGGACACCGGGCGTGCGATCCGGACCGTCGACGTCACGTGCAGCTCACCCACATCCTCACCCTACTGCGGCCCGCACCCTACGGTATCGGTCATGCTCAACGGGCCACAGGCGCCGACCCTTCGTCGGTGCTCCCGAGGCGCACCCTGCGTTAGGTTGGTCGCCAGGCCCTGTCCCCGAGATGGGCGGAAGCGGGTGACGACGGATGATCCGGTTCGACCACGTGAGTAAGCGGTTCCCCGACGGCACGCTGGCCGTCGATGAGCTGGACCTCACCGCGCCGACAGGAAAGATCACCGTCCTCGTCGGCCCGTCAGGATGCGGCAAGACGACGTCGTTGCGGATGATCAACCGGATGATCGAGCCGACCTCGGGGGCGATCTACCTCGACGGTCGCGACGTCGCCGACCTCAAGGCCGCCGAGCTGCGGCGGGGCATCGGCTACGTCATCCAGCACGCCGGCCTCTTCCCGCACCGGACCATCCTGGAGAACGTCGGCACGGTCCCCACTCTCCTCGGCTGGGACAAGAAGCGGGTCCGCGAGCGGAGCATGGAGCTCATCGAGCGCGTCGGGCTGGACCCCGCTCTCGCCAAGCGCTACCCGGCGCAGCTCTCCGGTGGCCAGCAGCAGCGCGTCGGGGTCGCCCGAGCCCTCGCCGCCGATCCACCCGTGATGCTCATGGACGAGCCGTTCTCCGCAGTCGACCCCATCGTGCGCGAACAGCTCCAGGACGAGTTCCTCCGGCTGCACGACGAGCTCGAGAAGACCATCGTCTTCGTCACCCACGACATCGACGAGGCGATCAAGCTCGGTGACCAGGTCGCCGTCCTGCGTGTGGGTGGGCGGCTCGCCCAGGTGGCCGACCCCGCATACCTGCTCACCCATCCCGCGGACGACTTCGTCGCGGGGTTCGTGGGACGCGACCGGGGCTACCGGGCGCTGTCCTTCCAGGCCGCCCCGCAGCTGCCGCTCCACAGCGAGCGGACGCTCGTCCTCGGAGAGTCCGTCGACGGGGCAGGAGAGTGGGCTCTCGTCGTCGACGAGCGGAACCACCCGCTCGGTTGGGTCGAGACGGCCCGCGTCAACGGGTCGGTGACCGAGTCGGACCTGCAGCGCGGGGGCACCGTGGCCCAGGCCAGCGGGAGCCTCCGCAGCGCGCTCGACGCCGCGCTGTCCGCACCGAGCCGGCGTGGCGTCATCGTCGACGACTCCGGCGAGCTCATCGGGACCGTCCGCGCCCATGAGGTGCTCGCGGCGATCGAGGATGCCGACCGCCCTGCCCTGGACGAGCCGTGACCTGGCTCCAGGACAACTGGACGGACGTCTTCCCCCTCGCGGGGGCCCACGTCGTGCTCGCCGGGCTCCCGCTCCTCATCGGCCTGCTCATCGCCATCCCGCTCGGCTGGGCCGCGCGCAACTGGCCCCGCGCATACCCTGTCGTCGTCTCCACGAGCGGACTGCTCTACACGATCCCGAGCCTTGCGCTCTTCATCCTCATGCCGCTCCTCCTCGGCACCCGGATCCTCGATCCGATCAACGTCGTGGCCGCGATGACGGTGTACACCGTCGCGCTCCTCGTGCGCACGGTCGCCGACGGGATCGGATCGGTCCCCGACCACGTGCAGCAGTCGGCGATCGCGATGGGCTACGGACGCTTCAGGCGCTTCCACACGATCGAGCTGCCACTGGCGGTGCCGGTCATCACCGCCGGGCTGCGGGTGGCGGCGGTGAGCAACGTCAGCATCGTCTCGGTCGCATCCCTCGTCGGGGTGAGTCAGCTCGGTGACCTGCTCATCGACGGGTACCGCCGGAACATCCCTGCTGAGCTCTGGCTCGGCATCGTCGCGACGCTGCTCCTCGCCCTGATCTTCGATGTCGTCATCACCGCCGCCGGCCGGGCACTCACGCCCTGGACGAGGGCAGCGACATGATCCAGCAGATCATCGAATGGCTCACGTCATCCGAGTCGTGGAGCGGTCCCGGGGGCATCGGGACCCGGCTGTGGGAGCACATCTTCTACAGCGGGATCGTCCTCATCGTCACGTGCGCGATCGCGATCCCCATGGGTCTGTACGTGGGTCACTCAGGCCGGGCCAGATGGATCATCACGGCCAGCAACGCGGCCCGGGCGGTGCCCACGCTGGGTCTGCTCTTCGCGGTCACCCTCTGGGTGGGGCCGCGCATCAGCAGCCAGCTCGCCTTCGTCATCCCGAGCATCGTCGTCCTGGTCCTGCTTGCCATCCCACCGGTCCTCAGTGGTGCGTATGCGGGGGTCGAGGCTGTCGATCCCGCCGCCCGGGACGCCGCGAAGGGCATCGGCATGCGCCCGCTGCAGGTGCTCGGCAAGGTCGAGCTCCCGTGTGCCCTGCCCCTGCTCATGTCCGGCATCCGTGCGGCGACGCTCCAGGTCATCGCGACGGCGACGGTGGCGGCCTTCGTCGGCCTCGGCGGCCTGGGTCGGTTCCTCATCGACGGCCTGGCCACCGGCAACTACGTCGTCACCGCCGGCGGCGCGCTGCTCGTCTCCGTCCTGGCGCTCGGGATCGACGGTGTCCTCGCCCTCGTCGAGCGCCGGATCGTCTCGCCCGGCCTCACCGGGAAGCACCCGGGAAACGTCGGTGTTGTCGCGGAGGCGGGTGCACCGTCATGACGACCACCGCATACCTCCTCTGCCAGGCCCCCTCCTGCCAGCACGAGACCCAACAGCACGCCACCCTCTCGCACGACCTGGTGCCGAAGGCATCACCGCAGTAGGACCGCTCTCACCCTCCACCTGAAGGAGCACGCTCATGCACCGCACCTCCCACACGGCCCGTGTCCTCGCTCTCGGAGTCGCCGCCATGCTCGGTCTGGCCGCCTGTGGCGGCGGGTCGGACCCGCTCGACACCGACTCGCCGACCCAGTCCGCGGACGGCGGGACCGAGACCGCGACGACCGGGGACGACGGTGAGCCGATCGTCGTCGGCTCGGCCGACTTCTCCGAGAGCATCCTCATGGCGCACATCTACGCGGGAGCGCTCAACGACGCGGGGATCAACGCGACGACCAACACCGGCATCGGCTCGCGCGAGATCTATCTGAGAGCGCTGGAGGACGGGTCGGTGGACGTCATCCCGGAGTACACCGGCGCTCTTGGCTTCTTCTACGACGACGCCTTCAGCGAGACCGATCCGGACGCTGTCTACGACGCGGTCCTTGAGCTCCTGCCCGAGGAGTTCACGATGCTCGCCCGCTCCGAGGCCGAGGACAACGACTCGCTCACCGTCACCGCCGAGACCGCGCAGGAGCACGGTCTGACGACGATCGCGGACCTGGCCGAGGTCGCCGGGGAGATGACGCTCGGGGCCCCTCCGGAGTTCCAGTCCCGACCACAGGGAATCCCAGGCCTCGAGTCCACCTACGGACTGACCTTCGCCGCGTTCCAGCCGCTCACCGGCAACGCGCTCGTCCAGGCGCTCGTCAACGGCCAGATCCAGGTGGCCAACATCTTCACGACCGACCCGGCAATCGTCGTCAACGATCTCGTCGTCCTCAAGGACACCGAGTCCCTCTTCGGCAGCCAGAACATGGTCCCGCTGGTGCGGGCCGAGGACGCCGACCGGGTCCGTGAGGTCCTCGACGCCGTGTCGGCCGTCCTGACGACGGAGAAGGTCAGCGCGATGCTCGAGCAGACCGACGTCCAGCAGCGCAACCCGGAGGATGTCGCCCGCGAGTTCCTGGACTCGCTCTGACCGCCTGAGCCCGCCATGTAGGGCGCGTACCAGAACGTTCCAATTGTCACGTTCTGGTACGCGCAGCCCGGTACGAGCCGTACCAGAACGTTCCTATTGTCACGTTCTGGTACGCGGGCTCCGGGTGGCCAGGGTGGTCGACGGGCAGCATCCAGGAAGCACG
This sequence comes from Actinomycetales bacterium, assembly GCA_012729695.1. Taxonomy (GTDB): domain Bacteria; phylum Actinomycetota; class Actinomycetes; order Actinomycetales; family Dermatophilaceae; genus F2B08. The sequence continues at coordinate 5,782 of JAAYCP010000093.1, read as the reverse complement.
AAGGGCGCGCCGCTCTCACCACCCCACCCGGTGAGGGCGGCGCGCCCTGCTTCCAGGGTGTCTGACTACCCTCCGAAAACCTGAACCCACCGACCCAGATCACACAAAGATTGGCCGGTCGGACGATGCGGGCCAGGGCACGCGGCCTTCCCCCGCACCTGGGGCCCCGACCACTACCCTGACTTGCTATGCCCCAGGACGGCAGTGCACCGGGTCGGCAAGGCTTCTTCGACCGGCCGGAGCCGGCGGCGCGCACCGAGCCGCTCATCGATACCCGCGTGCGGGAGCTGATGACCCGCTCGCCGATCTCCTGCGACCCCGGCACGACGATCGCTGAGGCGGCCCGCCTCATGCGCGACCGGGACATCTCGTGCCTGCCCGTCGTCGACGACTCGGGACTGGTCGGCATCATCACGGACGGCGACTTCACCAACCGGGTGGTCGCCGAGGGGCGCGCGCCGAGCGGACCGGTCGCCGACGCGATGACGCCGAACCCGACCTCGCTGCCACCGACAGCACGGGTCGCCGACCTGCTCCGGCTCATGCTCCGCCTCGACATCGGGCACGTCCCGATCGTCGAGGACTCGGTGCTCATCGGGATCGTCACGGTCACCGACGTGACCAGGGTGCACGCGATGGCCAGCGACCTGCTCACCTACGACATCGCCTCGGCGACGTCGATCCAGGAGATGGTGCGGGCGACCGCAGGTTTGCCCAGACTTCTCGTGCAGCTCGTGCGAAGCAACCAGCCGCACTCGACGGTGACCCGACGCATCACCGACGTCGCCGATGCCACCACGAGCCGCCTCCTCGCTCTCGCCGAGGCCGAGCTCGGACCCCCGCCGGTGCCGTATGTGTGGGCCGCCTGCGGCTCGCAGGGTCGCCAGGAGCAGACGGGTGTGACCGACCAGGACAACGGCCTGATCATCGACGACTCGATGAGCGCGGGCGACGACGAGTACTTCGCAGCCCTCGCCAGGATCGTCTCGGACGGGCTCAACGAGTGCGGCTACGTCTACTGCTCGGGCGGCATGATGGCCACGAATCCGCAGTGGCGCCAACCGGTCCGGGTCTGGCGGCAGTACTTCGACGCGTGGATCGAGCAGCCGGATCCGATGGCGCAGATGCTGGCCTCGGTGATGTTCGACCTGCGCCCGATCAGCGGGGACGCGACGTTGTTCAGCGAGCTCCAGCGCGACACGCTGCGCAGGGCCGCCGCCAACCAGATCTTTGTGGCACACATGATCTCGAACTCGATGAAGCACCACCCGCCGCTGAACTTCCTCCGCCAGATCGCGACAGCACGCTCCGGGGAGCACAAGCACACCATCGACCTCAAGCACAGCGGTGTCATCCCGGTCGTCGACCTGGGCCGGGTGTACGCCCTCAAGGGCCGGCTCACGGCGGTGAACACCCGGGACCGGTTGCTGGCCGCGGAGCGGGCCGACGTGATCTCGGCGTCCGGTGGTCGGGACCTGGTGGCCGCATATGACGTCATCGCCACCATCCGGCTCGAGCACCAGGCGCGGCTCGTCGAGGCCGGCCGGCAGCCGGACAACTTCCTCGACCCGGACGATCTCTCGCACTTCGAACGCGGTCACCTGCGCGACGCGTTCCTCGTCGTGCGCACGATGCAGGCGGCCATCGGACACAACACCGGCACCCTCCGCTGACAACAGAGCGCCCCCTGCCGTCGGTCAGGTCGACGGCAGGGGGCGCCGTGTCTTCAATCCCAGCGTCTTGGGTCTCAGCTCGCCGGTGCAGGCGCCGGCTCGGGCTCGGCCGCCTCGACGGCCTCGGGCTCCTGGCCGCGCTTGACGGCGGCGAGCAGCATCTGTGCGACGTCGACGACCTCGACGTTCTCGCCGACGCCCTCGGACTGCTTGGCGGTCAGGCCGTCGGAGATCATCACCCGGCAGAACGGGCAGCCGATGGCAATCCGCTCGGCGCCGGTGGCGAGAGCCTCCTCGGTCCGGTTCATGTTGACCCGGGTGCCGAGCTTCTCCTCCATCCACATGCGTGCACCGCCGGCGCCGCAGCAGAACGACTTCTCGCCGCTGCGCTCCATCTCCCTCAGCTCGACCCCCGGGAGGGCGCCGATGAGCTCACGCGGCGGGGCATACACCTGGTTGTGCCGACCGAGGTAGCACGGGTCGTGGTAGGTGACCGTCGGAGCCGTCGACGCGGCGTTCTTGGCGCTCGACATCCCGGGGGCCTGGTCCGGGCGGGCCACGGGCACGAGCCGCTTCTCCCGCACGAGCCGGTTGAGCAGCTGGGTGTGGTGGACGACCTCGTACTTGCCGCCGAGCTGCGGGTACTCGTTCTTGATGGTGTTGAAGCAGTGCGCGCAGGTCACGACGATCTTCGTCGCGCCGACCTCGTTGAGGACCTCGACGTTCTGCTGGGCCAGCATCTGGTAGAGGAACTCGTTGCCGGCGCGGCGGGCGGAGTCACCGGTGCAGGTCTCGCCGTCGCCGAGGATGGCGAAGGAGACACCTGCGGCGTCGAGCAGCTCGGCCACCGCGCGCGTGGTCTTCTTGGCACGGTCCTCGTAGGCGCCGGCGCAGCCGACCCAGAAGAGGTAGTCGACCTCGTCCATCGACTCGATGTCCTCGCCGACGATCTTGACGGGGAAGGGCAGGTCCTTGGCCCACTCGAGCCGGGCCCGGGGAGCCATACCCCACGGGTTGCCCTTGTTCTCCATGTTCTTGAAGAGCCCGCCCAGCTCGCTCGGGAAGGCACTCTCGATGAGCGTCTGGTAGCGACGCATGTCGACGATGTGGTCGACGTGCTCGATGTCGACCGGGCACTGCTCGACGCAGGCGCCGCACGTGGTGCAGGACCACAGGACGTCCTCGTCGATGACGGCGCCTGCCTCGCCGGAGGCGAAGGGCTGGTATGCGTCGAGCGGGCGGGTGATGTCGTAGCCGGTGGAGCCGATGAGCGGCAGCTCTGCGGCGGCCTTGACCTTCGGGTCGAGGTTCTCCCGCTCCTCCTCGGTGGCCAGCAGGTAGGGAGCCTTGGCGTTGGCGTGCTCCCGCAGCGACATGATGAGGAGCTTCGGCGAGAGCGGCTTGTCGGTGTTCCAGGCCGGGCACTGGCTCTGGCAGCGGCCGCACTCGGTGCAGGTCGAGAAGTCGAGCAGACCCTTCCAGGTGAAGTCCTCGACCTTCCCGACGCCCAGCGCGGCGTCCTCGTCGAGGTCCTCGATCTCCTCGAAGTTCAGCTCCTCACCCTTGATCCGGATGGGCTCGAGGGCGCCGAGGGCGGTGCGTCCGGAGGCGAAGCGCTTGAACCAGATGTTGGGGAACGCCAGGAAGCGGTGCCAGGCGACACCCATGGTCGGCTGGAGCGAGATCGTGATCATCCACGCGAAGCTGACCATGATCTTGATCGCGGCGATGACGTAGATCCAGTTCTCGATCCCCTCGAGGGAGAGGCCGGACCACATGCCCGACAGCCACCCGGTGAGCGGGAAGTGCAGGCCCACGCTCTGGTCCGGCTCGGCGATCTTCAGATGCGCAGCCTCGAGTGTGCGCAGCAGGAGGATGCACGTCGTCACCGCGAAGATCGTGAACTCGACGTAGTAGGCCTGCCACCAGATCGACCCGAAGAAGCGGGAACGGCGGCCCTGCTCTCCGGCGGCCGAGCGCGGGTGCTTCTGCTGCCGGATGACGACGAGGACGATGATGCCGATGAACCCGGTCCAGGCGAAGAACTCGATGACCCACTCGAAGGGCGGGAAGTGCCCGATGAGCGGCAGCCGGAAGTCCGCCCAGAGCAGCTGGAAGAACGCGTTGACGAGGGTGGCGAACAGCAGGAAGAAGGACAGCGCTGTGAACCAGTGCGCGATCGCGACGACCGGCAGGCGCGACATCCGGGTGTGACCGAAGAACTCCTTGAGCAGGGTCATCGTCCGCGCGGTCGGGTTGTCCGTGCGCTGCACGGGCTGACCGAGCTGGAAGTACTTCCAGAACCGCGCGATCTGCCGGAACAGCAGCGCCCACCCGAGGAGTGGAACGGTGAAACACACGGCGATGAGCGCAATCTGCAGTGGGCTCAGGTCCAGGTCCATGAGCGGGAGTCTACGTCCGGCCTGTCGTTGGATACCTGCCGAGGGGACGAGACGCGCCTCACCCCGGTGTAGTCACCCGCTCACCTGCGCAGACTAGGCGGCTCCGACGTCCTCCCGCATTACTCCTGCTGTGTTCCTCCCGAACGGGGGAATACCCTCGAGATAACGGACGGTTAGCATTGCCATAACTGGATCCGTGCTGTCTCGAGCGCGGCCGACCGTGCGCCCCATCCCCGAACGAGGAGACCCCTGTGCCCATCTACGACGACGTCACCAAGCTCATCGGCAACACCCCGCTGGTGCGGATCAACCGGATCATCGAGTCGGACGCCACCGTCGCAGCCAAGCTCGAGTTCTACAACCCGGCGAGCTCGGTCAAGGACCGGATCGGGGTCTCGATCATCGAGGCCGCTGAGGCCAGCGGTGAGCTGCAGCCCGGTGGGACGATCGTGGAGGGCACCTCGGGCAACACCGGCATCGCCCTGGCCATGGTGGGGGCGGCCAAGGGGTACAAGGTCGTGCTGACCATGCCGGAGACGATGAGCCAGGAGCGCAAGGCCCTCCTGCGTGCCTACGGCGCGGAGCTCGTCCTCACTCCCGGCAGCGAGGGCATGAAGGGGGCGGTCGCCAAGGCCGAGGAGATCGCCAAGGAGCGTGGGGCCATCCTCGCCCGCCAGTTCGCCAACGAGGCGAATCCCGAGATCCACCGCCGGACCACGGCGGAGGAGATCTGGAAGGACACCGACGGTGAGGTCGACATCGTCGTCGCGGGCATCGGCACCGGCGGCACCATCACCGGCGTGGGTCAGGTCCTCAAGGAGCGCAAGCCCGGCGTGCAGATGATCGCCGTCGAGCCCGAGGAGTCGCCCATCCTCAACGGTGGTGCGCCCGGGCCGCACAAGATCCAGGGCATCGGGGCCAACTTCGTCCCCGAGATCCTCGACACCGAGATCTACGACGAGGTCATCGACGTCAATGCCGCGACGGCGGTCGAGTGGGCCCGCAAGGCCGCGACCCAGGAGGGCCTCTTCGTCGGCCTGTCCTCCGGGGCGGCACTGGCTGCCGCCAACGAGGTCGCGACCCGCCCGGAGAACGCCGGGAAGACCATCGTCGTCATCATCCCGAGCTTCGGCGAGCGCTACCTCTCCACGATCCTCTTCGAGGGCCTCGCGCAGTGATGACAGGTCCCACGGCTCTGTATGCGGGTGGCAAGTCGCGCTCCCGCCGCGCCAAGGGCGTGGTGGGGCGGGTGCGGACTGTCGCTCAGCAGGCCCGGGACCGGGTACTCGAAGACCTGGACGCCGCGATCGCGCGCGACCCGGCTGCCGAGTCGCGCGCTGACGTCGCCTTCAACTCCCCTGGCCTACATGCGATCTGGTCACACCGGGTCGCGCACCGCCTGTGGCAGCGTAAGCGGCTCAAGCCCGCTGCCCGGCTGCTGTCGACCGCGTCGCGTGCGGTCACCGGGATCGAGATCCATCCGGGAGCGCAGATCGGCCGACGATTCTTCATCGACCACGGGATGGGTGTCGTCATCGGCGAGACCGCGGAGATCGGTGACGACGTCATGCTCTACCACGGGGTGACACTCGGCGGCCGGTCACTCGAGAAGGTCAAGCGGCACCCGACCCTGGGCTCCGGGGTGACCGTCGGTGCCGGCGCGAAGATCCTCGGGGCGATCGATATCGGGGACGGGGTGCAGATCGG
>JAAYCP010000304.1 GCA_012729695.1 Actinomycetales bacterium | reverse complement strand
GCGAGCATCGAGATCCTCATCTCCACCGAGGACGGCCAGCGGGTGTGCTCGACGCGGCTGACCTGCCTGGTCCGGAGCTCGGTGCCGGGCGAGAAGCAGAGCTCGACCCCGCAGGCGCCCTGAGCTTCCCCTCCGCTGGACCTCGTCCCTGGCGTGCTCGCCTGGTGTCGGCCGGGTCGCGGTCCGACCTCATCTCGGTAGAGCGAGGCGCACCCCGGCGCGTTCTGGGGGTCAGGGACCGATCAGCCGGGCTGGCCCGCGGTGACCTCGCGAGGGTTGGACTGCTCACGCGCCCGCATCGACCGGCGCAGGTGCAGGAGCCGATCCAGTGACGAGCTGGCGTCGTGTGGCGCGACCCGTCGCCGGACGGCGCTGACGCTCGCCACTCGGCGAGTGACTGCAGGACCGAAGCCGAGTCGCGCGAAGAAGCGGTTGGCCTCGCGCGCATGCGACGGCACGGCGCTACCCATCCGGTCGAAGCCGAGCCGCTCCGCGAGCGAGGTGGTCGTGTGGAGCATGGCCCGGGCAACGCCGTGCTTCCGGGCGCGCTCCGAGACGTAGAGCTGCTCGATCACGAGCTCATCCCCCTCGCCGAAACGCATCACCGCCTCGGCCGCGACGACGAAACCGACCGGCTCGCCCTCGAGGTGAGCGAGGAAGGCGTAGACGTCCGGGCGCTGCAGGGCCGTCTCGACGACTCCCTGACTGGCTCTGCGCGAAGCGACCTCCGGGCTGGTCCCGGCCTCCACACTCGCCGACAACCACAACTGGGTCAGGATCTGGCGTTCCTCCGGCGTGGAGACCGGCAGCACTGAGATCGGGTGGCGAGCCATGCGGTTTGCGTCTCCTCCTCTAGGGGCCGATCACTGGGTGCCTCCCCCGCAAGGCGCCTTACTACCGGGGTTAGCCTAGCCCGTGGTCAGGCACTCGTGAATAGGGCCTGGGCGAAATCTCGGGCAGGTCTGAGGGTCGCGACGATCCCCGCCTACGCTTGGACTCCGTGACGCCTGACTTCCCCGGCCTCGGCACGGTCATCAATGTCCTCACCGTCGTCGTCGGCGCCATCGTCGGCATGGCGGTCGGAGGCCGTTTCCCTGAGCGAACCAAGGGAGTCGTCACCGACATCCTCGGACTCGTGACCCTGCTCATGGCCGCCCTGACCGCGGCTGCCGTGACGGACGGGGGTTTCCGGGCGGCCACCGGCTCGGGTGCACCCGTCCTCATCGTCCTGGGATCGCTCCTCATCGGAGGGATCGTCGGATCGTTGCTCCGGATCGAGCACCGGCTCGGCTCGCTCGCCGCCGCCGTGCATTCCCGCTTCGGTGCGGCCGAGCCCCACTCCCTCGCCGAACCCCCTGAACATCCAGCATCCGTCGACGACGAGGACGAGCCCGACCCGAACCTCCCGGCGCAGCTGAGTCCCCGGGAACGCTTCGTCGAGGGCTGGCTGAGCGCTACCCTGCTGTTCTGCGTCGGACCCCTGACCATCCTGGGCTCGATCAACGACGGCCTAGGGCGTGGAATCGACCAACTGGCCCTGAAGTCCGTGCTGGACGGCTTCGCGGCGATGGCATTCGCCTCCACCTTCGGGATCGGGGTGCTGTTCTCCGCCGTCTCCGTCGCGGTAATCCAGGGGACACTGACGGTCCTGGGCATGGGCCTCGGCGAGTTCCTGCCCGACGCTCAGATCTCGGCGCTGACGGCCACGGGCGGCGTCATGCTGGCAGGTATCGGCTTGCGCCTGCTGCGGATCCGCGACGTCCCCGTCGGAGACATGCTTCCCGCGCTGATCGTCGCGCCGGTGCTCACCACCTTGGTCGTCGCGCTGCGCTGAGCGGTCCGGCGGGAGACAGCCCCTGCGCGGAACCAATCGGCTCCGAGCAAGGTCGCAGGCAGGGTAAAAGCTCGCAGTACGACGGTTGCGGTCTGCGACTACTCGAGGCCTTGGGGGCCGACTACCCCATCCCGGAGATGACGGCCTCCGCGACCTCGCGCATCCCCATCCGGCGGTCCATGGCGGTCTTCTGGATCCACCTGAAGGCGTCGGCCTCGGAGATCTTCAACTTCGTCATGAGGATGCCCTTGGCGCGGTCAACGGATTTGCGCGTCTCCAACCGGTCCCCGAGGTCGGCGATCTCGGCCTCCAGCGCCTCGATCTCCGCCCAGCGCGAGCGGGCGATGTCGATGGTGGGGATGACGTCCTTGGGCGTGAACGGCTTGACGATGTAGGCCATCACCCCTGCGTCACGGGCCCGCTCGACGAGGTCCTTCTGGCTGAAGGCTGTGAGCATGATGACAGGGCAGATGCGCTCCTTCCCGATCGCCTCGGCGGCCGAGATGCCGTCCATGACCGGCATCTTCACGTCCATGATGACGAGGTCGGGTCGCAGCTCCTTGGCCAGCTCCACCGCCTGCTCACCGTTGTTGGCCTGACCCACGACGTCATGACCGGCCTCGGTGAGCATCTCTGCCAGGTCGAGGCGGATGATCGCCTCGTCCTCGGCCACGAGGATGCGTAATGTACCGTCGGATGGCATCTCGCCTGTCGCTGTCGCCTCGTCCGTCATCGTGACCCTCTCGTCCAGTGCTCTGCTTGACAGCGTGCCGAGAGCGGACGGGGCCGCATCCTCGTGCTCACCCACTCTAGCGAGGCCACGGGCACCCTTGAACGTGGAACCGGTCACCCTGGAGTGCGCCGCCTCGTCACTGGCGCTCGAACGTCAAAAGGATGAAGGTGTAGTCGAGATCGACCCGCTTCCAGTGCACCGGACGCTCAGGATTCGTCAGGTCCTCATTATCGAGCTCGCCCACCAGGCGAAGGCCCACGCGGTCGGCCTCCGCCACGAGCGCGCGGATGTCGTCCGGGCCGAAGATGCGTACCGGGCTGCCATAGGCACTGAGCCCCTCGGTACGTGGTGGTTGACGGTCGTAGTCGGTCGAGATGGTGAGAAGGCCCCCGGGGCGAAGCAGCCGGACCGACTCGGCGAGGAATGCGGGGATCGGCAGTCCGTGCTCGATGACCGACATACACGTGATCGCGTCCAGCGAACCGGACGGCAGTCGGGTCCGGGTCACGTCGCCGTGGTTGAATCGCACGCCGTCGTAGACCCGCTCGCGCCCGAACTCGATATTGAGGCCTATGAGCACACCTGGCGCGTCGCCCAGGCCGTAGAGCCTCAGCCAGGGCAGGATCGGCGAGTAGCGGGCGGACCCTGCGTCCATCACCCGGAGAGCCGGCCACTCGGATGGCGGCGCATGCCCCAGGATGGCGCCCACAGCGCCGATGGCATCCCAGTTCTTCGGTCGGTCGCGGTGCAGTGGCAGACCCCTGGACCTCGCGTGGACCACAGCCGCTTGCCAGTCCGCGCGGCGCTGAAGGACTGCCGTCGGTGGGACAAGGTCCGGAACGGCACGTTGCCGCCGGCGGAGCCTTGCAGTTCGACGGCGCACGGCCACCTCCGACCAGAGCACCACCTCGGCCGCAACCTTTGCCGCCGCCAGCACGCGCCCCCCTGGCGGCTCTGCGACGACGCGGTAATCGCCCTCGTCCGGCTGGCTGTCCCCACGTGGAGCGGGCCGTGACGACATCATTGGGCCGCTGCTTCCACAGCTACGACATAGCTGGACCAAGGTCGGACCAGATCGGGTGCCTGCACACCGTCGCGGAGCCTCTCGAGGAAGTCCCTGTTCGCGATGCGGTGGAGCGCCGCGACGAGCGACCCGGTGTCGTCCGGCTCGACGACTAGGCCGTCAACGCCTTCTCGGACGCCGTCCGGGAGCGTCCCGACACGGCTCACGACGACCGGTAGTCCGTGGTGATGGGCGAGGAGGACGTTCTGGGAGCTGGTCGCCGATCGATACGCCAACATGAGCACATCGTGTTGGGCCAGGAGAGGAGCGATCCGGTCTGCTGGAACGTATCCGGGCTGCAGGTGCACCCGCTCAGCGATGAGTGGATCAGCCGCCAGCATCTTGACCCTCTCCCCTGCCGCACCCCAGAGCTCGCCTGCGATGGTCAAGGTCACGTCGGGGACGTATCGCAGGCCTTCGAGCACAAGGTCGATGCCCTTGTAGTCGCGCACCAGCCCGAGAGTGAGGAGACGCGCCGGGCCATCGTGGGGAGGGCGTGGCACAGGTGGTCCACCGGGCAGGTGCGGCGGCAGGCGGGCCACCTCGACGTGTTGCGCTCCGAGCCCTTCAGCGAGCACGCCTTGCTCGGCACTGTGGACCACAGTGCCGTCGAGGGCTGAGAAGAAGCGCCTCATCAGGAGGTCTGCCCCCGGCTGCGCCTCATGGGGAAGGACGTTGTGCACCACCCCGACCACCCTCGGCCTGGAGCCTCGCCTCCGGCGGGCCGCCCGGGTGAGGACCAGGTGCGCCGGAACGACCTGCGGCACGACATGGACGACGACGATGACGTCCACCTCACGCAACCGACGTCCGACGCGCCACCACGAGTCGGGCCTCGCCCAGCTCAACTCCCAGCTGGTCCTGTCGAAGGGCTCGACATCGGGTCGCTCGTCGCCGAGCTTCTGTCTGCCCGGGTAGAGGAGGCTGGGGTACAGGTGACGCCAGGAGACGAGCTCGACGTCGTGGCCGGCTCGCCGCAGCTCATGGGCCAGCGCGGTGGTATGCGCCGCGACCCCACCCTTATACGGATGGGTCGGGCCGACGACGGCAACGCGGAGCAGCTCCGTCCCTGGCCGGCGACTGGACGGCGTCGAGCGCATTCCTCAGACGCCGTCGCGCGAGCGGACGATGAGATCGGCCAGCAAGCCCAGGGTGGCGATCATCAGACCGGAGACAACGAGGAGTACGGTGTTGTTCGCCAGATAGGGAGCCTGGTACCTCACAAGATCCACGATCGACTTGACGATGCCGATCCCGAGGAGCCACAGGGCGACCGGCATCAGGATGCGAAGTGGGTCGAAGTACATGACCATCCGCAGGACCTGGAGGATGTAGCGATACGCGTCCCGGACGAAGTGGAACTTGCTCACGCCGGCACGCTTCGCATAGCGGCTCTCGACATAGAGGATGTCGTGCTGGTTCGCCAGGAAGGCGATGGTCAGGGTCGTGACACAGGAGAAGCCGGCCGGCAGAAGCCGTAGGTACGGAAGCGAGATCTCGCGCCGGAACGCGCGCAGCCCGGAGTTCAGGTCCGGGATGCGTGACGCGGTCAGCCACTCGGCGATCTTCCGGATGATCCACTTGGCCGGCACCCTTGCCCACCGGTGGGTCCCCTGCTCACTGGTGCGCGCGGCAACGACCTGGTCATAGCTGTGGTCGTCCCGCAGGATGCGGACCAGCTCGGGGATGCGCTCGTTCTCGTAAGTCATGTCCGCGTCGGTCCAGACGACGACGGTGCCGCGAGCCTGCTGGGTTCCGATCCGTCGCGCGGTACCCGAACCGCCGTTTCGACGGAAGGGCAGGACCCGCAGGTGCGGAAACCTGGGGAGGGCAGCGCGAAGGACCTGGAGGGTGCCGTCCGTGCTGGCGTCGTCGATGCAGAGAAGCTCGTAGTCGAACTCGCTGGCGTCCAGAGCAGCGGTGATGCGCTCAATCTCCGCGAGAACGTGCGCCTCTTCGTTGTAGCAGGGCAGGACGACCGTGACGAATGGGTCGGGCGAGCCCGTCTCCCCACCCTCCATCTGGTAGCTGGAGGGCCTCGCCGGACCTGCCTGCACGTCGCCGGGAGGGTGGCGTGGGTCTGCCGCTCGACCAGCGAGCTCACCCACGGTCGCGGGCTCGATCGGGGCAGGGTTGGCTGGCACTGCGGTGTCCGCGCTCGATCGCGTCACACCGTCTGAAGGCGTACTGGAATTGCTCATCTCGCGAGCGAGCCTACGCGGTCCACCTGCTCCCCCGCTCACCGCGTCGCCTGACGAGCCCCTGCCACACGTGCGGTGGTGCCGAGAGCGGGACTTGAACCCGCACGCCCTTGCGGGCAAAGCATTTTGAGTGCTCCGTGTCTGCCATTCCACCATCTCGGCCGGCACCCTACGAGCGCCCGTCCCACTATAACGGCCGACCTGCCAGCATCACCCGGCGGCTGGTGCAAGAACCCGAGCTGTGCACGCCGGGCTGGAAGGCGTGCGCCCGTGCGGGGCGCACAGCAATAGCCGGGGGCCTCCAGGGCCGGCTAGGACTCGTATGCCGGAACGACGACGTTGGCGGCGTCGCCTGCGCGGTGGACGCGAAGCGCGTTCGTGGAGCCCGGGATTCCGGGAGGTGAGCCGGCGACGATGACCACCCGTTCGCCCTCGACGAGCCGCCCGTTCCCGATCAGCAGCCGGTCGACGATCTTGGCGTAGTCGTCCGTGT
>JAAYCP010000092.1 GCA_012729695.1 Actinomycetales bacterium | reverse complement strand
TTGGCGACTCCCCCCTTCTGGTTGGCCATCGAGATGATCGTCGCCTTGGGATTCTTGGTGCGTCGCGCCATGCGCCCTAGTCTCGCATCACGCCCGCGCTGGTCCTGACCGGCTCCACGCCCCGGACGACTGCTCCAATGGCAACGAACCCGATGGCAACAAACCCAGTCGCAACAAACCCAGAGGCAACAGACCGGCCTGCGCTCACGCAGCCATGGGCGCGGGGAACGGGATGACGGCGTGCGGCGTCACGACGAAGGCTGCGATGAGCGGCATCCCCGCCGCTGCGGCACCACGGACGATGGCGGCGTGCCACTCGCGGTCGTGGTCGAGGACGAAGCTCTGCCCCGGCCGCGCCCTCGCAAAAACGAGGGACGGGGTGACCCCTTCGCGCTCCTGCTGCCCCAGGTGCACCATCCAGTGCTCGAGGGTCTCCACGGGAGGAGCGGTGGGCGGGACGTCGGAGACGACGATCGGCAGCACTGGTCGTCGATCCCCGTCGCAGAGCAGGAAGAGGACGCATCCGCCCGCGATGTCGTCGAGTGAGAGCACGGCGCGGACGACACCCGCCGCATCATCCTCGGAGTCGAGCGGATCGGGAACGAAGTCGGAATCTGTTGTCATCGCCCCATCCTGGGCGATCCCCGACGACGACCCCGTGGGTTATCCACAACGTCGAGGCAGCCGGCGATGCCCACGCCCGCGGCAGACGGATTGCGCCGGAAGAGTCAGCAGGTACCTCAGCTGAAGACGACGGTCCGCTCGCCGTTGAGCAGCACGCGGTTCTCCGAGTGCCACTTCACCGCACGCGCCAGGACCCGCGACTCGCACTCCTGGCCGGCCCGGATGAGGTCGTCCGGAGTCATCCGGTGGTCCACCCGCACCACGTCCTGCTCGATGATCGGGCCCTCGTCGAGGTCGGCGGTGACGTAGTGCGCCGTCGCCCCGGTGAGCTTCACCCCGCGGTTGTAGGCCTGGTGGTACGGCTTGGCCCCCTTGAACGACGGGAGGAAGGAGTGATGGATGTTGATGACCCGACCGGAGAGGTCGCGGGAGAGGTCGTCGGAGAGGATCTGCATGTAGCGGGCGAGGACGACGAGATCGATGTCGTGCTCGGCGATGACCTCACGCAGGCGGATCTCCGCGTCGATCTTGGTCTCCGCGGTCACCGGGATGACGACGAACGGGATGCCGTACATCTTCGCCATCGGTCGCAGGTCGTCGTGGTTGGACACGATGACCGGGATATCGATGTTGAGCGCTCCGCTCCGCCATCGGTAGAGCAGGTCGTTGAGGCAGTGCCCGAAGCGGCTCACCATGATCATCGTGCGGTGCGGCCGGTGCGCGTCCCAGATCGCCCAGTCCATGCTCAGCTGCTCGGCGACCGGCGCCATCAGCTCACGGAAGCTCTGCATCGTCGGTCCGCCCTCGGGGACCGAGAACGCGATCCGCATGAAGAACGTGTCGGTCCGCTCGTCGTCGAACTGCTGGCTCTCCTCGATGTTGGCGCCTTGCTCGAAGAGCAGCCGACTGACCGCAGCGACGATCCCGGGCCGGTCCGGACAGTGGAGAGTGAGAATGCCATCGGCTCGCATAGGACAAATATGGTGGACGGGCCTGCCTGAGTGCTAATGCCGTCCGGCATGTGCCGAGCGCAGCCGACAAGGTATGCGGTGGTCAGGCGGGCAGGTACGCGCTGCCGCTCGCGCGGGCGACGATGGCCTCGAACACCGCCGGTTCGGTGACGTACTCGCCGAGGCGGTTCGGCTTGCCGTCCCCGTGGTAGTCACTCGACCCGGTGACGAGGAGCCCGAGCTCGGTGGCGACTCCGCGCAGGGCAGCCCGGTCGGACACTGTGTGATCCCGGTGGTCCACCTCGATGCCGGCGAGCCCGACAGCGGCGAGGTCGGCGATGAGGTCGGGTGTGACCGCCTCGTGCTGGCGTCGTGAGTACGGGTGCGCGAGGACGGCCACCCCCCCGGCCGCGACGACGAGCTCGACCGCCCGCAGCGGGTCGGGGGAATAGTGCTGCACGTAGTAGGGACTCTCTGTGTGGAGGTACCGACTGAACGCCTCGGCCCGGTCGCGCACGAGACCGGCCGTGACGAGGGCGTCGGCGAGGTGCGGGCGCCCGACCGTCGTCCCGGGATCGGCGACCTCGGCCCGCACCTGATCGATCGTGATCGGGATGCCGTCCTCGGCGAGGAGCTCGACCATCCGGTCGATCCGGGTCAGCCGCGACTCCCGCGCCTCTGCCAGCTCCTGCATCAGATCATCGTCGTCGGGGCTGATGAGGTACCCGAGCAGATGGACACTGCGCCCCGCGAGCGAGCACGAGATCTCCAGGCCGCGGACCAGACCGATGCCCACCTCCACGGCGGCGTCGGCCGCCTCGTCCCAGCCGAGGACGGTGTCATGGTCGGTCAGGGCGACGACGTCCAGGCCCGCGCGGGCAGCCTGCACCATGACCTCGGCCGGCGTCTCGGTGCCGTCGCTGACGGAGGAGTGGGTGTGCAGGTCGATGAGCATGAGTTCCTCGGGATCGCGTCCGACGGAGGCGCCGGTCAGCGCCTGGGCATGAGCACGGTGTAGTCGAGGTCGAGGACGACCTGCGGCAGGTACTTGCCGTCCTCACCGCGGTAGGGGAAGTCCGCGCAGGCGAGGTCCTTCGTCGCAACCGTCCGCACCCGGAGGGCGCCGAGGTCGGTGCGACCCGGCAGCTCCATCCGGTCGAGCACCTCGGACCAGGCGTACACCGTGTCACCGGCGAAGGTGGGGTTGCTGTGCGTCCCGCCGTTGATCGCGGCGATGGTGACAGCGTTGGCGAGGCCGTTGAAGGACAGCGAGCGGGCGATCGAGATGACGTGTCCGCCGTAGACGATGCGGCGACCGAAGCGCCCCTGACCCTCGACGTGCTGGTTGAAGTGCACCTTGGCCGTGTTGTGCCACAACCGCGTCGCGGTCATGTGCTCGGCCTCCTCGATGGTCATGCCGTCCACGTGGTCGACCCGCTCGCCGACCTCGTAGTCGTCCCAGAGGTACGGGCTCCCACCGAGATCGGTGTCGTAGCCCTCCCCCGAGAGGCCCGCGGGAACGACGAGGTCATCGGGAGCGACCGCACCCGGGAGGTCCGGGATCACGGTCTCCGGGGCGGGGCTCTCCTCGTTGCGCTTGCGCACCATGACCCACCGGACGTAGTCGAGGACGACGACGCCGTCCTGGTTCGTCCCCGTCGAGTGGACGTAGACCACCCCGGTCTTCCCGTCCCGGTTGGCCTTGACCCCGATGACCTCCGAGCGCGCAGAGAGGGTGTCACCCGCGAACACCGGCGCGGTGAAGCGGCAGGAGGCATAGCCAAGGTTGGCGACAGCGTTGAGGGACACCTCCGGTACGGTCTTGCCGAAGACGGTGTGGAAGACGACGAGTGCGTCCAGCGGCATCCGGTCCATGCCCATCCGGGCCGCCGTGCTGGCGCCGGAGGTGAGGGCGAACCGCGAGCCGTAGAGAGCGGTGTAGAGCGCCGCGTCCCCTGCGGTCACCGTGCGGGGGCTGGAGTGCACCAGCTCCTGGCCGACGTGGAAGTCCTCGAAGTAGTTGCCGGGGTTGGTCTTCATGCGGCCATCCTCCCGTGCCGGCCACGGAGGACCCAACCAGGGTGCGGTATGCCGTTGCTCACCCCGGCGCCCACGTGCGGGAATCAACGGTGCCGGGCCGCGGATCGGCTACGCTCC
>JAAYCP010000091.1 GCA_012729695.1 Actinomycetales bacterium | reverse complement strand
GCTGACGGCGAATCCAGGCGTGTGGACGAGCGGGGCCGCCCTGTCCTACCAGTGGTACGCCAACGGTGTGGCTGCCGGCATCGGCAGAACGCTGACGCTCACGTCCTCGCACCAGGGCAAGGGCATGACCGTGCGCGTCACCGGAACGCTGGCCGGGTACACCTCCGTTGCACGCACCTCCGCCGCCACCTCGGCAGTCAAGGCGGCCCCTCCGCGGTACTCGGGCTACGTGACGGCCGGTGCCTTCTGTGCGAAGGAGTACGCCGGCTGGATCGGCTACACCGTCACCGGGGTGAAGATGATGTGCAAGACGAGCGCGACGGACACGCGGCTGCGCTGGCGCGCCGTCTGACCGAGCCGCCGCTCAGTCGTCCCAGACGATGACCGGCATCTCCACGGTGTCGACCCCGACGACGGCCTGCTCGTCCGGCTTTGTCGGCAGGACGTTGCGGAGGTAGTCCTCCTTGACCTCCGAGAGCGGGATGTCCCGCTGCTCGCGCTCCGACATGTACCAGCGGTGCTCGAGGAGCTCGTGGAAGAACTCGGCCGGCTCCAGCTTGCGACGCAGCTCCGGGGGAACCGAGCGGACGAGCGGCTCGTAGACCTCGCGGAGCCAGTCGAAGGCCACGCTCTCCTCGCTATCGCCCTGGCGCTGTAGCGCGGCGCGGTACGAGTCGAGGTCGTTGAGCAGGCGCCGGGCCTGGTTCTCCCGGGCGTCGATGCCGGTGAGGCGCAGCAGGCGACGGGAGTGGTGGCCGGCGTCGACGACCTTGGGCTGGATCTGGATGGTCGAGCCGTCGATGTCGGTGGTCATGGCCAGCTCGCCGACGTCGAAGCCGAGCGCATTGAGGCGCCGGATCCGGTCATCCACCCGCCACCGCTCGCCGGTGTCGACGATCTCGGTGTCGGTGAGCGCGCCCCACAGCTCCCGGTACCGGGTCATGATGCGCTCGCTCACCTCGACCGGGTCGCGGTCCTCCTGGAGCAGCCCTCCGGCCTCGAGGTCCATGAGCTCACCGGCGATGTTCACCCGGGCGATCTCGAGGTCGTGCTCCCGCTGACCGTCAGTAAGCTCATGGTGCAGCTCACCGGTCTCGGCATCGACAAGGTATGCGGCGAAGGCTCCCGCGTCACGGCGGAAGAGGGTGTTGGACAAGGAGACGTCCCCCCACCAGAACCCTGCGAGGTGGAGGCGGACCAGGAGGACGGCGAGCGCGTCGATCAGTCGGCTCGCGGTCCCCGCCCGCAAGGACTGGCTGTAGAGGGCGCGGTAGGGGAGAGAGAACTGCAGGTGGCGGGTGATGAGGCATCCGTCAAGGGGCTGGCCGTCCTGGCTCACCCGTCCGCTGACGATGGCGAACGGCTCGACGCAGGGCAGGTCCAGCCGCTCGAGGTTGCGGAGCATCTCGTACTCCCGGCGGGCCAGCTCGGTCTTGATCTCCTTGATGGCGAGGACGCGGCCGGAGAGCCTGACGAAGCGCACGACATGGCGCGAGATACCCCGGGGGAAGGCCGCGAGGAGCTCCTCCGGCCACTCCTCGAGCGGAACCGACCAGGGCAGGTCGAGCAGGGCAGGGTCCGGCCGGGCGGCGGTGATCTCGAGGGCCACGACGACTTCCTTCCTGGTCGGTGGGTGCTCGAGTCCGGATGAGGACACGGAGAGCGCGTCAGCGGTGGGCCGGTTCCCGCCTCCGCCCACCGCTGACGCCTTCAGGGACCTGACATCCGCAGCCGAGGTCTGGCGGAGTGCGTGTCAGAACAGACGCTCGCCGCTCTCCTTGTGGAAGACGTGCAGGTGCTCAGCCTTGGGGAAGACGAAGATCCGGTCACCCTTGTTCGGCACCCTGCGTCCGTCGACGCGGGCGATGAACGGCCGCTCGCCACCCTCCTCGCTGCCCTCGAGGACGATCCTCTCGTCCACCGGGCGGCCATAGACGTAGGCGTCGGCGCCGAGCTCCTCGACGACATCGACCTCGATCTCCAGACCGTCGTTCTCCTGCCGGACCTCGACGTCCTCGGGGCGCACGCCGACGATGACGGTCTTGCCAGCACGCTCGAGAGCCTCGCGCTCGATCGGGACCTTGTGGCTACCGAAGTCGGCGCCGCCCTCGCTGACCGGGAGAGCGACGAGGTTCATCGCCGGTGAGCCGATGAAGCCGGCGACGAAGAGGTTCGCGGGCTTGTCGTACATCTCGCGGGGGCTGGCGACCTGCTGGAGGATGCCGCGGTCGAGGAGGGCGATCCGGTCACCCATCGTCATCGCCTCGACCTGGTCGTGGGTGACGTAGACAGTGGTGACGCCGAGCCGGCGCTGGAGCGAGGCGATCTGCGTGCGGGTCTGGACGCGGAGCTTGGCGTCGAGGTTCGACAGCGGCTCGTCCATGAGGAACACCTGGGGGGATCGGACGATCGCCCGGCCCATGGCGACGCGCTGACGCTGACCACCGGAGAGGGCCTTCGGCTTGCGCTCGAGGTAGGGCTCGAGGTCGAGGATCTTCGCGGCCTCGAGGACGCGCTTGCGGATCTCGTCCTTCGGCACGCCCGCGATCTTGAGTGCGAAGCCCATGTTGTCCGCCACCGTCATGTGCGGGTAGAGCGCGTAGTTCTGGAACACCATGGCCACGTCGCGGTCCTTGGGCGAGAGGTTCGTGACGTCGCGGTCGCCGATCCAGATCCGGCCCTCGTTGACCTCCTCGAGGCCGGCGAGCATACGCAGGGCGGTGGACTTGCCACATCCCGAGGGCCCGACGACGACGAGGAACTCGCCGTCGTGGATCTCGATGTTGAGCTTGTCGACCGCGGGGACCTCGGAGCCCGGATAGATCCGGGTCGCGTGGTCGTACTTCACTGTTGCCATGGCGTCATTGCCTTTCCTGAGCCGGCAGGTACGTGCCGGACGATCCGTTGCACAAGGATGCACCGCTCACGGCGCAAGCGGTTTCGCCAGTATGCCGCGCGATCGTGCGATTGCCTAGGGCATCGGTCACGTCGGCGACGCCTTGACGTGCAGTGTGAGAGCAGGGTCACCGGACCCGATCTCTGGCGCCGCGTGTCCCCGACCACTAGGGTCTGATCCAACACCGGATGCTGACAATCGGGGCGGGCCGAGCACGCCGGGCGAGTCTTCGCCGCTCCCGGCAGTCGCTGCCAGCCGGTCCGGGCCGAGGGTAGGAGCAAGACATGAAGATCGCCGAAATCGTGCGCACCAAGGGAACCAAGGTAGTCACGATCCGCTCCGACAAGACCGTCAAGGAGCTGCTCGCGCTGCTTGCCGAGCACCAGATCGGAGCCGTGGTCGTCTCGGACGACGGAGAGACCGTGTCGGGGATCGTCTCCGAGCGGGACATCGTGCGCCATCTCCACTCCACCGGCGCCGAGATCCTCGATGGTCCGGTCTCGGCCATCATGACCCACGAGGTGTTCACCTGCACCCACGACCTGCAGCTGGACGACCTCGAGCACACGATGACGGAGCGCCGGATCCGGCACGTCCCCATCGTCGAGGGTGGTCGGCTGCGGGCCATCGTCTCCATCGGCGACGTCGTCAAGCACCGCATCAACGCGCTGCAGAGCGAGCGCGACCAGCTCGTCGGCTACATCAACCAGTAGCCGCTTCCCCGGCCTGACCCTCGGTCGCGGGCACGCGACCCGCTCGGGTCGTGTCGCGCGCGATGTTGGGCGGGCGCGGCCCCGGGCCGTACCGTGGGGTCATGGAGACCGAGGTGATCGGCGGCGACGAGCCGCCCCTGGTCGAGCACTCGCGGCTCGGCCCCTATCGCCTCGTCCAGCAGCTCGGCGAAGGTGGCATGGGGGTGGTCCACCTCGCCCTCGACCGACAAGGCAAGGCCGTCGCCATCAAGGTGCTGCGGCCGCACGTCGCGCACGACCCGGACGCGAGGGCCAGGCTCGCCCGTGAGGTCGACACCCTCGAGCTCATCCGGCACCCCAATGTCGCTCCTGTCCTCGACGCCGATCTCGAGGGGCCGCGACCGTACCTCGTGACGAAGTACGTCCCCGGTCCACCCCTCGACGACTACGTCGCCGAGCACGGTCCGCTCCGTGGTGAGGAGCTCACCCGGCTCGCCGACGGACTGGCCAGCGCCCTCGAGGCGATCCATGCCGCGGGGGTCATCCACCGCGACGTCAAGCCGGGCAACGTCCTCATCGTCGACGGGGACCCGGTCCTCATCGACTTCGGAATCGCCCACGCCGTCGACGACATCCGCCTCACGATGACCGGCCTCGTCATGGGCACCCCCGGGTACCTTGCTCCCGAGATCGTCGAGGGGGCCGACGTCTCAGAGGCCACCGACTGGTGGGGCTGGGCAGCGACCCTCGCCTTCGCCGCCACGGGACAGCCGCCGTACGGCCGGGGCCCGATGGAGGCGGTGCTCGCCAGGGTGGCCCGGGGAGAGGCCAACCTGGGTGGCACCGACCCGGACCTGCAGCCGCTCCTGCGAGCCGCCCTCAACCCCCACCCCGATGCGCGGCCCAGCAACGAGGAGGTCATCGAGGCGCTCCGCAGGTATGCGGCGGGCGAGCCGGTCGATGCAGGAGCCCGGTGGTCGGAGCCCACCGAGGTCATTGAGCACTCGCGGACCAGCGCCGGCGATCACGGAGATCCTCCTCCGCCTCCGCCGCCCCCACCGTCACGGGAGGACGACGACCGCTGGCGCGGCGCATACCCACCCGTCGCGAACGAGGTGAGCGACTGGGAGGCGGCGAGCTCCGCGCCCCTCGGCGTCGACCCGCGCATCGGGCGACCGAACCGCTCAGGCGAGATCGCTGCAGCCGCAGGGATGCTCACCGCGTTGGGGATGGCCGCGCCGCTGTTCGCGGTCGGACTGTTCGTCACCCTCGGTGCCGTGGCCCGCACGGCGGACCGGTCGGTGACGAGCCTCATCCTGCGCCGGGCCGAGCGCGGGGTGCGCAAGTCCGACGTCCCGTTGGCCGTCGCCGCGAGCCCGCTCCACTTCGTCCTCGGGCTGCTCGGCTCGGCAGTGTTCTCCGTCATCCCGCTCATCGTGGCGGTCGGGGTGATGTTCACCGTCGCGTTCGCCCTGTCGACCTCAGCCGGCGGGGTCATCGAGCCGATCCAACCGCTCCCGCTGGCGGCCGGGGCGCTCAGCGGGGTGCTGGCGGCCTGGTGGGGGCCGGGTGGCGCGAGCCTGCGCCGCGGCACGCGCAGCATCATCCGCGGGGTGACGCCGACCCAGGTCGCCCGGCAGGTCTATCTCGCGGTGCTCGCGGTCATCGTCATCGGGACGCTCGTGTGGTTGTTCGGCACCGGCCCCGGTCAGCCGACGTGGTGGCCCGCCGCCGGACCCCCGCAGCTGCCATGACCCGGTGGGGAGCGCCTCGTGACTGAGCGGTCCACGCCCGACGACGCGGCGACCCGGGCAGCCGATCACGACGACGAGGCTCCTCATCCGGACCTGGAGGACCTGGAGGCGCCGGCGGACACGTCGGCCGACGAGGACGGCGCCCCGGCCGAGGAGCGACGGGCGTTCTGGCAGGGCGACACCCCGACCGAGCCCATGCCGATCGTCGAGCGACTGCGGCACACGCCGTACCGGCTGAGCCGGCCCGCAGAGCAGCTGCCGGTGATCGACACGGAGGAGCAGGCGGCCGTCGAGGCGATGGACTTCGCGCTGCGCCTCGGGGAGCTCATGCTGCGCAGTGGCGCGGCCGCCTCGAGGGTGGAGGCGAGCGTCATCGCGGTCGGCGCCGCCGCAGGGCTGCGGCGACTGGACGTCGACATCACCCTCCAGTCGCTGCACATGCAGTGCGTGCTGCGCGGGGGCAAGACCGTGACACGGCTACGGGTCGTCCAGGGCGCTCGGCACGACTTCGCCCGACTCGACGCGATCCACCAGCTCGTGGACGAGATCGTGGCGCACGGGTGGGACGCCGCGCGAGCCCACCGCCAGCTGCGCGAGCTCCGGACGAGGCCACGGACCTGGTCGCAGGACGTCGTGCTCGTCTCGACGGGTGTGCTCGTCGGCGCGGTGACGATGATGCTCGGTGCCGGGTGGGTGGCCGTGCTCGTGGCCGCCGCCTCCGGGATGACCGTGCACCGGCTCACACGCTTCCTCGGGCGGCACGGGTACCCGGAGTTCTACCAGATGGCCTTCGGCGCCTTCGTCGCGACGTCGATCGCGTGGATCGCCTACGCACTGGGGGTCAACACGCCGGTTCCGGTCAGTGGCTCGGACTTCGCCTTCATGGTGGCCGGGGGCATCGTCATCCTCCTCCCCGGTCGGGCGACAGCGGCAGCCGTCGAGGACGTCATCTCGGGCTACCAGGTCACCGGCGCGGGACGGATCCTCGCGGTCATCCTCAACACGTCCGGGCTGACGGTGGGCGTCGGTGGGGCGCTCACCGCGACGCTCACTCTCACCGACCTCCTCGGGCGGGACTTCGTCTCGCCGGAGGTGCTCGACCTGCGCTCCTTCGTCTCGCCGGGACCGGCGACCTTCATCGGGGCCTTCATCCTGGGCATGTCGGCCGCGATCAACGCGCAGGCGCGGAAGCGACTGATCGTGCCGATCGGGCTGCTCTGTATGACGGGAGTCGCCATCTCGCGCCTGGTCACCGAGACCTTCGGGCTGGGCATCACGATCGCGTCGGGCGCGGCCGCCGTCGTCATCGGGGTTGTCGGGCGTCTGCTCGCGTCCCGCTTCCACTCGACCGCGATGACGTTCCTCGTACCGGCGAGCTTCGGACTCCTCCCCGGTCTGGCGATCTTCCGAGGGCTCTACGAGATGGTCTCCGC
>JAAYCP010000090.1 GCA_012729695.1 Actinomycetales bacterium | reverse complement strand
GTAGCGGTCCCTCGAGCCGCTCGGTCCGCCGAGCACCCTTTCCTCGTTGTAGACCGCGACCTGGCTCGCGAACATGTCGTGACGGGCGAGCTGGTCGCCGCCGGTACCGATGAAGCCCTGCTCGTCGCCGTAGTAGGTCACCGGGTTGCCGCGGGTGAGGTACATGAGCGAGTTGGCCAGCTTGACGCGCTGCATGAGCTCGGTGTCATTCGCTGCCGAGCCCTGGAGGAACATGGCCACCCGGCCCATGTCGTGGTTCCCGAGGAAGGTCGGCAGCTGGTAGGCGTTGCTGTCGACATCGGTGTACCAGTCGTCGTTCGCGTAGAAGTCGGCCAGCGCGGTGGGCGCGACACCCTTGGCGAAGTCGACGCCCTTGGCCTGGAAGCCGAAGTCCAGGGTCGCCTGAAGCCTGCCCTCCGTCGTGTACTGCGACATGTAGGCCGGGCTGCTGTCGTAGACCTCACCGAAGGCGAAGAAGTCGTCGTTGCCGATCCGGTCCGCCGCGCTGAGGATGTCCGGAACGAACTCCTGCCAGAACTCCATGTTGACGTGCTTGACGGTGTCGATCCGGAAGCCGTCGATCCCGAACTCGACCCAGGTCTTGTAGATCTCGCCCATCCCCTCGACGACCTCGGGCCGCTCGGTGAAGAGGTCGTCCAGGCCGATGAAGTCGCCGTAGGTGTTGGACTCACCGGCGAAGACCGAGTCGCCGCGGTTGTGGTACATCGTGATGTCGTTGAGCCACTCGGGCACCCGCGCAGTCGCGTCCTCCTCGGTCGGGTAATAGGGCGTGTACGGGAACGAGACCTCGGGGTCCATGAGCGGGAAGGGCTCGCCGACGTAGTCCCGGTCGTCGAACGGCTCACCGAGGGCGTTGCGGTACGGCTCGGTCTCCTTGGAGATGTAGCGGTAGCCGTTCTCCGGCCCCTCGCGGTAGTCGATGACGTCCGCCGTGTGGTTGGTGATGATGTCGAAGAAGACCTTCATCCCACGCGCATGGGCGGCGTCGACGAGGGCCTCCATCTCCTCGTTCGTCCCGAGGTGCGGGTCGATCTGGGTGAAGTCGGTGACCCAGTAGCCGTGGTAGCCCGCGCTCTCCTGACCCGGACCACCCTGGACCGGCTTGTTCTTGAAGCTCGGGGTGAGCCAGATCGCCGTGGTGCCGAGGCCCTGGATGTAGTCGAGCCGCTCGGTGATGCCTGCCAGGTCACCGCCGTGGTAGAAACCGCGGTGCGTCGGGTCGAAGCCGGTCTCGAGCGGACCGCCGGTCAGGCCCCCGGTGTCGTTGCCGGTGTCGCCGTTGGCGAACCGGTCGGCCATGACGAAGTAGAAACGCTCGCGGGTCAGCGGCTCGCGCAGGGCGTCGAGAGCGTATGCGCGGTCCGCCTTGGTCGTCGCGCCCGCCAGATCGAGAGGCGTGGCCGAGATGACGTGGCTCGGGTCGTCGAAGGTGAAGCGGAGTCGGGCCTCGCCCTCGAGCACGAGCGGGATGTCCGCTCCGTCGAAGGCCCCGCCCGCGCCGTAGTTCTCGTCCCAGCTGCCACCGAGCGCGACCTTGTAGGAGTAGCTCCCGGCCGGGAGGGTGACGTCGGCCGTGTAGGTCACCCCGTCGGCCGTCGTGAGCTCGGTGGCATCGCAGGTCGGGTCCCAGTCCGCAGCGCAGCCGAGCTCGTCCTGGAGGCTGCCGACGAGGACCACCGGCTCGGTGGCGGCCAGGGCCACGGGGGCTGCCGTCACGACGCCGCCGGCGAGAAGAGCGCCGGCGGCGAGGACCGCATACCCACGAGAGCGCGAGCGGGAGCTGATGAGGGGCATAGAGGGACTCCTTGCAGGCCTGACCGCCACCGACGCTGGTGACCGCGGACCCACGGTAGGGCCGTCCACGCGGCTTCCGCCACCGGTGAGCATGAACCTTTACACCCCCTTTAACCTGCGCAAACACAGTCAAGCGCTCCTACGTGTGGGAAAGGTGTCGCCATGGCG
>JAAYCP010000303.1 GCA_012729695.1 Actinomycetales bacterium | reverse complement strand
GGCATCCCGCTCTCGACCGCCCTTCGGGAGCGCGGCGCCTTCGATGCGGCGACCGTGCGCTCGATCATCGGTCAGATGGCCCTCGCGCTGCACGCTGCCCACGAGGCCGGCGTCGTCCACCGGGACGTCAAGCCCGCCAACGTGCTCCTCGCTCCCGACGGTGTCGTCAAGCTGACCGACTTCGGCATCGCCCGGGCCACGGCCTCGAGCGGCCTGACGAAGACGGGCGAGACGCTCGGTACCCCGCACTACCTGAGCCCGGAGCAGGCTCTCGGCAGGGCCGCCACTGCAGCAAGCGACCTGTATGCGCTCGGAGTGGTCGCCCACGAGCTGCTCACGGGCCGCCGCCCGTTCGACCTCGACACCCCCGTCGCGACGGCTCTGGCCCACATCACCGAGCCCATGCCCACGCTGCCGTCCGGGATCCCCACCGACCTGCTCGACGTCGTCTCGCGGTGCCTCGCGAAGGACCCGGCCCAACGTCCGGCCTCCGCCCGGGAGATCGCGATCGCCCTCGGCGTGCCGTCCCTCGAGGTGACCATCCCGCAGGCCGTGGCCCCTGACGGCAGCTCCGGCACCCTGGCCGTCGGGCGCGAGGCCAAGCTCGTGGACCTCATGCTCCCCACCCGCGGTCGGGTCCTCGTCCTGGCCTGCGGCACCGGGCGGGTCGCCCGCGACATCGCGGCCTTGGGCCACCGGGTCATCGGGGTCGACCCCTCCGAGGAGTCACTCGAGGAAGCGGCCGGGACGCCGTCGAACGCCGCCTGGGTCCCCGCGCCGCTCACCGAGCTCTCGCTGGAACGCATCGGCGAGACAGCACCGTTCGATGCCTGCGTGTGGGTCGGCGCCCCACTGGCGCACCTCCCTCCGGGTGAGCGGGGCGAGATCCTGCGACGGATGTCACTGTGCCTCAACCCCCAGGGTCGGGCGGTCGTCGAGTTCTCGCACTCGGAGGACTACACCTACTCCTCCTTCCAGGAGGAGTTCCTCCTCGCCGGATTCGTCCCCGACGTGGTGTTCCGCAGCTGGGACCTGCAGCCCCAGGCCGTCGACGCCGAGGCCTCGCTCGTCCTGATGTCCCGCCGCTGACGCGGCTGCTCTTGGTCCGCATGCGCGCTCGTGCATGCACGGCGCGCGCCGGTGACCACTTCTCTCATTGTGCCTGTGGCACAGTACGTCTCGTGACCGAGCACCTCATCGTCCTTCCGGAGCGGGATGTGGCCGAGCGCATCGCCGACGAGCTGCGCGAGGAAGGCTTCACCGAGGTCCGCGTCGAGGGGGAGCGCTTCGCCGGGGAGGATGACGGGGAGGCGGTCGAGTGGGTTGTCTACGTACGTGAGGACAACGTCCTCGACGACCCCGGCAGCGGCACCGAGAACGGACTACGCGAGCGGTTCGAGGCGCTCGCGGAGGAGCACGACGGCTGGTACGACAAGCCGGACGACTGAGCTGCTGGATCAGTCAGAACAGACCGACGACGTTGCCGTCCTCGTCGAGGTCGATCCGGTGGGCGGCAGGGCGCTTCGAGAGACCCGGC
>JAAYCP010000302.1 GCA_012729695.1 Actinomycetales bacterium | reverse complement strand
CGCCGACAGCCACGACTCGGTCGCGAGCGAGGCCTTGGTGATGCCCATGAGCTCGGGACGACCCGAGGCCGGCGTGCCACCCTCGGCGACGACGCGACGGTTCTCCTCAAGGAAGCGACCACGCTCGGCGAGCTCACCCGGCAGCAGCGCGGTGTTGCCCGACTCGATGATCGTCACGCGACGCAGCATCTGACGGACGATGACCTCGATGTGCTTCTCGTGGATCGAGACACCCTGCTGGCCGTAGACCTTCTGCACCTCGTCGACGAGGTGCTTCTGGGTCTCACGCGGGCCGAGGATGCGCAGCACCTGCTTGGGGTCGATCGCACCCATGGTCAGCTGCTGGCCGACCGCGACGTGCTCACCGTCGGAGACGAGGAGCTTGACCCGCTTGCTGATCGGATAGGCGTGCTCGTCGGTGCCGTCGTCCGGGGTGAGGAGCAGGCGGCGGGCCTTGTCGGTCTCCTCGATGGTGATCCGGCCGCTCGCCTCGGCGATCGGGGCGACACCCTTGGGCGTGCGGGCCTCGAACAGCTCGACGACACGCGGCAGACCCTGGGTGATGTCGTCACCGGCCACACCACCGGTGTGGAAGGTCCGCATCGTCAGCTGGGTACCGGGCTCACCGATGGACTGCGCCGCGATGATGCCGACGGCCTCACCGATGTCGACGAGCTTGCCGGTGGCCAGCGAACGGCCGTAGCACTTGGCGCAGGTGCCGACCTTGCTCTCACAGGTGAGAACCGACCGGACCTTGACCTCGTCCACACCGGCCGCGAAGAGCGCCCCGATGACGACGTCACCGAGGTCGATGCCCGCGTCGGCGAGGGTGGCCCCGTCCTGCACGACATCCTCGGCGAGGGTCCGCGCATACACGCTGGTCTCGACGTCGTCGTGGAGGGTGCGGGTCCCGGTGCGCTCGTTCACCTGGGCGATCGGCATGGTCAGACCACGCTCGGTGCCACAGTCGTCCTCACGGATGATGACGTCCTGGGAGACGTCGACGAGACGACGGGTGAGGTAGCCGGAGTCCGCGGTCCGCAGCGCGGTGTCCGCCAGACCCTTACGTGAGCCGTGCGTCGAGATGAAGAACTCGAGCACCGTCAGACCCTCGCGGAAGTTCGCGCGGATCGGACGCGGGATGATCTCGCCCTTCGGGTTCGACACCAGACCACGCATACCGGCGATCTGACGCAGCTGCATCCAGTTGCCTCGGGCACCGGAGGAGACCATCCGGAAGATGGTGTTCGTCTCCGGAAGGTTCGCCTCCATCTCCTTGCCGACCTCGTTGGTGGCCTGCGTCCAGATCTCGATGAGCTCCTGACGGCGCTCGTCGTCGGTGATCAGACCACGCTCGTACTGCGTCTGGACCTTGTCGGCCTTGAGCTCGTAGGACTCGAGGATCTCGGTCTTGCGCTCCGGGGTGACGACGTCGGAGATTGCGACCGTCGTGCCCGAGCGGGTCGCCCAGTAGTAGCCGTTGTCCTTCAGCGCGTCGAGCGAGGCGGCAACCTCGACCTTGGTGTAACGCTCGGCCAGGTCGTTGACGATCTGGGACAGGCGCTTCTTGTCGGCGGCCGCGTTGACGTAGGGGTAGTCCGCCGGCAGCGTCTGGTTGAAGATTGCGCGACCGAGGGTGGTCTCGAGGAGCACGTTGTGCGCGAAGCCCTCCTCGTCCACGAACGTCCCCTCCGGCTCCGTCCCGGGGGCCAGGACGACCTTCGGGATGCGGATCTTGACCTTGCTGCCGATGTGGATCTCACGGGCGTCGAAGGCCATCTGCGCCTCGGCGATGCTGCTGAACGCACGACCCTCGCCGGGACCGTCCGCCACCTCGGAGGTGAGGTGGAACAGGCCGATGATCATGTCCTGGGTCGGCATGGTCACCGGACGGCCGTCAGCCGGCTTGAGGATGTTGTTGCTCGAGAGCATGAGGATCCGGGCCTCGGCCTGCGCCTCCGCGGACAGCGGGACGTGGACAGCCATCTGGTCACCGTCGAAGTCGGCGTTGAACGCCGTGCAGACGAGCGGATGGATCTGGATGGCCTTGCCCTCGACCAGCTGCGGCTCGAAGGCCTGGATGCCGAGTCGGTGCAGGGTGGGCGCGCGGTTGAGCAGGACCGGGTGCTCGGTGATGACCTCTTCGAGGACGTCCCAGACGACCGGGCGGGCCCGCTCGACCATGCGCTTGGCGCTCTTGATGTTCTGCGCGTGGTCGAGGTCGACCAGACGCTTCATCACGAAGGGCTTGAACAGCTCCAGGGCCATCTGCTTGGGCAGACCGCACTGGTGGAGCTTGAGCTGCGGGCCGACGACGATGACCGAACGGCCGGAGTAGTCGACGCGCTTCCCGAGCAGGTTCTGGCGGAACCGGCCCTGCTTGCCCTTGAGCATGTCGGAGAGCGACTTCAGCGGACGGTTGCCCGGCCCGGTGACCGGACGACCACGACGACCGTTGTCGAAGAGGTTGTCGACGGCCTCCTGAAGCATGCGCTTCTCGTTGTTGACGATGATCTCGGGCGCGCCGAGGTCGAGGAGTCGCTTGAGCCGGTTGTTGCGGTTGATCACCCGACGGTAGAGGTCGTTGAGGTCCGAGGTGGCGAAGCGGCCACCGTCGAGCTGGACCATCGGACGCAGGTCCGGCGGGATCACCGGGATGGCGTCGAGGACCATGCCGGTCGGGTGGTTCGTCGTCGTCTGGAACGCGGTGACGACCTTGAGCCGCTTCAGGGCGCGGGTCTTGCGCTGGCCCTTGCCGGTGGCGATGATCTCGCGCAGCAGCTCGGCCTCGGCGTCGAGGTCGAAGGTCTCCAGACGCTTCTGGATCGCGGCGGCACCCATGCCGCCCTCGAAGTACAGGCCGAAGCGGTCCCGCATCTCGCGGTAGAGCATCTCGTCACCCTCGAGGTCCTGGACCTTGAGGTTGCGGAAGCGGTCCCAGACCTGCTCGAGGCGCTCGATCTGGGCCGTGGCGCGGCGGCGGATCTGGTTCATCTCGCGCTCGGCGCTGTCGCGGACCTTGCGCTTGGCGTCGGACTTGGCACCCTCGGCCTCGAGCGCGGCGATGTCGGCCTCGAGCTTCTGGGCCCGGGCCTCGATCTCGGCGTCGCGACGGTTCTCGAGCTCCTTCTTCTCGACCTCGATCTGCGCCTCGAGCGAGGGCAGGTCGGCTCGCCGCTGCTCCTCGTCGACGTGCGTGATCATGTAGGCCGCGAAGTAGATGACCTTCTCGAGGTCCTTCGGCGCCAGGTCGAGCAGGTAGCCGAGCCGGCTCGGGACACCCTTGAAGTACCAGATGTGGGTGACCGGGGCGGCCAGCTCGATGTGGCCCATCCGCTCACGACGCACACCGGCGCGGGTGACCTCGACGCCGCAGCGCTCACAGATGATGCCCTTGAAGCGGACCCGCTTGTACTTGCCGCAGTTGCACTCCCAGTCCCGGGTGGGGCCGAAGATCTTCTCGCAGAAGAGTCCGTCCTTCTCGGGCTTGAGGGTGCGGTAGTTGATGGTCTCCGGCTTCTTCACCTCGCCATGGCTCCACGTACGAATGTCGTCCGCGGTCGCCAGGCCAATGCGCAGCTCGTCGAAGAAGTTGACGTCCAGCACTCTGTGCTTCCTTCTCTCGTCGTCAGTCAGTCAGTAGATCTTGTGGGGGTGGGGTGAGCGAGCGGCCCTACTGGGAGGGCCGACCCGTTACACCTCTTCGACAGAGCTCGGCTCGCGGCGCGAGAGGTCGATGCCGAGCTCCTCCGCAGCGCGGAAGACGTCCTCCTCGGCATCACGCATCTCGATGGCGGAACCGTCGCTGGAGAGGACCTCGACGTTGAGACACAGGGACTGCATCTCCTTGACGAGGACCTTGAACGACTCGGGAATGCCCGGCTCGGGGATGTTGTCGCCCTTGACGATGGCCTCGTAGACCTTGACCCGACCGGTCACGTCGTCGGACTTGATCGTCAACAGCTCCTGGAGCGCGTACGCGGCACCGTATGCCTCGAGCGCCCAGACCTCCATCTCACCGAAGCGCTGGCCACCGAACTGGGCCTTACCGCCGAGCGGCTGCTGGGTGATCATCGAGTACGGGCCGGTGCTGCGCGCGTGGATCTTGTCGTCCACGAGGTGGTGCAGCTTGAGGATGTACATGTAGCCCACCGAGACCGGGTCCGGGAACGGCTCGCCGGAGCGGCCGTCGAAGAGCCGGGCCTTGCCGGAGCCGTCGATGAGCCGCTGACCGTCACGGGTCGGAAGCGTCGAGTCGAGGAGGCCGACGATCTCGTCCTCCTTGGCACCGTCGAAGACCGGCGAGGCCACGCGGGTGCCGGCCGGCGCCTCGCGGGCGACGTCGGGGATCTCCACTGCCCACTCGGGGTTGCCCTCGATCGTCCAGCCGTTGGCGGCCGCCCAACCCAGGTGCAGCTCGAGGATCTGGCCGATGTTCATTCGACCGGGGACGCCGAGCGGGTTGAGCACGACGTCGACGGGGGTGCCGTCCTCGAGGAAGGGCATGTCCTCGACCGGGAGGATCTTGGAGATGACTCCCTTGTTCCCGTGCCGACCGGCGAGCTTGTCGCCATCGGTGATCTTGCGCTTGTTCGCGACGTAGACGCGCACGAGCTGGTTCACGCCGGGAGCGAGCTCGTCGCCGTCGTCCTTGTCGAACACCTTCACGCCGATGACCGTGCCGGTCTCACCGTGGGGCACCTTGAGGGAGGTGTCGCGGACCTCGCGCGCCTTCTCACCGAAGATCGCGCGCAGGAGGCGCTCCTCCGGGGTCAGCTCGGTCTCACCCTTAGGCGTGACCTTGCCGACGAGCAGGTCGCCGTCGCGGACCTCGGCACCGATGCGGATGATGCCGCGCTCGTCGAGGTCGGCGAGGACCTCCTCGGAGACGTTCGGGATGTCCCGGGT
>JAAYCP010000089.1 GCA_012729695.1 Actinomycetales bacterium | reverse complement strand
CGGCGCTGTGGGGCACCTGGGTCGTTGTGCGTGGCCGCTATTTGTAGTGGAAGCGGGCTTGGAGGATGACGAGGTCATCGCCGTCGACGAGGTAGACGAGCCGGTGTTCCTCGGTGATCCGTCTGGACCAGGTTCCGGAGAGCATGTGACGCAAGGGTTCGGGCTTGCCGATGCCGGAGGTCGGGTCGCGCAGCGCGTCGGCGATGAGCCGGTTGATCCGTTTGAGGTTGGTGCGGTCGGCGCTGAGCCAGTAGGTGTAGTCGGCCCAGCCGTGGGGGGTGAAGACGGGCCTCACTGCACCAGCTCGTGTTCTTCGCGCTCCCCGGCGCGGGCCTGCTGCAGGCTCTCCAGCAGGCGCTTGGCGTTGGCCGGGACACGCAAGAGGTGCGCAGTCTCTTCCAGAGCGTCGTAGTCCGCGCGGGAGAGCAGGACGGCATCGCCGCGTCGTGAGGTGATCTCGATCGGGGTGCGGTCGTCGTTGACCTTCTCGATCAGGGGGAACAGGTTCTTGCGGGCTTCGCTTGCGGTAACAGCCATGACACACCTCCAGAGTGGTACAAGAAATAGTACCAGTACGTCAAGTGTGTACGGGCTAGACCACCCACCTCACTCCAGGACCCCACGGTCAAGATCCGGCGGAGTGACCGTGCACAGTCCCTCGGGGGCGGCCGTCGCCGCGACGCACCTGTCGCAACCACCGTTTTCGTTATACGATTTTGTGATGGTGACCGAAGACCAAGTGACGGATGCGCAAATCCAGAAGTGGGCAGACGAGGCGGAAGCCGGCTACGACGTCGAGGAGCTCAAGCGGCGCGGGCGTGGCCGCCCTGGTCGTGGAGCCGAGCCAATGCAGGTGATCGCAGTCCGCCTCACAGCCGAGGAGATCGCCGCGCTCGACGCGGTCGCTGAGCGGGAGCACCTCTCGCGATCTGAGGCGATCCGCCGGGCGCTGGCCGACTACGCCGCGTGAAGCTCCATCACAGCGCGCTCAAGCACGGAGTGCTCCCCGAGGACGCAGTCCATGCCGCCTACTGGTCGCTGTGGATCGAACCGCTCGAAGAAGACGAGTGGCCGCACAGAGAATTGCGGCTTGGGTTCGACACGCAGGCGCGACTGCTCGAGACCGTCGTGCTCATCTCCGAAAGCGGCCAGGAGATGGTCATCCACGCCATGCCCGCACGACGGCAGTACTGGGAGCTGCTGCCCTGACTCCCAGAAAGTCATTAACTGCCGCGCCCATCACCCGGCGCAGTGCCGCTGCTCCAGAGACGTCGACGTGACAGGCCTGGCCACGAGGATGCCGTCATATAGCGTGCGCAGATGAGCATCGTTCTTGTCGGTGGCGGACCGGACACCACTACCTCGACGTCCTGCGTCGCTCCGTTCATCAACGCTTGCCATCGCACTGGCGCATCGAAGATCGCTTTGTTCCTAGTTGGGGATCGCGCTGGGAGCGCACGCTTCATCGACGCCTACCGAGAG
This sequence comes from Actinomycetales bacterium, assembly GCA_012729695.1. Taxonomy (GTDB): domain Bacteria; phylum Actinomycetota; class Actinomycetes; order Actinomycetales; family Dermatophilaceae; genus F2B08. The sequence continues at coordinate 7,221 of JAAYCP010000089.1, read as the reverse complement.
CTCCTTGCGCAGCTTTGGGATCAGGTCGAGGTGGTCCCGCTCGAGGAGGGGTTGGGTGATCTCGCGCGGTTCGACGCGTTCATCGTGGCCGGCGGCCCGGTTCGGGAGTATCACCGGCACTTTGCCCCGGTTGCCGCAACCATTCGAGGCCGGGTCGTCTCGGGTGCTCCCTACCTTGGCTTCTCGGCAGGGGCGATGCTGGCGTCCAATCGGGCGATCCTGGGTGGGTACCACTGGAATGGCGCCGTGGTCTCGCCTCGCGACTGGTCTGAGGGGGTCGATGACATCGTCGTGGATACCGGTCTCGATCTGGTGCCGTGGACAGTGGACGTGCACGCCGCTCAGGCCGGCACTCTCGGCAGAGCGATGGCGGTGGCGGCCCGGGACCGCCGCTTTGATGTCGTCGCGCTGGATGAGAACACGGCCCTGCACGTCATCGGGCAGGGTCGGCCGCTCATCAGTGGAACCGGCCACGCATGGTGGGTCCGATCTAGCGACGATGGGTTGAATGTCCGGGTTCAACGGGCCACGCTTTGAGGTCAAGCAGGACAGCGTCCTGCACCCGGCGCTGTGACTCATCGGGTGGACGCGGTCACTCGGCGCGAAGAGCTTGCAGCAGATGCGCGAGGGCGACGTCCGCGTTGGTGCTGTCAACGCAAAGGCGTTGACCGTCACGCTCTTCGTCCCAGGGTGTCCATTCACCGTGCACGACCTGATCCCAGGTGGGCAGGACATGTCCGGGGATGTCGGCGTCTCGCTCCTCCACACGACGGCGGCGATGCTCGAGCAGGTCCGGAAGTTGGACTTCGACCATGACCAGGCGAGCCCGGGCCCGCGCCGCTGTCTCAAACCATCCCGCACGGGCTTGCGGGACGGGGTTGCCTGCGTCCACCACGACGGTGTGGCCCAGCTGGAGGTTGGAGACGGCGAGTTCGTGGATCACTGCATAGCCTTCCGTAACGACCGCTACTCCCGCGCGCCCGAGAGCAGTCTCGGCGGCATCGACGCGCAGGTAGCAGGCACGCAGCTCTCGTGCCGTGGCCTTGGCCAGCGTCGTCTTCCCAGTTCCGGGCCGGCCCGAGATCACGATGAGTCGACCCGCGGGGATCACGTCCTGACGCCGCTGCGTGGGTCTATGCATCGAACCATCAAACACGGTCCCGCTGATGGCACCCTCGTTCACGGGCGATGCGTTGCCGCCACCGTTTCTCGCGCAGCCCAGCTCCCGGCGGAAGGCAGCAGGTTCCCTTGGGTGGTGAGCGGAGGTCGTTGGGCGCCACCATGAGCCGCTACTGCTGCCAGGAGTACGTCGGGGACGTGGGCCCCTGCTGTGTCCACCGGCCTCTGTAATGCGTGCGTAGTACAGTTGCCTCGTGGAGGGATCGGCTGACTGGAAGTACCGGGGCGACTACATCGCCAAGCACTCCATGACACCGGACCTCGCCAACGAAGCCCTGGACGACCCGAACCGTCTGGTCATCACACCCGACCCGTCGTCGGTGTCGGGCAGGACGGTGCGGGTGATCGGCTGGTCGCCCTCCATCGGCGGCCTGGTGACCGTGATCGTCCTGCCGGATGGCGAGACAACCTGGGGTGTGAACGCATGGCCGTCGAATCCCACGGACCAGCGGCGATACCGAAAGGAGACTCACGATGGGAATTGACGACCTGATCGCGGCCGAGGCTGCCGCATCTGAGGCGGACAAGGACGCCGAGCTGAAGCCTGGGTCGACGCTGACCCGGGGCCACGGCCGGAGCAAGACTCTGCAGGTGCGCCTGAACGAGGATGAGATGCAGGCCCTCGCTCAGCTCGCGGACCGGCGAGGAGTGCCGGCCTCGACGCTCGCCCGAGAACTCTTGATGACCCAGATCGCGGCGGGAGAGAGCACGCCCCAAGCCATGATCGCCAGGCTCCGAGCCGACCTCGAGGCCCTCGCGTCCACAGTGGCCTAACCCAGCCCTCAACAACCGGCACGGTCGACATCCGGCAGTGACGCGGCTGCCTCGTGCACCGTCGACGTCTCGGTCGCTGCCCGAGGGACCGGGTCCACCGTCCTGAGCGGGGTGGCGGGCATAGGGTCGTAGGCATGGATGCCGACCAGCCGGGCCTCTTTGAGGTGCCCGTTCGCGAGACGCAGGCTCCTCCAAGCGGGCCGCAGCGCGGCAGGAACCGAGAGGTGTGGACGCTGACCGCCACCGCCGAGGTCGCCATCACCGATGCTTCTACTCTGCGGCAAGCCGCAGCGCGCGTGAACGAGGGCTTCGAGATCACGCACCCGGGTACAAACGTGGACGCCGAGGACAGCGGTCCTGAGGCACCGGATACGGCGCCCGTCGATGAGCCCTTTGACGCCCTGGCCTGGCTGATCTGGCCCACCGAGGGAATGGAAGAGGCGCTCGATGCCGGCGCCTTACGAGTTCTGTCGGTGGAGAGCGAGGCTGCGGCCGACTCCCTCGATCACGGGACGGCCACCTGGAGGATCACGGTCAAGCTCACTGACGTCGATGAGTTACGCCGGCTGGCTGCTCAGGCGTACCCGGACGAGGCAGCGGAGATCTCGGCCAACCTGGCTGTTGCCTGGCAGCGGGCGGCGGACCCGTTCTCGCCGCTTCGCTCGATCGACGGAATTGCCTGGACGCCCGGGCGAGTTGTCGTCGAGCACCAACCGGCAAGACCTGCCAGGAGCCGCTGACGCGGCTGCCTGGGCGGACCATGGCCATTGCGCCCAACGTCCGGCGGTGTGCAGCAGGTCGTGTGGCGTAATGGCTGACTTAGCCTTCGGAGATGGAAGTCACGGCTATGCCACCGACCGGGACGTGTGAGATGAGTAGCGTCGGGCGCCGTAGCGGTCGACTGCGCCGCGTTGAGATCTGGTACGTGGTCGTCGACGGACAGATTGTCGTGACTGGGACGCCTGGCCCGAGGCACTGGCTGGCCAATCTCCGCGATCACCCAGCGGCGGTGCTGCACCTGCGAGAGCCTGCGGTCGATCTTCCAGTGACTGCGCTCGAGGTCACCGACGTGGCTGCCCGGCGCCGGGTCGCCGAACAGGCGTGGCATCTGCAGCCCTGGTACGCACAACAGCCTTACTCCGTCGATGACTGGGTGAGCAGTTCGCCCATGGTCGTCCTCACCCCAACCCGGTCAGCCTGAGTCGATTTCGGGGATCTCAACCCAACATCATGATGCGCACCGCAGGAGAGCGACAGCGGGCGGTTGGACTCAGATGCGAGGGCACACGTCGTGCCGTTCGTCCGTGTCGTCGGACTATCTGCCAGCCTTGGAGAATGCGCTGCAAGGGATGGTCTCGGTGAACGCCACTTTCGCAGCCCTTGATGACGTCGCTCAGGTGCTCGCCGATCACATCGGTTCCGAGACCGGCATTGCCGACGTGCAGGTTGGCACCCCGCAGGAGGCTGTCGCGACTACACAGCCCGGGGTGCGGATCACTCTGTTGAACGCCGCACCGATCCCGGCACCTCGCAATGAGCCCACGCCATCAGGGCCGGGCACGATGCCTTCGCCGCTGTACATCTCCTGCTTCTACCTGGTCAACACGTCAGGCGCTGAGCGCGATGATCCTGTTGCCGCTCACAACGCGCTGGGCCAGGTGATGCGCCTGATTCACGAGATGCCCGTACTGCAGCTGCCGCTATCGACGCAGGTGACGTCGCTCCCGGCAGCCCACAAGAGACTCGGCGAGGGGCTGTTGCGACTGACGCAGGTAGCCGTGTCTATCGAGCAAGTCGCGCAGATCTGGCTCGCAATGCGACAGCCGGTGCAACATTGCGCCCTGCTTGAAGCGGGACCCATCCAGCTCACCTCCCGCGACCCGCGGCCGCGGCCATCCCCGTGAACGGTCGCGTAGAAGGGCAACAGCCGGCGGTATGCAGCGACTCTCGGTGACCCCGGATCCGTCTGGAACTGCCCAGATGCGGATGCATGGAATGCCGCGCTGTCTTCGGCACGTTTGGTGGGCATGACAACCATTGGACTCATCGGCAGCGGCAACATCGGTAGCACCGTGGCAAGGCTGGCGGTGGACGCGGGTTACGACGTGGTGCTGAGCAACAGCCGCGGACCGGAAACGCTCTCCGACCTGGTCAACAAGCTTGGCCCGCGGGCCCGCGCAGCGACTGCTGCCGAAGCCGCAGAGGCAGCCGACATCGCCGTGGTGACGTTGCCGCTCAAGAACTACCGACAGGTACCGGTAGAGGCCTTGCACGGCAAGGTCGTGATCGACACCAACAACTACTACCCCGACCGGGATGGGCACATCGCGGAACTCGATGACGAGTCCACGACGACCAGCGAACTGCTCCAAGCGCACCTGCCCGACGCCCACGTGGTGAAGGGCTTCAACAACATCTACGTCGACCACTTGGCATCCCTCGGCCGTCCCTCGGGCGACCCAGACCGTTCGACCCTGCCCATCGCCGCTGACGACGCATACGCTAAGGAGACAGTCCGCCAGTTCCTCGACGACATCGGCTTCGACACCCTGGACGCGGGGCCGCTGGCCGAAGGATGGCGTTTCCAGCGCGACACGGCCGCCTACGTCACCCCCTACGCGGTCCCGGGCACGTCGTACCCCGACTGGCCCGCACGGCCGGCCACGAGGACCGATCTGGTGCAAAGTGCCCTTGATGCCGCGCAGCGATACCGCGACATGTGAATGAGCCCGCCCCGGGAGGCGCACGCTCATATCGCTGTGCGGGCGGTCGACAGCCGGCGAAGTGCCGCTAGTGTCCCTGGCTCCAGGAGGAGTGCGTCCAGTGCCAGGATCGTGGCCATGATCATTGAGTTGGCACCGCCGAACACGGGGCAGGCCTTCGATGCGATGCGTGTCTTGCGCCCAGCATTGGCAGAGCGAGACGACTTCGTACGTCAGGTGGATCAGCGACAGCGGCCTTCCGGCTATCGGCTCATCGCTTCGCTGCCCGACCAGGGGGACTCGGCCGTGGCTGTCGCCGGGTTCCGTCTCGGCGAGAACCTTGCCTGGGGTCGCCACTTGTACATCGACGACCTTTCGACCCTTCCCGCGGCGAGGAAGCAAGGGCATGCACGGCTACTGCTGGAATGGCTGCACGATGAAGCCGTGCGCCTCCGGTGCGAGCAGATCCACCTCGACTCTGGCGTCGGACTCGATCGGACAGCCGCACACCGTCTCTACTTCAGCGCCGGCTTCCGGATCAGCTCTCACCACTTCGCCATGGAGGTCTAGGTCAAGCGCGATAGCCCGGCGATAAGACGCGCCTGTTGAGCGCCTCCTACGTGTTGGGGGCGGTGCCGAGGAGTGCGGCTCGGGCGAGCCTTGTCAGGAGTGCGGTGTCGGTGTCGTTGTGGTCGCCGGCCATGGATTCGAGGGCGTCGAGGGTTGCTCGTGCTCCGTGGCGGGCTTGGGCGGTGGTGACGTCGCTGCCGGGTCGGGTGCGCCAGCCGCGGTCGGTGAGCATCTGCGCGATGTGGGTGTAGACCTCAGCGTTGTCGGCGGCGCCGGCGGCGGCGGCGAGCAGCAGGAGCCACCCGGCCTCGGCGTCGAAGCCTTTGCCGACTGGGAAGCGGTCGAGCACGGCGGTGACCAGGCGGTGCGGGTCGCCGGCCGTGGCTTTGGCGCGGGCGGTCGGGGCCAGGACTCCTCGGCTCTTGCGCAGCAGTCCGAGCGCTTGGCTGTTCTCGCGCAGGAACGCCACCGGGTAGGTCAGGTCCTCCCGGTTCGCTTTGCCGATCCACCAGGTCGTGATCCCGCTTGTCTCGGCGATCTGCTCAACCACCGCAGGCGGGAGGTACCCGGCGCTGGTGAGCCTGATCCCGTCGCCGACGGCATCCAGGACCGCCCGCCACGGGCGGGCCGCGAGGTGGAGGTCGGCGTCAATGAGGGTGACGGGCTCCCGCGCGCCGAGAGTGTTGAGCCAATCGGTGGCCTGCATCCAGGTCGGTCCGCGGATTCCTCGGACGAGCTCGGCCAGCGGCTCGGGCACCCCGTGCCAGGGCACGTGCTCCCCGCGTATCCACGTTCTGATCGCGGCCGTAGTCTCGGCCGGGTCGAACGCGTCGGGGTCGTAGCCGACCGGGAGCCAGCCGTGAGCGTGCTCGGCGTCGTCGAACGGTTCGGGCACCTGGTCGGCGGGCGCTCCGGCGCGCAGCCACGCGGCCAGCTCGATGTGCGAGTGGATCCCGCCGACATCCTCCGGCGGACACGCCCTGGCACCGCCCAGGCACACCGGATCCCGGTCCTCCGCCGTCATCGGGGCGACAGATTCCAAAGTGATCAGGTGCTCCCACCCGTCGCCGAAGTCGTACAGGTAGGTCAGCCGGTCCCCGGGTTCGCGCAGCACCTGGTCCAGGCGGACCGCCTCCTCGCGGGTGCCCTCATCGCCTTCCTCCTCCTCGTCGAAGGCGGTGATGAAGTACGGGCCGGTGTACCCCCGCGCTCCGCCGGGCTGAAAGCGATGAGGATGGGAATCGCTCCATCCCATCGCCGCCTGCAACACCAGGTGCACCACCTCCAACGTCACGTCACCCGGCAACCGCAGTCGACGCCAGATCCGCGGCTTGGAGCCGCGCAGCTCGACCGTGACGGTCAACGCGCTCACCTGCTCCGGCGGGTCAGGCAACTGGATCGGACGGTTGCCAGTGTTGTACTCATCGACCCCAAGCAGCGCGCCCAGCCCGCCACCGAGGACCTGCTGGGTCAGGGCCGCCAGATCCTCCCTGCTCAAACTCGCCACCCACGCCTTCACCGCGGCGGGGTCGGTCGGCACCGGCTGCTGATCGCTCACCCCGCCCAGTCAACCAGCCCCGCCGGGCAGCATCGCGGACACGTCCCAGAACACGAGCCGCGAACCCCTCCGTCTCACACGACGCCCAGGCGCCAACGCGCGCGCGTCGCTGGCGTGCGCGACAGGACATCACCAGGCACGCGCGGGGGCGGAGCCGATGCGAGTCGTCTCCCGTCATGGAAGGGCAGGCTCGGGATTCTCATCAAGGAACCGTTGAGCCTCATCGCCGCTGATCAGGTCCTCGTCCCGAAGCCACTCCACGGCCCGCCGACGAGCGCGGGCATCCCGAAAGGCGTGCCAGAGCGAGATCAGATCGGGGTGGCGCTGGTAGAGCTCATTCTTGAAGCGCCGGAACGCGCCCTTACCCTGCAGCGATCGGTGCAGACGCTCGCCGGCAGCGCGGTCGCTAATGCCGTCGGCGAAGTCAACCATGTCCTG
>JAAYCP010000088.1 GCA_012729695.1 Actinomycetales bacterium | reverse complement strand
GCGACCCGGGTGATCAGAGTGCGGACGTAAGCGTGCATCGCACTGGTGAGCGAGGCATACTGGACCACATGGGTCACACCCTCCTCCTTCGTTGCCGCGGCGAGGCCTGAATCGGCCGTCCTCGTCGCGGAGTCCGTTGTGCCGGCTGAGCACCACCCCCGACGAGACGAAGTGAGTAGAGAATCGTGATCCACCCCCAGCAGCCTTCCGGGATGCCGATCGGCAAGTACGTCCCCTTCCAGGACCAGATCCAGGTCCACCTCCCTGACCGCACCTGGCCCGACCAGGTGATGACGAAGGCACCGCGCTGGTGCGCCGTCGACCTGCGGGACGGCAACCAGGCCCTCATCGACCCGATGGACTCCGAACGCAAGATGCGGATGTTCAAGCTCCTGGTCCGGATGGGGTACAAGGAGATCGAGGTCGGCTTCCCGAGCGCGAGCCAGACGGACTACGACTTCTGCCGGGAGCTCATCGAGGGTGGTCACATCCCCGACGACGTGACGATCCAGGTGCTCACCCAGTGCCGGGACCACCTCATCGAGCGGACCTTCGACGCCATCACCGGCGCGAAACAGGCGATCGTGCACTTCTACAACTCCACGTCCGTCCTGCAGCGGCGGGTCGTCTTCGGCCTCGACCAGGACGGCATCGTCGACATCGCCCTGCAGGGCGCCCGGCTGTGCCGCAAGCTCGAGGAGACCATCCCGGACACGAAGGTCTACTACGAGTACTCGCCGGAGTCCTACACCGGCACCGAGCTCGAGTTCGCCGTGCGGGTCTGCAACGAGGTCATCGACGTCATCGACCCGACGCCGGACCACAAGATGATCATCAACCTGCCGGCGACGGTCGAGATGGCCACGCCGAACGTCTACGCGGACAGCATCGAGTGGATGATCCGGCACCTGGACCGGCGGGAGTCGGTCGTTGTCTCTCTGCACCCGCACAACGACCGGGGCGAAGGTGTCGCGGCGGCCGAGCTGGGCTTCCTCGCCGGTGCCGACCGCATCGAGGGCTGCCTGTTCGGCAACGGCGAGCGGACCGGCAACGTCTGCCTCGTCACCTTGGGCATGAACCTGTTCAGCCAGGGCATCGATCCTGAGATCGACTTCTCCAACATGGCCGAGATCCGGCGCACGGTGGAGTACTGCAACCAGCTGCCGGTCCACGAGCGGCACCCGTGGGGCGGCGACCTCGTCTACACGGCCTTCTCCGGCTCCCACCAGGACGCCATCAAGAAGGGGTTCGAGGACATGGAGCGGCGGACCGCCGCCGAGGGCCGGACGATCGACGAGATCACCTGGGGCGTCCCGTACCTGCCCATCGACCCGCACGACATCGGCCGCTCGTACGAGGCCGTCGTGCGCGTCAACAGCCAGTCCGGCAAGGGCGGGGTGTCCTACCTGCTCAAGAGCGAGCACGGTCTCGACCTTCCCCGCCGCCTGCAGATCGAGTTCAGCCACGTCGTCCAGGCGGAGACCGACGCCCACGGCGGCGAGCTCACCAGCGCCCAGATCTGGGAGCTCTTCTCCGACGAGTACCTCCACTCGGCCGAAGAGGGCAACCAGTGGGGCCGCTTCTACCCGGTGCGCTCGACGATCACGAGCACCGAGGAGGGTCAGGACGTCATCGAGTCGATCATCCGGGTCGACGGCGAGGAGACGACGATCCACGGTCGGGGCAACGGTCCCATCGATGCCTTCATCAACGCTCTGCAACCTCTCGGCGTGGACGTGCGGGTGCTCGACTACCACGAGCACGCGCTCTCTGCCGGAGGTGACGCCCGAGCAGCCGCCTACGTCGAGTGCGCGGTCGGTGACCGGGTGCTCTGGGGCGTCGGCCTGCACGAGTCGATCGTCAAGGCCTCCCTGCGCGCGATCATGTCGGCGGTCAACCGGGCCGAGCGTGACGCGGCCGATTCGGGTGCCCCGGCCGACGCATACGTGGACCGGACCGTCCCCGGACCGGCTCTGCGGATGTAACTGCCCGGTAGCAAACCCGTCCATCTCACCTTCCAACGTGACAGAGTTGGAAGGTGAGTTCCGGGTATGCGGACAATGTCGTCCCGTTCAACAAAGACGTCGCTGGGCTCGACGTCGAGGCCGTGCCACCCCACCTGCGGGAGATCGGGAAGATCCCGTCGACGCTCCTCTACGCCACTGAGCCGTTCCGCGGCGTTGCGGACATCTCGCTCATGCAGATCGCCCGGCCGCTGCTCAAGAAGGCCCCCAACGGCGACGGGCACGGCGTCCTCGTCCTGCCCGGTCTGCTCGCGTCGGACCGCAGCACGAGGCCGCTGCGCCGGTTCCTCCGCGAGCGCAACTACTACGTGCGAGGCTGGCGACTCGGCCGCAACATCGGGCCGAGCGAGGCGATCATCGCCGGACTGCCCCAGGCGACAAGCGATCTCGCCGAGCGCACCGGTGGGCGGGTCAGCGTCATCGGGTGGTCGCTGGGCGGCATCTACGCACGCCACCTCGCCATGAAGCATCCCGACCTGGTGCGGCAGGTGATCACGCTCGGGTCTCCCTTCGGGGTCGCGTACGGGCACCGGACGCGCGCCGACAGCACCTTCGAGCGGCTCCGGATCATCCACGCGCGCCCGCGCATCGTCCCCGACCGGTCGCGGATCGCCGACGAGCTGACCGTGCCCTCGACGGCGCTGTACTCGAGGATGGACGGCGTCGTCCTCTGGCGGGCCTGCATGGGGCCGAGCACCGACCTGCACCAGAACGTCGAGGTCCGCTGCAGCCACTTGGGCTTCGGCTTCGACCCGGCGACGATCTGGTGCGTCGCCGATCGGCTGTCCAGGCCGGTGGACGCGTGGGAGCGCTTCAGTCCCAACCCGGTCATCCGGCGGCTCTACCGCCACATCGACTGACCGCGGTCCGACGGGCCACGATCGACAGGAGCGATCAGCCCGGAGTGTGCCGGCCGGTCCAGGTGAGCCACGCATACGAGGGACTGTGCTGGACGCGGGAGCGAGGCCGTTGACGGAGGCGGGTTCGGCACCGGACCGGTCCCTTCGCTCGACCGGTGCCCCGCGCCTTCACGTCCACTAGGGTGCAGACATGCGACGGCTTTCCGGACTCGATGCGGCCTTCCTCGCGCTGGAGACTCCGCACTCCACCGGACACATCGGCGGGCTGACCATCCTCGATCCCTCGTCCGCGCCGCAACCACTCGACCTGGACCGCTTCATCGCTGTGCTCCAGCCACGGCTCGCTCTCGTGCCGGTCATGCGGCAGCGGCTCGCGGAGGTCCCCCTCGGACTCGACCAGCCGGTCTGGATCGATGACGAGCACTTCGACATCGAGTACCACGTCCGTGAGATCGCCCTGCCGCGACCGGGCAACGACAGCCAGCTCGCCGAGCAGGTGGCGCGTATCCATGCCCGACCGCTGGACCGCGCCAAGCCGCTGTGGGAGGCCTACCTCATCACCGGGCTGAGTCGCGGGCGGATGGGCATCTACATGAAGATCCACCACGCCGCCATCGACGGCGTCACGGGCGCGGAGATGCTCAAGCTGCTCTACGACCTCACACCCGAGCCGCGTGAACTGCCGGAGGACGACTTCACGCCGCGTCCGGCGCCCAGCAGCCTGCGTCTCGGCCGAGATGCCTTGCTACGCCTCGCGACTCGACCGTTGGAGGCCACCAAGCTCGTGACCGACGCGCTCATGTCGGTACCGTCGCTCGCCTCCGTCGCGAGGCCGTACATCAGCGGGATGCTCCGTCGGAGGGATGGCACCGCGGATGGCGATGTCATCTCTCTCTCGCCGACGCTGGCCCCGCCGACCCCGCTCAACACGGAGATCTCGCCGCACCGCAAGTTCTCGTTCCGCACGCTGAGCCTGGCGGAGGTCAAGGAGGTCAAGAACACCTTCGAGTGCTCGGTCAATGACGTCGTCATGGCGATGTGCGCGTCGGCGCTCCGGCGCTGGCTCATCGATCACCAAGCCCTCCCGGACCGGCCGCTCGTCGCCATGATGCCGGTGAGCATCCGGTCCACCGACGTCGGCCAGGTGGACGGCAACAAGGTCTCGGCCATGCTCGTCCCCCTCCCCACTCATCTTGAGGACCCCCTCGAGCGACTGCACGCCATGCAGGCGACCACGGCGGTGGCCAAACGCTCCCAGGCCTTCATCCCTCAGGGCCTGGTCGACGAGGCCGTCGACTTCTCCCCGCCGGCGCTGACGGCGCGGGCCGCCAAGGCGTGGTTCGCCTCCCACCTGTTCAAGCGCGTGCCGCCCTTCAACGTCGTCATCTCCAACATCCCGGGACCGCCGGTGCCCATCTACGTAGCCGGCGCCCGCGTCCTCGGGCACTACCCCGTGTCGGTCGTCGCTGACGGGGTCGCCCTCAACATGACCGTCATCGGGATGGACGGTGGCCTGCACTTCGGGCTCATCGCGGCTCGCGAGCGCGTGCCGGACGTCGACCGGATCACCGACTACCTCGAGGAGGAGCTGGCCACGCTGCTCGCCCTGGCACGGGAGAAGCAGGCGGAGGCTGAGGCGCGGCAGCGGCCCCGCGCCAAGCGAGCGGGACCCCGCACCCGGACCTCGGCCCCCGCGGCCACGGCCCGGCGGACCAGGTCCGGGACGTCCTCCGCCGGCCAGAAGCCGGCGATGGCGTCGGCGTCGAAGCGGGTTGCGCGAGCCAGCCGGTCGAGCTAGGGCGCGCCTCCGAGACGTGGCCGGACGACGCTGGTCGCCCGCCGGGCGACCGGGCTAGAGCACCCCAGCCACGCGGAACTGGATCGAGATCCGCGGACCGACCGCGTCGGAGGTCTTGGGGACGCAGTGCTCCCACTCGCGCTGGCAGGCGCCACCCATGACGACGAGGTCACCATGGCCCAGCCCCAGACGGTATGCGGTGCGCCCGCCGTTCGGTCGCAGCGCCAGGGTGCGGGGCGAGCCGACCGAGAGGATCGCCACCATGGTGTCCTCGCGTCGGCTGCGTCCGATGCGGTCCCCGTGCCAGGCCACCGAGTCCGCGCCGGTGCGGTAGTAGCAAAGCCCGGCCGTGACGAACGGCTCGCCGAGCTCGTCGGCGTAGTGGCGGCTCAGGAGCTCGCGCGCCGTGTCGAGACAGTGATGGGGGAGCGGGTCGTTCGGTCCGTAGAAGCAGGTCAGGCGGGGGACGTCCACGACCCGCTCGTACATCTGACGACGCTCGGCGCGCCACGGCACGTGCTCGACGAGGTGGTCGAAGAGGACGTCCGCTGCGGACAACCAGCCGGGACGGACGTCGACCCACGAGCGGGTGTCCAGCGCGACTCGCGTCATCCCGGCCCCGACCGAGCGCAGCGTCGGTTGCGCGTGCGTCGCGGTGTCGAAGAGTGACCCTTGCAGGACAGCGGTCATGGAGCCACGCTAGCACGACGTGCGAACATATGTTCGATCAAGTTCGTGCGCTACCCGAAGGAGCGACCAGCGGTCAGCGGTCAGCGATCAAGAACATGACAATAGGAACGTTCTTGTACGCCTGGCGCCGTACCAGAACGTTCCTATTGTCACGTTCTTGTACGCGCACCAGCATGCAGGGGGAGCGGAGAGCCTAGCTGGGGAAGACAGGGCAGCGGGCTGGCGAGTCGCGTGGGACTGGCAGCTGAACCAGGGGGAGAATGGACGGTATGCCGCTGTACCGGGAAGAGGGTGTCGTCCTGCGCACCCACAAGCTCGGAGAGGCCGACCGCATCGTCACGATCCTCACCCGTACCCGCGGAAAGATCCGCGCCGTCGCCAAGGGGGTGCGCCGGACGAAGAGCCGCTTCGGGAGCCGCCTCGAGCCGGGGATGGTCGTTGACGTCCAGTGCTACGAAGGACGCAACCTCGACACCATCACCCAGGCCGTCAGCCTGGCGACCTACGGCGACACCCTGGCCCGCGACTACCCCCGGTGGACCGCGGCAGCGGCAGCGCTCGAGACCTGTGACCGGCTCACCGAGGAGGGCGAGCCGAACCTCCAGCAGTACCTCCTCATCGCCGGCGCCCTCGCCGCCCTCGCGGACGGGGTGCACGCGCCGGAGCTGGTGCTCGACGCATACCTCCTCCGGGCGCTCGCGGTCGCCGGCTGGGCCCCCAGCTTCCACGACTGCGCCCGCTGCGGCGACCCCGGTCCGCACCGGGCCTTCAACCTCGCCGCCGGCGGCGTGGTGTGTCCGTCGTGCCGGCCCCCCGGGTCGGTGGCGCCGGCGCCCGACACCCTCCTCCTGCTCGCGGCACTGCTCACCGGAGACTGGGCGATCGCCGACGCCAGCGAGCCGCGGCACCGTCTCGAGGGCAGCGGCCTCACGAGCGCCTTCCTGCAGTGGCACCTCGAGCGGGGAGTGCGCTCACTCCGCCTCGTCGAGCGCGCATAGGCTCGGTTCATGACCGACGCGGCCCCCGCATACGCCCGGCCCTTCCCGCACCCCTCCGGCGCGCGGCCACCGCAGATCCCGGCCGAGGTCCTGCCCGGCCACGTCGCCGTCGTCATGGACGGCAACGGCCGGTGGGCCAACGAGCGCGGGCTGCCGCGCACCAAGGGGCACGAGGCCGGTGAGGGTGCGCTCCTCGACGTTGTCGCGGGGGCGATCGAGATCGGGGTGACGCACCTGTCGGCGTACGCGTTCTCGACGGAGAACTGGAAGCGCTCGCCCGAGGAGGTCCGCTTCCTCATGGGCTTCAACCGGGACGTGATCCGTCGCCGGCGGGATCAGCTGCACTCGTGGGGAGTTCGTATGCGGTGGGTCGGGCGTCGTCCCCGGCTCTGGGCGTCGGTGATCAAGGAGCTCGAGGTCGCGCAGCAGCTCACCCGGAACAACACGGGACTGACCCTCTACTTCTGCGTCAACTACGGCGGACGGGCCGAGATCGGCGATGCCGTCGCGCGGATCGCCGCGGACGTCAAGCGCGGTCGGCTCTCGCCGCGGCGGGTCGATGAGACGACGGTGGCGCGCTACCTCGCGGAGCCGGACATGCCGGACGTCGACCTCTTCATCCGCTCCTCCGGTGAGCAGCGCACCTCCAACTTCCTGCTGTGGCAGAGCGCGTATGCGGAGCTCGTCTTCCAGGACCGGCTCTGGCCGGACTACTCCCGGCTGGATCTGTGGGAGGCGATCGAGACGTATGCGCGGCGCGACCGGCGCTATGGAGGTGCCGTCGACCGGCCGGTCACCGAGCCGACCACCTCACAGCACACCTAGCAGTCGCCGCAGCGCCCGAAGATCTCCAGGGTGTGCGTCACGTCGGTGAAGCCGTGCTCGGCGCTGACCTTGGCCGCCCACCGCTCGACCGCGGGGCCGTCGATCTCGACCGTGCGGCCGCACTCCCGGCAGACGAGATGGTGATGGTGGCCGGTCGAGCAGGCGCGGTAGACCGACTCGCCGTCGTCGGTGCGCAGCACGTCGACCTCGCCGTCGGCCGCCATCGCCTGGAGGTTGCGGTAGACCGTCGCCAGCCCCACCTTGGTACCGGACCCGGCCAATCGGTTGTGCAGCTCCTGGGCGGAGAGGAACTCGTCGGTCTCCTCGAGCACGGCTGCGAGCGCTGCGCGTTGGCGGGTGTGGCGGCGGGGCTCGGTGCTCATCGCGACTCCTCCGCCGACTCGAGACCCTGACCGCCCGGGTGCGAGAGATCCGACGACTGGTGATCCAGGGCCCGTTGAGTGACCGAGCGGCGTCGCGACGAGCGGGCCGCCAGTCGGCGGGCCAGGGCCGCGGTCCCCGTCGCGACGAGGAAGATCGCGATGAGGATGAGGACGATGGTCCCGCCCGACGGGGTCCCTGCGTAGTACGACGTCACGACGCCGGCCAGCGCGGCCACCACGCCGATGACCGCGGCCCATCGCATCGTGCTGGCGAAGCTGGAGCCGATCCGCTGGGCGGTGGCGTTCGGCAGGATCATCAGCGCGCTGATGAGGAGCAGCCCGACGATGCGCATCGACACCACGACCGTGACGGCTGTGAGGACGGCGAGGATGAGGTTGAGGGCGGTCACAGGAAGGCCCGTCGCCCGCGAGTACTCCTCGTCGTTGGCGACCGCGAAGAGGCGCTTGCGCAGCACCGTCACCGTCGCCACGACGATCGTGCAGAGCACGGCGAACGCGATGAGATCCGCCGGCGTCGTCGTGAGGATCGCGCCGAAGAGGTAGCCGGTGAGGTTGGTCGACGACGCCCCGGAGGCCTGGCTGAGGAGGACGACGCCGAGCGCGATGCCGCCGTAGAACATCACCGCCAGAGCGATGTCGCCTGACGTGCCCCCGCGTTGACGGAGGAGTTCGATCGCGACCGCGGCGAGCACCGCGGCGATGAGGGCGGTGAGGACCGGCTGGGTCCCGGTGAGCACGCCGACGGCGACACCCGCGAGCGCGACGTGACCCATGCCGTCACCGATGAGGGACATCCTCCGCTGGACGAGGAAGATCCCGACGAGCGGCGCTGCGAAGCCGACGAGGACCGCCCCGATGAGCGCGTTGCGCATGAACTCCAGCGCCAGCATCTCGCTCATGACTGCCTCGTCGCCGCGGTGTCGAGGGGCTCGCTCGAGAGTGGCGTCGTCACAGGGGCCTCGGCCTCGTCGTGATGGTGGTGGGACGAGCCGGTCGGGTGGGTGGCGAGGTGTAGGTCGTACTGCGCGCAGCTCCCCGTGAAGTCGATCCGGCCGTTGTTGACGCACAGGACCCGGGTGACGATGTCGTGGAGGGCGTCGAGCTCGTGCGTGACGATGAGCATCGTCGTGCCGGCCTGGGCGAGGCGACCGAGGACCTTGGCGAGGACGACCTGGCTGGCCTGGTCCACCCCGGCCGTCGGCTCGTCCATGATGAGGATGTCGGGCTGGGTGGCCAGTGCTCTGGCGATGAGGACGCGGCGCTGCTGGCCGCCGGAGAGGTGGCTGACCTCCTCGTCGGCGCGGTGGCTCAGGCGCACGACCTCGAGGGCCTGCTCGACGATCTCCCGGTCCCGCGCCGTCTCCGGCTGCCACCAGCGCCGTCGCGCAAGGCGCCCGCTCGCGACGACCTCGCGCACCGTCGCGGCGACCGAGCTCGAGAGGGAGTGGTGCTGGGGGACGTATCCGATGGCGGCACGACTCCGGAGCCGGTGCAACGGGGTGCCCAGCAGCTCGACGTCTCCGCCGAGGTGGTCGGCGAGCCCGAGGATCCCCCGGATGATGGTCGACTTGCCTGAGCCGTTCGGCCCGAGGATGGCGACGACGTCACCCTTCTGAACCTCGAGGGTGACTCCGGAGACGACCCGCTGCTCGCCGTAGCCGAAGTCCGCATCGCGGAGAACCAGCGGTGAGGCCGTCATGAGCACTCCTGTCCGACGCGGAGGACCTCGAGGTTGGCCCGCATGACCTCGAAGTAGTCATCGCCCGCCGAGCTCTCGGTGAGCCCTTCCAGCGGGTCCAGGGTGCGCACCTCCACCCCGGCCTCCCGGGCGACGGTCTCGGTGACGGCCGGGTTCGCGAGGGTCTCGGCGTAGACCGTGCTCACGCCTGACTCGCGCACGTGCGCCACGAGGTTCCTCAGCTGGGCCGCAGTGGGCTCGTCGTCCGGGGTGAGGCCGGCGATGGCGACCTGGTGCAGGTCGTAGCGGTCGGCCAGGTAGCCGAAGGCCGCGTGACCGGTGACCAGGTCACGGTGCCGGCACTGCTGGAGCGCACTGCTGAACTCCTCGTCGAGTTCCGTGAGCGCCTGGGTGAACGCGGCTGCCGCAGCGGAGTACTGGTCTGCTCCCTCCGGGTCCAGCTCGATCAGGCGATCACGGATCGCGTCGGCGACCGACGCATACCTGGTCGGATCGAGCCAGAAGTGCGGGTCGACAGCGCCAGAACTCTCCGCCTCACGGTCCTCCTCATCGCCGTGCTCGTGGCCGTGGTCCGCAGCGGTGAGGGTGAGATCGGCGGCGGGGGAGACGTCGAGGGAGGAGCCGGTCGCGACCGAGGCCACGGCGTCGTCGACGGCGGGCTGGAAGTGCTGGAGATAGACGACGAGGTCCGCGTTGGCCAGCTGGGCGACCTGGCGTGGCGTGAGCTCGACGTCGTGGGGCTCGGCGCCCGGCTGGGTGAGGCTCGTGATCGAGAGCCGCTCGCCGCCGATCTGCTCGAGCGCGAACTCCAGAGGGTAGAAGGCGGCGGCGACATCGAGGACCGACTCGATTTGGGAGTCGGGGCCGCCGGGTTCCAGGGCCCCGTCGGTGCCGCAGGCGGTGAGGGACACCGAGAGCAGGCCGGCACCGAGCATGGCGGCGAGTGGGGTGCCTCGGTCCTTCATGAGAATCATTCTCGCGACAAGTGAGAATGATTGTCAATCTCAGAGGACTGCGGAACCGAGGGTCAGGCGCCGGTCCTGGGGTTCGCCCGGGTCACGGCGGCGACGACGACGATGGCGACGACGGCGATGCGCAGGAGGCGCTCGGAGCTGGCGAGCCGCGGCCAGCTGAGGTAGAGCAGCCAGGTGAGGAAGACGGCCACGAGCGCGATGAGGATCCAGCCGTAGGTCGGGACGAAGACGCCAGCGACCATGAGGCCGAGGATAAGAAGGAAGGGTGCCCACCTCGGCCACGCGGACATTGCCTTGATGGCGGGCAGGCTGGCGGACTCGATGGACTCACGCATACTCGGCACGATCGCCAAGTCTAGGCCGTGGCCGAGGGCGCTCCGGCGCCGCCCGCGGCCCGAGGTCCGGGTCGGCGAGATCCCGCGCCTAGGGGACCGGACCCGTGGCCCTGGGCCGGGTGGGGTCCTGGATCCACTCGGACCACGACCCGATGAACGGCGCCGACCCGATCCCCGCCTCGTGCAGGGCGAGGGTGAGCTGGGCGGCGGTGATCCCCGAGCCGCACGAGGTCGCGACCGGCCCGTCCAGACGTATGCCGTGGTCGGCGAGCGCGGCCCGGACCACCTCCGGTGGGGCGAAGGTGCCGTCGGGGTTGAGCACCTCGGCGATGGGCAGGTTGAGGGCGCCTGGGATATGGCCCGCCTCGACGTCGATGGGCTCGACCTCGCCGCGGAACCGCTCGGCAGTCCGGGCATCGAGCAGCGTGCCGCCCGCGTCGATGAAGGGGAGGACCTCGTCGACGGTGAGGACTGGGGCGGACCCCGGCCGGACGGTGATGGTCCCGGGCTCGACGCTCGGGACGTCAGTCGCCGTCCCGCCGCCGGCGCGAACCCACGCGGCCAGTCCGCCGTCGAGGACGCGGACGTCCTCCAGGCCGGCCCAGCGCAGCACCCACCAGGCGCGCGCGGCGCCGAGGGAGGTCTGCTGGTCGTAGACGACGATCTTCGCGCCGTCGTGCAACCCGACGGCGCGCAGTCCGGACTGCAGCCGGTCGACAGCGGGGAGGGGATGGCGCCCACGGGCGCCGGGCGGGTCGGCGAGCACTGCGTCGAGGTCGAGGTGCGGTGCACCGGGGAGGTGCGCTACCGCATACAGCTCCGTGCCGAGGGTGCCGACGAGCGCGTACTGCACGTCCAGCACGAGGACCTGGTCGCGGATCTCGCGCAGCTCGGCGGGGGAGACGAGCGCGGACTCAGCCACGGATGCCCTGCACGATCATGATGATGCCGAAGACGGCGAACAGCGCGGCGGCGCCGAACCGGATGAGCCGCTCGGGGAGGTGCTTCCCGGCGAGGGCCCCGATCGCGATCGCCAGGCCGATGGCAGCGACCTCGCCCGCGACACTGCCGATGTAGACCGGCCAGAACCCTTCTCGGACAGCGAGGGTCGCGCTGGCCAGCTGGGTCTTGTCACCGAGCTCGGCGACGACGAAGGCGGTGAACGCAGCGGTCATGACCACGCGACCGGTCGCCGAGGCCGGCAGGTCGTCCGGGTCCTCGTCCTCGTCGTCATCATCGTCACCGCGAAGGGTCCACACCGCGAAGCCGATGAAGATCAGACCGGCGACGATGGCGACGACGTTGCGGTAGTCGTCGAGGAAGGTGCCGAGGATCGCCCCGAGCCCTACCGCCAGACCGAACATCAGGACGATCGCGAAGAACATCCCGATGAAGACATCGCGGGCCCGGTGCTTGGCGGCCATGGCGAGCGCCATGAGCTGGCTCTTGTCGCCGAGCTCGGCGAGGAACACCACGCCGGCAGCGACGAGCACAGGGGTCAGGTTCACGGCGTGAGTCTACGGGTGCGCTTCGATGCGACACTTGTGCGGTCATGTCTGCGACCACGATCACCGCCCTCCCCCCCTCCGCGCCCGCTCCGTCGACCGCGGAGGCGGTCCTTCCCCCACTCCAGCTGGGCCCGCACACCATCGAGTCCCCGGTGGTGCTGGCGCCGATGGCGGGGATCACCAACCGCGCCTTCCGTCGCCTGTGCCGGGAGTATGCGTCGGGCGGCTCGAGCGGGTCAACGAGCCTCTACGTCTCGGAGATGATCACGACGCGGGCGCTGGTCGAGCGCACGCCGGAGACGATGCGGCTCATCGAGCACGATCCCGAGGAGTCGCCCAGGTCGATCCAGCTCTACGGGGTGGATCCGGCGACGGTGGGCGCGGCGGTGCGCATCCTCGTCAGTGAGGACCGGGCCGACCACATCGACCTCAACTTCGGCTGTCCGGTGCCGAAGGTCACCCGTAAGGGTGGGGGAGCGGCGCTGCCGTGGAAGAAGGAGCTGTTCCGCTCCATCGTCGCCGCAGCGGTGCGCGAAGCGAGTCCGTACGACGTTCCGGTGACGGTCAAGATGCGTACCGGCATCGACCCGGAGCACCTGACCTACCTCGATGCTGCCCGCGCCGCGGAGGTCGAGGGTGTGGCCGCGGTGGCGCTCCATGCCCGCACGGCGGCCCAGGCCTACAGCGGGACCGCGGACTGGTCCGCGATCGCCCGGCTCAAGGAGACCGTGACGACCATCCCGGTCCTCGGCAACGGTGACATCTGGTCCGCGGAGGACGCTGTCGACATGGTGCGGCAGACCGGCTGCGACGGGGTCGTGGTCGGGCGCGGCTGTCTTGGACGGCCCTGGCTCTTCACCGACCTCGCTGCCGCGTTCGCCGGCCGGTCGGTGCGGGTGCAGCCCGCGCTCGGTGAGGTCACCGAGGTGCTGCGCCGGCATACCGTCTATCTCGCCGAGTTCTACGGCGACGAGTTCCGCGCCTGCCGCGACATCCGCAAGCACATCGCCTGGTACCTCAAGGGGTTCCCGGCAGGCTCGACCGTGCGCAACCAGCTCGCGCTCGTCGACTCGCTCGCCGCGCTCGACCGGCTCATCGAGACGATGGACCCGACCAGTCCGTGGCCCGGCGAGGCCGCCGAGGGCCAGCGCGGCCGCGCCGGCTCCTCCCGCGTCGTCGCGCTCCCGGAGAACTGGCTCGCCTCGCGCGAGCTCGACGAGGCCCAGCGCGCGCAGGTCGCCTCCGCGGAGTCCTCGGTCGCCGACGGGGGCTGACGCCCCCTTCGCAGGTTGCTATCTTCGGGCCATGGGTGCAGGCGGGGAGGGCCCGGCGCGTCGCGACGTCATAGGTGCACTGGGTCTCGGAGCGCTCGGCTTGGGGGCACTGGGGGCGTGCAGCGGCGACGCCGCGGGCGACCCGACGAGCGCCGCGACGACGACGGCCGACGAGCCGACCGCCACGACGACCGGGCACGACCCGGCCTGGGTCAGGGCGGAGAACGCACGACCGGGGAGCACGGGGTGGCGGATCTACGCGCCCTCGACCGCCGGCGAGGACCTCGTCGGCTACGCGGGGGCGACGAGCGTGCGGCCGGGGGAGCCGGTCGAGCTCTTCGTGCGCTCGCGCCGCGGTCCGGTGGACGTGAGCGTCTTCCGCCTCGGACACTACGGCGGCACCGGCGGTCGCCTCGTCCACGAGACGAAGGGGGTGCGCGTCGCCGCGCAGCCCGAGCCGGAGGTCGACGACCTCGGCACCGTCCGCTGCCGCTGGACCAGCACCCTGACGCTCGACACGAGCGACTGGCTCGAGGGCACCCACCTCGTCAGGCTCGAGGCCCGGGGCAGGAGCAAGCTCGTCCCGATCACCGTGCGCTCGGCCGACGTCACCGACCGGCTCGTCATCGTCAACGCGACCGCCACCTACGCCGCGTACAACGAGTGGGGTGGCGCCTCGCTCTACCACGGTCGGGCGGGTGGGGAGCGCACGTTCGCCGCGCGCTCGGGCGCGGTGAGCTTCGACCGCCCCTACGACGGCAACGGCGCGAGCATCGTCCTCAAGTACGAGCAGGCCCCGATCCAGCTGGCCGAGGAGCTCGGCCTCGACCTCGCCTACCTGACGAGCGCCGACCTCGAGACGACCGACCTCACGGGCGCCCGCGGGATCATCTCCCTCGGCCACGACGAGTACTGGAGCGTCCCGATGCGCGACGCGGTCGAGCAGGCGCGCGACGCCGGGACCAACCTGGCCTTCCTCGGCGCCAACGCCTGCTACTGGCGGGTGCGCCTCACCGACGAGGGCCGCACCGTCGTCTGCCACAAGTCCGCCGACCTCGATCCGACCCGTGACGAGACGACGACCGCCCTGTGGCGTGCCGACCCGCAGCCCCGGCCGGAGAACTCGCTGACCGGCATGCTCTACGAGGCCTTCCCCGCCGTGGGGCCGCTCGTCGTGCACGACCCCGACCACTGGCTGCTGGAGGGGACCGGGGCACGGGCCGGGTCGAGCTATGCCGGCCTGGTCGGCAGCGAGATCGACCGGGTCTACCCGATCGACGGCACGCCGCCGACCCTGCGGATCATCGCGCACTCACCGACCCCGCTCGCGGGCGGTCGCACGACCCACGCCGACCTGACCTGCTACACCACCGACTCCGGCTCGGCCGTGGTCAGCACCGGGACGATGTCGTGGTGCTACGGCATCCGGGGCGAGTACCCGCGCCTCGGGATCGACGCTGCCGCAGTCGAATTCGCACGCACCGTCTCCACCACGCTCTTCGAGGCGATGGCCGCCGGACCGATCGGGCGACGGCACCCGGGCGCCGGCAACCTCGACGACTTCGACCTGTCGCCGAGCACGTCGACCGGCACCGGGGGAGCGGTGGCCGCCGCAGGCGGCTGAGGCTCACCCCACGACGACGAGCAGGTCGCCCCCTTCGACCTGCTGGCGGCCACCGATCGCCAGGCGGCTCACCGTGCCCGCCTGAGACGTGGTGATCGACGCCTCCATCTTCATGGCCTCGATGGTCGCGACCACGTCACCGGCTGCGACCTCGTCGCCCTCGGCGACCTGCGGCGTCACCACTCCGGCGAAGGGAGCGGCCACCTGGCCGGGCACGGACGGGTCGGCCTTCTCCGCGGCGACGACATCGGCCTCGACCGTGCGGTCGCGGACCTGCACCGGCCGCAGCTGGCCGTTGACGGTGCCCAGGACGGTGCGCATGCCGAGCTCGTCGGGCTC
>JAAYCP010000301.1 GCA_012729695.1 Actinomycetales bacterium | reverse complement strand
GTCGGCCGCATACCGAGGAAGCCGTGGACGAGTGCCCGTGGGCGGGGTTCTCCGGGCCCCGTCCACGGATGAGGCAGCCCGAATGACGGGGGCCCGAGTACGAGGCGGCGGGTGTCAGCCCTCGCCGTCCCCGTCCCCGTCCTCAGGACGACGCAGCCCGTCGTAGATCTCCTTGCACATCGGGCACACCGGGAAGCGGTCCGGGTTGCGGCCGGGCACCCACACCTTGCCGCACAGGGCGACAACCGGGGTGCCGGTGACCGCGGACTCGACGATCTTCTCCTTGCGCACGTAGTGCGCGAAGCGCTCGTGATCGCCGGGCTCCCACAGCTGCTCGTCGGCGCGGGTCTCCTCGCGCTCGAGCACGGAGGTCGACGTCGAGGTGTCGGGCGCGGCCTGCGGAGCGGTCGGCGGGTCCAGCGGTGTCTGGGAAGCCTGCATGCAACCACTGTAGGCGACCTGGACAGGACCCCGCTGAAGGCCGCGAAGTGCCGATTGATACCCTTGGGGGTATGTCACACATCGGTCCAGAAACCCTGGCAGAGCTCCGCGAACCGTCACGTGAGCTGCGCCGTCTCATCCCGGACGTCTACAGGGCGTTCGCCGACACCCACCAGGCGGCGCTGACGGACGGCGTGCTCGACACCAAGACCAAGGAGCTCATGGCCCTCGCCATCAGCGTCTCGAAGCGGTGCGACGGCTGTATCGCCTCCCACGCCCGGGGCGCGGCGAAGGCCGGGGCCACTCGCGAGGAGGTCGCCGAGACCATCGGCGTGTCGATGCTCATGGACGGTGGGCCGGCGACCATCTACGGGCCCCGTGCGCTCGAGGCCTTCGACAGCTTCGCCGCCCCGTCCAACGACTGACGGGCGACCACCCGGTCCCGGATCGTTCGTCGCGTGGCTCTCGCCGCGCATACGTCGGTGCACTGTGCCATCGTCGGAGGATGGCTATGACCAGGTATGTCGCTCTGCTGCGCGGGATCAACGTCGGCGGTCGCAATGCCGTGCCGATGGCGGACCTGCGGGCAACGTTCGAGGAGGCGGGGTACTCCGACGTCTCGACATACATCCAGTCGGGCAACGTGCTCTTCTCCTCCGACCGGCCACGGGGCGAGCTGGAGCCCCACCTGGAGTCCGTGCTCGAGGCCCGCTTCGGCATCCCGATGGTCGTCGTGGTTCGTTCGCACCGACAGCTGAAGTCGGTCGTCACCAAGGCACCTGCAGGGTTCGGCGAGGACCCGGACACGTACCACTCCGACGCGATGTTCCTCCGCGCTCCCCTCACAGCGGCTCAGGTGATGGCCGTCATCGAGACAGGCGCCCTGCGTGAGGGCGTCGATCGGGCCTCGCCCGGCAGCGGAGTCGTCTACTTCTCGCGGCTGAGCGCCCAACGCACCCGCAGCAAGATGTCCAAGATCCTCGAGTCGCCGGTCTACAAACAGCTGACCATTCGCAGTTGGAGCACCACCACCAAGCTCCTGAGGCTCCTCGACGGGGCCGGCTGAGCCGGCTTCGGCCGACCCCAGGAGAAGTCAGTTCAGCGTGGGGTCCGCGGGATACGTCGAGACGAAGGCCAGCTCGTTGCGCTGGCGCCGGAGCACGCGGACCCACAGGTCCTCCGGGCTGTCGGTGAAGGCGTCGCGGGCCTCGGCCTCGACGACATACCAGCTGCCCGTGCGGATCTCGCCCTCGAGCTGTCCGGCCGTCCAGCCCGCGTAGCCGGCGAAGATCCGCAGCCCACCGACCTCGGACGCGACGAGCGGCGGGGGCGCGTCGAGGTCGACGACACCGATCCCACCGAAGAGGCGCCGGACGCCCATCGGCGCCTGCCCCTCCCCCGGCACGGCGACGAGGCCGAGGGCGGAGTCGGTCTGCACCGGACCGCCGTGGAAGACGTGGTCCGGCTGCGTCGCGAGCTCCTGCCACCCGGGTAGGACGGAGTCCACCGGCGCACCGAGGGGACGGTTGAGGACGACACCCTGGGCGCCACTGTCGGAGTGGTCGAGGATGAGGACGACGCTTCGGTGGAAGACGCCCTCCTCGATCTGGGGCGTGGCGACCAGCAGCCGCCCCGTCAGCACCTCGCCCTCCATGGGTCCATCATGACAAACGCGAGGCGGCGCTACCGGTCAACGACCACAGGCCGAGGGCAAACCGGTCAAGAACAACCGGTCACGGAGAGGTCGATGACAACCGCTCAGCGGCGCCACTCGCCGCGGGGGCGGCGCTCCTCGCGACGCTCACCGGAGCGCGGGCCGTCGCCGGAGCGGGAGCCCTTGCCGAAGCGCGGCCGCCCGGTGCGGGGCTCGCGCGCCGGGTGTCCACGGCGGTGCCCACGTGTCTTCGGCGCGATCAGTGCCGCGACCTCCGACTCGACGGACACCCCGGAGGGCTGGCTGCCGCCGGCGGCCTCGATGAGCGGGTCGCCGGGCTTGACCTGGACCGGGGCGATGTCGAGTCCTGCCGCCGCGATCATCCGCTCCATCGTGCGTCGCTGGTGCGGCAGCGCGAGGGTGACGACGGTGCCGAGCTCGCCGGCCCTGGCCGTCCGGCCGGAGCGGTGCAGGTAGTCCTTGTGGTCCGCCGGCGGGTCCACCTGGAGCACGAGGGAGACGTCGTCGACGTGGATACCGCGGGCCGCGACGTCGGTCGCGACCAGAACGGGAAGTTTCCCCTCGCGGAAGGCACCGAGCACGCGGTTGCGCACCGACTGGGTGAGCCCGCCGTGCAGCGCCGCAGCCTTGACACCGCGCTCCTGGAGCTCGCGTGCCACGCGGTCGGCCCCGAGCTTGGTGCGCACGAAGACGACCGTGCGGCCGGCGCGGTTGGCCAGCTCGGCGGTGACCATCTTCTTGTCCTGGGGGTTGAGCAGGAAGACGAAGTGGCTCATCGTGTCCACGGACGCGGCGACGTCGTCGACGCCGTGCTC
>JAAYCP010000300.1 GCA_012729695.1 Actinomycetales bacterium | reverse complement strand
TGGCACCCGGCGTGGGGTCGGGGCGGTGGGCAGTGGGTGGCGACCACTCAGAGCGAGCGGTAGCGGTCGTGCCGGGCCGCCAGCCGGTCGTCCTGATCCATGCGGGTGAGCGCGGTCAGCTCGTGGGCGATCGCCTGGGCCATCCGGTGGGAGAACTCGACGGGCTCATCGGCGGCGTCGGGGTGCTCGGCGACGATCCGGTCGACGATGCCGTTCGACAGCAGGTCGAGCGAGCGGACCTGCTGCTGGGCGGCGAGCTCGGGGGCCCGGTCCGGCGTGCGGTAGAGGATCGCGCTGGCACCCTCGGGCGGGAGCGGTGAGAGCCACGAGTGCTGGGCGCAGATGACCCGGTCGGCGGGCATGAGGGCGAGCGCGCCACCGCCGGTGCCTTGCCCGAGCAGCACGCAGACGGTCGGCTCGGGCAACCCGATGAGGTCGGCCAGGCAGCGGGCGATCTCTCCGGCCATGCCGCCTTCCTCGGCGTCCTTCGACAGGGCGGCGCCGGCCGTGTCGATGAGCGAGACCAGCGGCAGCCCGAGCTCGTGGGCCAGCCGCATACCCCGTCGGGCCACCCGCAGTCCGGAGGGGCTGAGCGGCTTCTCCGCCGTGGCCTCGGCCCGTCGGTCCTGACCGAGGACGACGCAGGGCACGCCCTCGAAGCGGGCCAGCGCGAGGAAGAGTGAGCGGTCCCACTCGCCGGCGCCGGTGCCGAAGAGCGGGATGACCTCCTGCGCGCCGTGCCGGAGGAGGGTGCGCACGCCGGGGCGCTCGGTCCGGCGGGAGCGGGTGATCGACTCCCACGCGGGGATGTCGGCCAGCTCCTCCAGGGGCACGTCGGCGACAGGCGGCTGCTCGACCGGGGCGAGGACGAGGCTGAGGAAGCGGGTGGCCATGTCGCGCAGCTCGGAGGTCGCGAGGACGGCGTCGAGCAGACCGTGGGTCCAGAGGTTCTCGGCCGTCTGCACCCCCTCGGGGAAGGGCTGGCCGTAGAGCGCCTCGTACACGCGGGCGCCGAGGAACCCGATCGTCGCACCGGGCTCACCGACCGTCACGTGCCCGAGCGACCCCCACGACGCGAAGACACCGCCGGTCGTCGGGTGGCGCAGGTAGGTGATGTAGGGGAGCCGCTTGGCCTTGAACCGCCCGACCGCGTCGGTGATCTTCACCATCGTCACGAACGCGGGCGTCCCCTCCTGCATCCGCGTCCCGCCGGACGTCGGCGCGGCGAAGAGCGGGAGCCCCTCCTCGGTGGCCCGCTCGAACGCACGCACGATCCGCTCGGCGGCGGCGCGCCCGATGGACCCGGCGAGGAAGTTGAACTCACCGACGATCGCGGCAACACGGTGCCCACCGATGCGCCCCTCGCCGGTGACGATCGCCTCATCGGTGCCGGCGCGTTCGGCCGCCTTGGCAAGGGCGGCCGCATACTCCGAGCCTGGGGCGGCCACCTGGAGAGGTGCCTCGTCCCACGAGACCCAGCTGTCGTCGTCGAGGACTGCCGCGATGAGCTCGTGGCTGTCGGGGCGGGTGGGTGAGTCAGCCATTGTCATTCCAGGGTTTCGGGTTCCGGAGCATTGGAGCTCACGCTGTCGAGCCAGGCGCGCACGCTCTCGTTGTGCTCGCCGAGGCGGGGTGGCGGAAGATGCTCCTGCCGACCGCCGCTGAAGGGGTTGTCGTCGAGGCGCAGCGGCGACCCGGGCAGGGTGATCCCGCCCAGCACCGGGTGCTCGACGTCGAGGAGCAGGTGCTGACTGGCGACCTGGTCCCACTCGTAGACCTCGTCCATCGAGCGGACGCGCCCGGCCGGGATCCCGATCTCGGCGAGCCGGGCGAGCAGGTCCTCCGTCGTGTATGGGGCGAAGGCCCCGTTCACCGTCTCGATGACGCGCGGCAGGTTCCGCACCCGGTCCGCGTTGGTCGCCATGCCTGGCGTCGCCGGATCGATGCCGAACGCGGTCGCGAACTTCACCCACAGTCCCTCGCTGCCGCACGCGATCTGCAGCTTGCCGTCGGCGCACTCGAAGAGCCCGTAGGGCGAGATCGACGGGTGATGGTTCCCTTGCGCGCGGGCCACCTGGCCGGCGACCGTGTATGCGGTGCCCTGGAAGGCGTGCACGC
>JAAYCP010000299.1 GCA_012729695.1 Actinomycetales bacterium | reverse complement strand
CGCATCCGCCTTGGCCTCCATCTCGGCCGGGTCGTGGATCGAGTGCTTCTCCTCCGCGGAGAGCGACAGCGGCGCCCAGAACCGGGTGTTCTCCAGGGCGCGGTCGGCGTCGGGATCCCAGGAGATCTTCACCTCGATCATCCGGTCGAGCCCCTCCGGATCGCGGCCCTTCTTCGTCGCACCCTCGAAGCACCCCGGCACCAGACCCTCCGAGTACAGCTCAACACCCTTGCCCGAGGTGCAGATCATCCCCTCGCCGTACCGCCCGGCGTAGCGGGCCATCATCGGCCCCCCGGCGGCGATGTAGACAGGCACCGGCTGCTCCGGCAGGTCGTAGATGACCGCACCCTTCGTCCGGTAGTACTCACCCTCGAAGTCCACCGGCTCGCCCTCCCACAGCAGGCGGATGAGGTCCACGGACTCCCGCAGCCGAGCGAAGCGCTCCTTGAAGTCCGGCCACTTCTCCACCGATCCCACCGCGATCTCGTTGAGCGCCTCCCCGGTGCCCACCCCCAGGATGAGTCGACCAGGCGCCAGGCACCCCAGCGTCGCGAACGTCTGCGCGATCACCGCGGGGTTGTAGCGGAACGTCGGCGTCAGCACACTCGTGCCCAGGTGCACCCGTTCCGTCTGACCGGCGACGAATCCCAACCACGCCAACGCGTTCGGCGAGTGACCCCCTGTGACCCGCCAGGGCTGGAAGTGGTCGCTGATCGTCACCGTGTCCAGGCCCACCTCCTCGGCGAGCACCGCATACGAAGCCAACCTCGCCGGATCGAACTGCTCCGCCGACGCCTTGTACCCGATCTTGAGAGGAGGAGTCATGGGGGTCAGCCTATGAGGGCGCGCCCGGCGCCTCGAGGTCGGTCTCGTAGCCGATTTACCGCGCGGTGGGGGCGTCGGGTACCCTCGACGGCGGTGGTGTGTCCGAGCGGCCTAAGGAGCACGCCTCGAAAGCGTGTGAGGGTTCACGCCCTCCGTGGGTTCAAATCCCACCGCCACCGCGCAGTGAAGAAGCCCCGAGCGAGCTCGGGGCTTCTCTCTGTTTCTGGCGCTCCTGTGTTGGTGCGGTTGGCCGGCGAGGCTCTGTTGCCGGCGGTGCGCTCGGGACTGCAGTGTCAGTGGGCGACGCCGTAGAGACGGTCGCCGGCATCGCCGAGGCCGGGGACGATGTAGCCCACCTCGTTGAGACACTCGTCGATCGCTCCGGTGACGAGGGTGATCGACGGCGCGACGTCCTTGAGCGACGTGCGCATGTGCTCGATGCCCTCCGGCGCGGCGAGGAGCGTGATCGCGGTGATGTCGTCGGCCCCGCGGTCGACGAGGAAATTGATGGCGTCGACCATGGAGCCGCCGGTCGCGAGCATCGGGTCCAGGACGTAGACCTGACGACCGGAGAGATCATCGGGGAGCCGGTTCGCATAGGTCGTCGGGATGAGGGTCTCCTCGTTGCGCGACATGCCGAGGAAGCCCACCTCCGCAGAGGGCAGCAGCCGCACCATGCCCTCGAGCATCCCGAGCCCGGCGCGCAGGATCGGCACGACGAGTGGCTTGGGCTTGGAGAGCTTGATGCCCGTCGTCGGGGCGACGGGCGTCCGGATCTCGAAGGGCTCGACGCGCACGTCGCGGGTGGCCTCGTAGGCCAGCAGGGTCATCAGCTCCTCGGCCAGCCGCCGGAAGGTGGGGCTGTCCGTGCGCTCATCGCGAAGGTACGTGAGCTTGTGGGCGATGAGCGGGTGGTCCGGGTTGATGACTCGCATAGGGGAAACTTATCGCGTGAGCCTGAGCGACACCCCCCACGGCGCGTGGATGGACGAGCCTCTCCACCAGGCCGCCCGCTGCCTCGAGCACGGGGACGTTCCCGTGGGCGCCGCCGTCCTCAGCGCCACGGGTGAGCTGCTCGGAGTGGGCCGCAACGTGCGCGAGCTCGCGAGCGACCCGACGGGGCACGCCGAGATCATGGCGCTGCGAGACGCAGCCGGGCACACGGGCTCCTGGCGGCTGGACGGCACCACCCTCGTCGTGACCCTGGAGCCCTGCCTCATGTGCGCGGGCGCACTCATCCAGGCGCGCGTGCAGCGCGTCGTCTTCGGCGCCTGGGACGAGAAGGCGGGAGCCTGCGGGTCGGTCTGGGACGTCGTCCGGGACCGGGCCTCACTGCACCGGCTCGAGGTCGTCGCCGGCGTGCGGGAGGCCGAGTGCGCCGCGCTGCTCACCGAGTTCTTCGCAGAGCGCCGCAGCTGACAGAGCGCCGCAACTCCCGAGCGCCACGCCCGACCGCGTCCGGCCGGGCCCCCGTGCGCAGACTGCATGGACACACACCACCGAAGCACCTACTCTCACCACCATCGCCCCCGCCGCCGTGACACGCCGGGCGAGCCCCGCATACCCAGTCACAAGAGTCCCACCTGTCACACTGTCGCGGTACGGACGCAACAGTGCCGTGCCCGCTTCCGCGCCGCACCGGCCACGCCTCGAAGGAGTTCCCACGATGCCCCCGATCAAGAAGATCGTGACGTGGATCCTGGTCATCTTCTTCCTGTATGCGATCCTCACCAACCCCGACAGCGCCGCGCAGATCTTCCGCTCGATCTGGGACGTGGTCTACGGCGGGATCCGGAACATCTTCGAGTTCTTCAACCAGCTGCTCACGAGCTGACGCCGACCCGGGTCCCACATGTCACTCGACGAAGGGCCGATCCGCTGGTCGGGCGGAAAGGAGCGACCCTCCCGGGAGGAGAGGGCCCGGCTGCGCATGGAGCGTGACCTCAGGCGCGCCGAGGAGAACCCACACCTGCGGGACCATCTGGCTGAGAGCGAGCGCATCCGGGTCTGCACCCGTCAGCACCCGATCGTCCTGGTCAAACCCGTCCTCGCTGCGGCCTTGACCGGTGCGCTGCTCCTCCGGTCACTGGGTGACGCGACCATGGTGGACTCGACCAGGAGGTTCTTCCTCGTCCTGTTCTTCGTGGCACTCGGCTGGGCCGGCGTGCGCTGGCTGACCTGGAGCCGCAACTTCTTCCTGGCCACCGACCAACGCGTCCTGAAGATGTACGGCGTCCTCTCGACGACGGTGGACAGCATGAAGGTCCTGAAGGTGACCGACATGAAGTACCACCGCAGCTTCCTGGGCGAGATCCTCGGATACGGCCGGATCACCATCGAGAGCGCCGGCCAGGATCAGGCCCTGCACGACATCGAGTACCTGCCCTACCCGCGTGAGAACTACCAGGAGCTCGCCCACATCATCATCGGCGAGGCGCCCCGCACCGGAGGCCGTAAGCAGAACCGCTTCCGCCGACGGCTCGAGGCGATGGTCCGGCGCGGCCACAGGGACGAGGACGACCTCATGTCCTACGAGGTGAGCTATCCGGCGGAGAGCCACCCCGAGGAGGGGTGGCCGGACGGCATGTCCCCCGCGACGTCCGAGGCGTCGCCGCGGGTGCTCTACAGCTCCAGCGACGGCCGTCGGTCGCCGACCTCACCGATCCCGATCTATCCCCCTGGGTACTTCGCCGATCGCGATCCTGACGACAGCGACGACGACTACTTCGACGACCCGACCCGCAACTAGAGCCTCCACCCTGTCCGGCACGCCTCAGCGGCCGAGGACCTGCTCCAGATACGGGTTGGTGAAGACTCCCCCGGGATCGAGCTCGTCCCGCAGCCGCCGGCTCTCGTCGAAGCGCGGGTACAGCGCCGAGAGCCGCTCGGCGTCGAGGGTGTGCATCTTCCCCCAGTGGGGTCGCCCGTCGTGCTCGGCCACGATCGCCTCGAACGCGGCGAAGTACCTCGATGGGTCACGACGGTGGTACTGATGGATCGCCACGTACGCCGTCTCGCGCTGGTATGCGGTGCTCAGGGCGATCTCGTCGGCTGCGGCGAAGCGCACCTCGACGGGGAAGGCGATGTGCTCCCCCGAGCGCTCGATCCACGTGTCCAGCTCGCGCAGCACCTGGACGAGCGCGTGCCGTGGGACCGCGTACTCCGACTCGACGAACCGCACCTCCCGCCGGGTGCAGAACACCCGGTGCGAGGCATCCGTGAACTCTCGACGGGACAGGGCGCGGCCACTGACCTGGTTGATCCTCGGCGCGAGCGACGGGCGGGCGCACACGAGCCGGTTGACCTGCTCGAAGACGAGGTTGGACAGGACGTGGTCGTCGAGCTGCTCCCGCCATCGCGGCAGCGGAGCCCCACTGCCGTCCTCGGCGATGTCATTGCGCTTCGTGAGCACGCGATCCGTGTGCGGGAACCAGTAGAACTCGAAATGCCTGTGGCTGCGCGAGATCTCGTCGACCTCGTCGAGGACGGCACCGAGCCGCTCCGGCTGCTCGAGGGCGCGGAGCCGGTAGGCCGGCATGACGTCGAGCTCGACCTCCGTGACGATCCCGTATGCGCCGAGCCCGACCGCGAGCAACCTCACCAGGTCCGGGTCACGGTCCCGGTGCACATGCCGCACCGAGCCGTCGCCGGTGACGAGGGTCATGCCGCGCACGAGCCCGGCCAGTCCGGTCAGCTCGCTGCCGGTGCCGTGGGTGCCGGTGGCGAGGGCGCCGCTGATGGTCTGGCGGTCGATGTCGCCGAGGTTGACCATGCCGAGCCCGATCCGCGCCAGGGCGTCGTTCAGCTCGTGCAACGACGTCCCCGCGGCGACCCGGACGGCGCCGGCCTCCCGGTCGGCGCTCACGATCCCGGTGAGGTGGCGCAGGGACACCTGGCCCTCCACGGGAGCGGCGATGGGTGTGAAGGAGTGACCCGAACCCACCGGGCGCAGCCGCCGACCCCGCTCAGCCGCCCGGGCGACGAGGTCGGCGACCTCCGCCGTGGTGCGCGGCGCATACACCCTCGTCGGAGCGACCGAGACGGTTCCGCTCCAGTTCTCCCAGGTGCCCATGCCTTCCGCTACAGAACCTTCCCGCTCGAGAGCCTTCCCACCACGGTGCCTTTCGCTACAGCGCCCTGACGATGTCCTCGACGCGCTCCTTGGCGTCGCCGAAGAGCATCTGGGTGTTCTCCCTGAAGAACAGCGGGTTCTGCACACCGGCGTAGCCGACGGCCATGGACCGCTTGAAGACGATCACGTCGTGGGCCTCCCAGACGCGCAGCACCGGCATGCCGGCAATCGGCGACGTCGGGTCGTCCATGGCGGCCGGGTTGACGGTGTCGTTGGCGCCGATGACGAGGACGACATCGGTGTCCGCGAGGTCGTCGTTGATCTCGTCCATCTCGAGGACGATGTCGTAGGGCACCTTGGCCTCGGCGAGGAGGACGTTCATGTGCCCCGGGAGGCGACCGGCCACCGGGTGGATGCCGAAGCGCACCTTCACGCCCTTGTCGCGCAGCTTCTTCGTGAGCTCCGCGACGGGGTACTGCGCCTGCGCGACCGCCATGCCGTAACCCGGGGTGATGACGACACTGCGGGCCTGCTTGAGCAGGTCAGCCGCCCCCTCCGCGGTGATCTCGCGGTGCTCGCCGTAGTCGGTGTCGGCCGAGATCGCGATCTCCTGGCCGAACCCGCCGGCGATGACCGAGATGAACGAGCGGTTCATCGCCCGGCACATGATGTAGGACAGGATCGCACCGGAGGCACCGACGAGGGCACCGGTGACGATGAGGAGGTCGTTGCTCAGCATGAAGCCGGCGGCTGCGGCCGCCCAGCCGCTGTAGGAGTTGAGCATCGAGACGACGACGGGCATGTCGCCACCGCCGATGGAGGCGACCAGGTGCCAGCCGAAGGCGAGCGAGATGACCGTCATGAGTGCCAGCGGGACGACCGAGAGCGAGCTGACATACCAGAACATCAGGCCTACGGAGACGAGCACGGCGACCAGGTTGAGCCAGTGTCGGGCCGGGAGCATGAGCGGCGCGGACTTCATCTTCGCGCTGAGCTTGAGGTACGCGACGATCGACCCGGTGAAGGTCACCGCACCGATGAAGATGCCGAGGAAGATCTCGACCGCGTGGACGGTGTCGCCGGAGCCGTGATCGGCCATCTCCAGGTGCGAGGTGTAGCCGACGAGAACGGCGGCGAGACCGACGAAGCTGTGCAGCATCGCGACGAGCTCCGGCATCTGGGTCATCTCGACCACCCGGGCACGCCACAGCCCGATCGCGGCACCGATGAGGAGCGCGACGACGATCAGCGCGATGGTGACGAGCGGGTCGGCGGCACGCGAGAGCGACAGCCAGACGGTCGCGGCCAGGGCAATGACCATGCCGATGATGCCGAAGTTGTTGCCCTCCCGGGCCCGCTCGTGCTTGGACAGCCCGGCGAGCGCGAGGACGAAGAGGACGGCGGCGACGATGTACGCGCCCAGGACGAGGTTCTCGGTCTGCATGATCAGCCCTTCCGGAACATCTGGAGCATGCGGCCGGTCACCGCGAAGCCACCGAAGATGTTGATCGAGGCCACCAGGGTCGCCGCGAAGGCGATCGCACGGATGACCGGGTCCTCACTGCCGAGCTGGAGGATCCCACCGACGAGGATGATGCCCGAGATCGCGTTGGTCTCGGCCATGAGCGGCGTGTGCAGCGCGTGGCTGACGTTGCTGATCACGTAGAAGCCGACGATGCACGCGAGGATGAACACGGTCAGGTGGCCGAGGAACGTCGGCGGGGAGAACGCGCTCACGGCGAGCAGCACGAGGCCGGCGAGCACCATCCCGACGTACTTGCGCGTCGGCGAGCTCTTCTCGGGCGCGGCGCTCGCGGCAGGGCTCACGACCGCAGCCGCTGCAGCCGGCGCGGCCGAGACCTGGACCGGCGGTGGCGGCCACAGGGTCTCGCCGTCCTTCGTCACCGTCATGCCGCGCTGGACGACGTCCTCGAGGTCGAGGAGGACCTGGCCGTCCTTGCCAGGCGTGATGAGCGTGAGCAGGTTGACGAGGTTCGTCCCGTAGAGCTGCGAGGCCTGGGTGGGCAGGCGCCCGGCCAGGTCCGTGTAGCCGAGGATGACGACGCCGTTCTCGGAGACGACCCGCTCGCCGGCCACGGAGCCGGCGACGTTGCCGCCACTACCGGCAGCCATGTCGACGATGACCGAGCCCGGCTTCATCGAGGCGACCATCTCCTCGGTGATGAGCCGCGGGGCCGGGCGGCCCGGGATGAGCGCGGTCGTGATGATGATGTCGACGTCCTTGGCCTGCTCGGCGTACAGCTCGGCGGCCTTGCGGTTGAAGTCCTCCCCCGTCTCCTTCGCGTAGCCGTCGGCGGAGACCTCCTGCTCGACGTCGATGCGGAGGAACTCGGCACCCATCGACTCGACCTGCTCGGCGACCTCAGGGCGGGAGTCGAACGCCCGCACGATCGCGCCCAGGGAGCCGGCTGTGCCGATCGCGGCGAGCCCGGCCACGCCGGCGCCGATGACGAGGACCTTCGCGGGCGGGACCTTGCCCGCCGCGGTCACCTGTCCGGTGAAGAACGAGCCGAACTCGTGCGCTGCCTCGAGGACCGCACGGTACCCACCGATGTTCGCCATCGACGAGAGGACGTCGAGGGACTGGGCCCGGGAGATGCGTGGCACCGCGTCCATGGCGAGGGCGGTCACGCCCTGGGCCCGCAGCGACTCGACGAGCTCTGGATTCAGCGCCGGAGAGAGCAGACTGGCGAGCAGCTGGCCGGAGTGCATCTTCTCGACCTCGGCCGGTGTCGGCGCGTTGATCTTGAGGATGATGTCCGCGTCCCAGACGGAGTCGACCACCTCGGCACCGGCGGCGGCGAAGGCCTCGTCGGAGAAGCTGGCCAGACTCCCTGCGCGGCGTTCGACGGCAACGTCGTACCCGAGCTTGATGAGTCTGGCGACGGTGGTGGGGGTGGCAGCAACCCTGCGCTCCCCGGCCTGGATCTCTCGGGGGACCCCGATGCGCATAGGGTTCCGTCCTCCCGTGTAGCAGTAGGCGTTTCAGGTGGCACCACGTCACCGTGGTTCACGCGGTGGCGCCATCTCGAAAGGGGATGTGGCGCCGCCGCGTGCGACCCCCACCATAAGCGTTCTTCCGGAGGGGACCGATCAAATGTGACGCGTCGCTCAGGGGTCGGCGGGCTCCGCCCCGACCGGTGTCCCGCGGGCGCTCCGGGCGGGGGGTCGATCCCCCCGGATCGAGGCCACCATGTCGAGCACCCGACGCGTTGAACGCACGTCGTGGGCCCGGAAGACGGCGACCCCGAGCCAGGCAGCCACCGCAGTGCTTGCCAGGGTCCCCTCGAGCCGGTCATCAGGCTCGAGGTCGAGGG
>JAAYCP010000009.1 GCA_012729695.1 Actinomycetales bacterium | reverse complement strand
GTAGCCCTGGAACATCAGGACCGACAGCCCCAGCGTGGCGCCGAGGGCGAGCACGGTCGACGCCAGGAGGTACAGCGGCGCGATGAGGGCGCGCAGGAAGATGACGAGGAGGATGAGGTTCACGCTGAGGGCGACGAGCGAGATCCGCAGCAGGTCGTTCGTCGTCGCCGCGATGATCCCCGACGCCAGGGAGGTGTCACCGCCGATCCACGTCTTCACCTCACCGAGGCCGGCTGCCCCGACGAGAGAGGGGACGGACTCCTCGAGCGAGCGCAGAGTCGAGATCGCCGTGGCCTCCAGGGGCGTCGAGTCGAGGACGACGAGGTATCGAACGGCGTTTTCGGACTCCGAGACGAAGACGCCGAGGCGGTCGGCCTCCGGCAGCTGTCCTGGGCCGACGACGCCGGCGACGCCCGGCTGATCCGCGAGCTCGGCACCGAGACGCTCCAGCGCTTCGGTGTTCTCCCCCACGCCTGCCGCCTCGATGACGATCTCCGTCGGCGAGATGATGCCGGGCGCGAAGCCGGCGCTGGCGGCCTCTGCGCCCTGGGCGACAGCGCTCTCCTCCGGGAGGGACTGGACGAATCCGAGACCCAGGTCCAGGTGGCGCGCCTGGGTGGCGGCCGCCCCCAGCCCGGCGACGCACGCCGCCACGATGAGGAAGGCGGGCACCCGGTGCGTGATCGCCCGGGTGAGGAGTGAGGGGCGCTCCCTGAGGACCTCCGGCTCCGCAACGGTCTCCCGAGGCCAGAACGCGCGTGGACCGAGGATCGCCATGAGGGCAGGCACCAGCGTGATCGTCACGACGAGACCCACGAGGACCGTGAGGGCGAGCGCCGGCCCGAAGCCACGGAACAGGGCAGATCGGGCGACGATGAGGGAGGCCGTCCCCGCTGCGACCGTCACCGCGGCCACCGTCACGATCGGGGTGAAGGACGCCGTGGCCAGCCGGGCTGCCTCGAGCCGGTCGTGCCCCTCCCTGAGCCGGGTTCGTAGCCCCGATAAGTAGAAGATGCAGTAGTCGGTCACGACCCCGAGGAGCAGGGCGACGATCAGCGGCCTGAGGTCGGCCGTGATCGAGATGTCCATCAGCTCACCGGCTGCACCGGACACTCCGAGGGTCACGACGACCGCGGCCCCCACCGACAGCAGGGTCAGGGCCGGCGCGGCCAGCGACCGGAAGGTCAGCGCCACAACCGTGAGCACGGCGAGGACTGTGGCGATCTCGACGACGTGCACGAACTCGTTGAGCACGCGTCCCTGCGCGGCCCGCGCGGGGATCGAGCCGGTGACCCCCACGAACGCGTCCGCCTCATCAGTGAGCTGGTCCGCCGCGAACTCCTGCGCGGCATCGGTCTGCTGGAAGAAGGAGGTCGAGGGGTCTGCGAAGAGGAAGGTCAGGACCGTCGTGTCGTGCTCAGGAGCGTTGGGGAAGGTTCTCGCCGTATTCGTCAGGGGGATCGCGCCGATGAGCTCGGTCTCATGGGACCCCTGGTTGACGGCAACGCCCCGCATGACCGCCTCGGCCTGTGCGAGCGGATCCATGCCGTCCGCGTCGCGCTGGACGATCGCGATCCTGCTGAGCAGGGGGTACTCGAAGAGAGCGAGGGACCGCTGCTCCGCCTCGAAGCTCGCGTCCTCGGCCCCCAGCGCCTCGAGGTCGTTGGTCGAGGCCGCCATGGGAGGCAGGTAGATGAAGGTGCCCACTGCGGCTGCCGCCCACCCGACGACGAGGACCCAACGCAGGGCGACGACCACTCGGGCGTAGCCGTACCACAGCCGGGACAGACCCCGCCGGGCCGACTGGGGGGTCACGCCAGATGGAGGCGGAGGCGGCGGAGGAGGTGGAGGAGGCGCAAGCCGGGTGCTCGTCACGGCGTCCCATTCCGGGATGACAGCTCGAGACACTCCTCCGCGGCGCCGTCGGCAGTCGCCCGTGCATCCTGGATCGCGTCGAGGGCCTCCTGGATGGCCCGGGCGTCCTCGTCACGCGCGCCGACCGCGAGCTCGTCGAGCGACTCGTCGACCGCGATGTTGTACTCCGCCGAGCGGACACACGGCTCCGGCACGTCCCCACCGGCGGCTGCCGTCGACGTCTCCTGCGCAGCGCTGGTAGGAGCGACCGTGGCTGCCGTCGACGTCTCCTCCGGCGCAGCAGTGGTTGCAGTGGCAGTGGCGGTCGGAGTCGGAGCCTCGATGATCTCCTCCGCCGCTCCCACGGTGGCCAGGCGCAGCCCGAGGAGAACCACGCCGACGCCCGTGGCGAGGACGATCCCGATGATGAGGCCGGTGAGGAGCATGACGAACCGACCTGTCGGACGCGACCTCTCCGGGAGCGGGCCAGGCCCCTGTTCACGCACCCTCACGGATCCTCCTCGGGTCACGCCGTCGCTCGTCGACGGGCCGCGGTCCGGACGCGCGATCCGTGCGTCACCCTTGACCGCTGCCCGCACGATACCGGCGTGACAAACCTTGGCCGGATGCCCGGAACCGGCCGGCTCGCGCAGGGACGACCTGCCCTCGCAGGCCCGTCGAGGCGCTCCCACCGGCGCCCCGTGGAGCCGCCCAGCTCAGTCCGTCAGTCAGCGGATCCGGACCGACAGACAGGTAACGCAGCCCTCGAGCTTCTCGAACTCGGAGATGTCGACGGCCGTCACCGTGTAGCCGCGCTCCCTGAGCAGTGCCGCCGTCCGCGGGGCGCTGGCCGCCATGAGGAGGTGGTCCTCCCCGATCCGGATGACGTGTGCGCCGCCCTCCTCCGGCATCCCTTCGTACCGAGGGAAGGCGTCCTTGTCGTCGACGACCGGGTCCCAGCCGATGACCGTGCCATCGGGGAGGGCGGTGACCGCCGACTTCAGGTGCAGCGCGCGCTCGACCGGGACCATCTGGACCCGAACTCCCTTGGGGCGCATGAGCTCTGCCAGCTGATCGATACCGCGACCATTGGTGCGAGCGGTGCTCCCCACATACATCGTCGTGAGCTCTGGAGTGATGACCCGCAGCACGTCGCCACCGTCCAGGGTGCCGGGCAGCTCGATCCGACCCACCTGCAGCCCGAGCGACTCGGCGAACTCCGCGACACCCTCGATCTCGGGACGCCGCTCAGGCGCGCCCGGTGAGGTCACGACAGCGAGGTCGTCGTGCACGATGAGCACGTCCTCGACGAACACCGCGTCCGGGCAGTCGTCCGCCGGCGGCATCAGGGCGATATCCCAGCCGGCAGCCGCGAGGGCGTCGACGTAGCCCTGCCACTGCTCGAGCGCCTTCTCGTAGGACACGTCCGACTTCTCGAGGTGGGTCACCAGCCCGTCGGCGAGGCGGGGCCCGGGACGGCGAACGACGGCGAGGTTGTGAGGCACGCGCCTTAGCGTACGGCCAGTCGTCCGAGAGTCTCGTGGAGCACCTCGAGGGCGACAGCGCGGACTGTCTCCTCGCGCTCCTTCGGGAGCCCCCACGCTCCCACATGGAGCGCCATTCCTCCCGCGGCGCACACCGTCCAGAGGTCGACGCGGTGCTGGTCGACCGTGTGTGGAGCCCCGGCGTCATAGACACTGCGGAACTCAGTCGCCTCCTCCTCCCCGAGGGCGAGCGTCAGCTCGACCCGCGCGGTCGCCAGGTCGCGCTCAGGGTCTCCGAGTGCACAGTCCTCCCAGTCGATGAGGCCGACGACGCGTCCGCCGTCCCACAGGACGTTGCCGGGCCACAGGTCCCCGTGCAGGAGCACCGGCGCCGCGTCCCGGGGTCGAGGCTCCTCGATCACCGAGTCGGGATCGACCTCGGGGAGGAGCCGCGCAAGGATCTCCCGTGCCTCCCCCGCGGGATCGACGGCAACCGGGAGCCCCAGATCGGCGATGCGCTCCACCGGCGTGGCGTGGACCTGGAGGGCGAGCCGAGCGAGAGCGGGCATCGCGACCGCCGGGTCCGGTAGGTCGGTGCTGCCCTCGAGGTACTCCAGGACGAGCCAGTCCTCGGCGCCGGGGTCGACCAGGACAGGACGAGCAACAGGGAGACCGGCGTCGGCGAGGATCGCGAGCAGCCGGCCCATCCGGCGCAGCTCCTCCCGACGGTCACCGACGTCGGTGAACCTGCTGGCGGTTCGCACGAGGACTCGACGCCGTTCGCCGGCGATGTCGAGGGACAGCAGCGCGGCCTCGGCCGAGACCCCGCCGGTCAGAGGAGTCACCGAGACC
This sequence comes from Actinomycetales bacterium, assembly GCA_012729695.1. GTDB lineage: Bacteria > Actinomycetota > Actinomycetes > Actinomycetales > Dermatophilaceae > F2B08. The sequence continues at coordinate 960 of JAAYCP010000009.1, read as the reverse complement.
AGGCGGCCGCCGAGGCGTTCGGCGAGCGACGCATACCCCTCTGTGCCCTGCATGCAGCGAAGATAGTCCGTATGCCGCTCTCACGTTTCCGTCGCAGCATCGGGATGGCGTTGCGCGCCAAGGTCGCCGGGGAGAACCCGTCAGCCCGGGCGGCCCGCGTGTGGGGTGCGGAGGGCGAGCGGTGGTTTTCCGAGGGTGACCCGATCTGGCGGGTGCACGCGGACGCCTCGATGTTCGTCGGCGGCATCCGCTCCCTGCTGCTGCAGTCGCTGCATCCGCTGGCGATGGCGGGCGTCGATGAGCACTCCGACTACCGCAGTGATCCGTGGATGCGGGTGAGCAACACCTCGTTCTTCATCGCCCAGACGACCTTCGGGACGATCGAGAACGCCGAGCGGCTCGTCGAGTCGGTCCGTGCGATGCACGACCAGGTCGTCGGGATCGCACCCGACGGACGGCCCTACGCCGCCAGCGACCCGCACCTGCTGGGGTGGGTGCACGTCGCCGAGATCGAGACCTTCCTCACCTGCTACCAGACCTACTCCCCTACGCCGCTCACCTCGTCGGAGGCGGACAGCTACGTCTCCCAGACCGCCCACGTCGCGGAGCTGCTCGGCGTCGTCGACCCGCCGCTGGCGGTGAGCGACCTTGAGGCGGCGATCGACGCATACCGTCCCGAGCTGGAGCTCACCCCGGCGGCTCGACGTGCGGCCGACTTCCTGCTCCACGACCCACCGGTCGCGGGTCCGGAGACGCTGGGCTACCGGTTGCTCGCGAGTGCCGCGGTGCGCACCCTTGCGCCGTGGGCGCGGACGATGCTGGACATCCGGACGGCACCGGTCCCCGATGCCCTCATCCGGCGGGTCCTCAACAAGCCGGCGGTCTCAGCGGTCCGCTGGCTCCTGAACGACCCGCAGGTCGCGCGCGACCGGGTCATCGGTCACGCTGCTTCCCGCTGAG
>JAAYCP010000087.1 GCA_012729695.1 Actinomycetales bacterium | reverse complement strand
GGACCCCACTTGATGATCTCGATGCTGACGATGAGGGTGATCCAGCCGATGATCGTGAGCGTGAACCAGCCGTTCTCGGCGAAGGCGCGACCCTTGGCCTGCCAGTCCGCAGGGAGGTACAGGTTGCCCTCACGCAGGTTCCAGTTCGTCATGGACGCGAACACGAACGTCGTCGCAAAGGTGACGAGCAGGCACCAGGGGCACAGCGCCCCGATGACGAAGGTGGACTGGTACAGCAGCCAGTAGGCGAAGATCACGCCGAGCAGGTAGCAGACGTTGGCGGTGAACATGAACCACTTCGGGAACCGGACCCCGCACAGCGACGCGACCGCGATGGTCATGACGACCGGCTCGGAGACGAGCCCGAAGAACGCGTTCGGGAAGCCGAAGACATTGGCCTGCCACGTGTTGGCGACCTTGGTGCAGTCGAGGATCTCGTTGATCGAGCAGGACAGGATGGTGTCGGGGTTCCCGGCCAGGACGATGGCGTCGTAGGCGAGCACGAACGCGGCGATCAGACTGAGGATCGCCATCACGAGCATCTCCGTGAAGAGGATCGTGCGAATCCGCCTCGGCGGCGACTCCACCATGGTCACGTCTTCGTCGATGGTCGTCGCCACCAGCACGCCTTTCGTCATGGCCCAGGCGGTGCGCCGCGGACCCTCGCCCAGTGTAAGGAGGAAAGACGGGTCCCCCTTACATGGGCAGATAATGGCCAGAGCTGCGTGTACACCCCCACGACGTCGGGGGTACGGCGCGGCCGTGGAGGTGCGATGACGGACCAGGCCAGGGCGTTCTGGCTGCGTGAGCCCGGCCGGGGTGAGATCCGGACGGTGGCCGTCGAGCGCCCCGGGCCGGACGAGGTGCTCGTGCGGACCGTTCGCTCAGGCGTGAGCCGTGGGACGGAGACCCTCGTGTTCCGGGGCGAGGTGCCCGCCGACCAGTACGGCATCATGCGCGCGCCGTTCCAGGAGGGCGAGCTCCCCGGCCCGGTGAAGTACGGCTACCTCAACGTCGGAGAGGTCGAGCAGGGTCCGCCAGAGCTGCTGGGACGGCTGGTGTTCTGTCTCTATCCCCACCAGACCCGCTACGTCGTCCCGCTCGACGCCGTCGTGCCGGTGCCGGAGGACGTGCCCGCTGACCGGGCGGTCCTCGCCGGGACGGTGGAGACCGCCGTCAACGCCTTGTGGGACGCGGCGCCCCTGGTCGGCGATCAGGTCACCGTCGTCGGTGGCGGCATGGTGGGCCTGTGCGTCGCGCGCCTGCTGGTCGGCATCCCCGGCGTGCAGGTCACCGTCGTCGACACCGACGAGGAGCGCCGGTCTGTCGCGCACTCCCTCGGTGCCGCGTTCACCCTCCCCGAGGAAGCCGCCGGCTCCCAGGACCTCGTCCTCCACGCGAGCGCCACCGGCTCGGGCCTGCAGACGTCCCTCGCGCTGCTCGCGGACGAGGGGACGGTCATCGACCTGAGCTGGTACGGCGACAAGGAGCTCGCCCTGCACCTCGGGGGCGCCTTCCACTCCCGCCGGCTCACGATCAAGGCGAGCCAGGTGGGCACGGTCTCCCTCGCCCGCCGCGGCCGTCGGTCCACGACCGACCGGCTCCGGCTCGCCCTTCAGCTCCTCCGCGACCCGTCCCTCGACGCCCTCGTCAGCGGCAGCTCACCCTTCGCCGACCTCCCTGACGTGATGTCCGCGCTCGCGGACGGCCGGCTCACGGCGCTGTGTCACACGATCACCTATGACGAGGAGACATGACGTGTTCAGCGTGACGGTCCGGGACCACATGATGATCGCGCACAGCCTGAGGGGTGAGGTCTTCGGGCCGGCACAGCAGCTGCACGGCGCGACCTACGTCGTCGACGCCACCTTCCGCGCGGCCACCCTCGACGAGGACGGCGTCGTCGTCGACATCGGCAGGGCGGCCTCCGTGCTCGCAGGGGTCGTGGGCGAGCTGAGTTATCGCAACCTCGACGAGGACCCCAGCCTCTCCGGCGTGAACACGACGACGGAGCGCCTCGCGGAGGTCGTCGGCGACCGGATAGCCGCCCAGGCGCAGGCGGGCGCGCTCGGCAGGAGCGCCGCGGAGCTGTCCTCTCTCGTCGTCACCCTGCACGAGTCGCACGTCGCCTCGGCCTCCTACGAGCGTGCGCTGTGAGGACCGTGCACGCGGTCGTGCCTGCAGGTCTCACCGATCGAGGTCGACCGAGCGGGGGCAACGCATACGACCTGCGCGTGCTCACCGGCCTGGGCGAGCTCGGCTGGACGGTCTGTCTGTTCGAGGTCGATGGGACGTGGCCGACCCCGGACCGGGCCGCTCGCTGTCGCCTCAGCGGAGTGCTCGCCTGCATCCCGGACGGCTCCCCCGTGCTCCTCGACGGCCTCGTCGCCTGCGCCGTCCCGGAGGTCATCGCGCCCGAGCGGGACCGGCTGCGGCTCGTCACTCTCGTCCACCTCCCCCTCGGCCACGAGTGGGGGGCCGGGGCGCCGGACGGGCAGGACGCCGCCCGACGTGAGCGGGAGCGGGAGGTCCTGGCCGCTGCCACCACATTGATCACGACCAGCCGGTGGACACGCGCATGGCTGCTCGACGCATACGGGCTCGACCCCGACCGTGTGCACGCCGCGCCCCCGGGATCGGAGGAGGCGGCCGAGGCCCGGCCCGAACCCTCCGG
>JAAYCP010000298.1 GCA_012729695.1 Actinomycetales bacterium | reverse complement strand
TGATCGAGGTCGTCGATCTGCTTCAGGGTGGCACCCGCGGCCGTGCTCGCCGTGCGGATCCAGGCCGCCAGACCGCCGATGAGACCCGCCGCGGTGGCGGCGGTGCGCTGGAATGCGTCGATGTCGAGGTATGCGGTGAGCCAGAGGACGAGCGGTCCGAAGAGGAGTGCGGCGACAGCGAGCAAAGACCAGCCGGTGCCGAACCGGCCAGCGAGGACGCCCACCGAGGAGCGTGCACTCGTCGCCGTGGCCCGAGCCTGGCCGAGGGCGTCCTCGAGGTCCGCGACACTCTCGCCAGCCTGAGGGACACCCAGGCGTGACGTCAGCTGCTTGACCTCATCGCGCAGGGGCGGCGAGGCGGTGACGACGGCTCGGGTGTACTCCTTGAGCCCGAGCTGGCTGCGTGCCTGGGCCCGGACCTCCTCGAGCTCGGTCTCCGAGAGCCGGATGCGGGCCTGCAGGTGCTGACGCTCGGTCTCCACCTGGCGGATCGCGGCCCCCTGCTCGCTGAGCTTGGCCACATACATCTGCCGTCGCCGGCTGACCGCGTGCTCCTGCTCGTCCTCTCTGATCCGCAGATTCGCAAAGATGTAGTCGGCAAGGCTCGCCCACAGATCCGCATCGACGAAGTGCCATGCGTTGAACTCGATCTGGGCGACGTTGCGGTACACCGGCAGATCCGCCTGGCGCAGACCCGACCGCCGAGCCTGCGTCGTGAGCCGGTCCACCTCCTGGCGCAGGGCGCGCATGAAGTAGGTCTTGCCCGATCCCCAGTCTCCGAAGAGTCCCACGGCCAGGGGCGGCTTGAGGACCTTGGAGGTCACCAGGAGAGCCAGGGCGCGCACGTGGGGCGCGATGTCGAGGCTGTCCTCGGCCAGGAGGTCCCGTCGGCGGGTGTCGTCGTGGTGGAAGGTGGCGACCGCCTCGCCGGGCGGACGTGACAGGAGGGCCGTCCATGGTGCCGGGCTCTCCTGGGGCCACCGCTGCCGGACAGCGGCGAGCAGGGCGTCGCAGAGGGTCGCATCATCCACCCCGAGCGCCCGCGACACGGGTAGGGGCAGGGACGTGCGCGACAGCGCGACTCCGACCAGGTGGTGGGAGAACACCTGTGGTGCAGTGGGGGCCATCTTGGTCAGGACCGGTCCGGCGACCTGGGCTGCGAACTGGGAGGCCTCGTCCACGAGGGCGGCCAGCTCGGGGGAGCCGCTCACGATCTTCTCCACCGCCCCAGCCTCCGGGGGTGATGTTGGTGTGAGGGCAACGCTCGGATCGGCGCCCAGGGCGGTATGAGCGCGCTCCAGCCGGTCGCTCCGGGGTTCCGGGATCGCGGCGTACAGCGCGTACGTCGCCCCCGCCGCCAGCTCCTCGGGATCGAGGCTGGTGACCACCGGGCGGAGGAGCGCAGCCAGCACGACATCCAGGGCACCTGCCTGGACGCCGCGAGCCTGTGCGACCGCTTCGGCGAGGACGACCAGCTCGAGGGATCCTGGGCGGAGCGCGGCCAGCTGACTGGCGGCAGGACGACCGGCGGCAGGCGTCGAGACCTCCGGCGCTGTCTCACTCGTCTCCTCGTCGGTCGCCGCTGAGTGGGCCGCCGGAGGGGACTGGTTGACGGTCTGGAAGTCGTTCTCCCACTGCGATATCGGTTCCGATGCCGACCCGGGAACGAACTCTGACGGCTCGCCGCTCCCGCTGATGTCCCGGACGAGCTCGGTGAGTGGCACCAGGGCTCGCGGGTCGCCGCCATTGATCCATCTGGAGATGTCGACCGTGGGCATCTCCGACATGGTGCCGGGGAGATCGAGGCTGTCGGTCACCCCGACGATGACCGGTCCCCGTGATCTGGCCTCGTCGACGTGCTTGAGCAGCCAGTCCGAGCTCGCGGCGTCGCGGGTCCACAGCAGGACCACGGCGGCGGCGACGGAGGCCAGCTGCGAGTCGATCGGACGGTCGGCAGCCACCGGGCTCGCAGTCGCGCGAACATCTCCCTGGCTGAGGTCCCGGGCCAGCCGATCCATCAGCTCCAGGTCGTTCGAGGTACCGAGGACCATGACCTCGGTGAGCGCAACACTCACGTCAGCCAGTGTGCTCGCCCTCCCGCACTCCTGTCACGGGGACAGCTGCCGGGGGACGCTCCCGGGTGGAGTTCCGACTCGCTCACGGTGAGTTCACCGCTCTTCGCGCGTGGCGAATTCCCCTGAGCGGTGAATTTGTCCGCGGGCGCCATCCT
>JAAYCP010000297.1 GCA_012729695.1 Actinomycetales bacterium | reverse complement strand
TGCGGGCGCTGGACTGCGCGCGAGCACACCCGAAGCGTGGGTGCCCTGCGTGTGGGAGACGCACCGCGCGTGCCGGGGCGGTTCGGTCGCACGGGCTGGCACACTCGAGACGTGAGCCTGCACTGCGCGGCGACCTTCCTCATCGCCCACGACGACGAGCAGCACGGTCGGCTTCAGTCCATGGCGCAACGGCTGCGCCGCGAGCGAGTGGCAGCCGTGGCCGTCGGGTCGACCGGGCACCTGTCCGAGTCCGCTGCTCGCTGCGCCGAGGTCCTCGATGTCCCGCTCCGGCGCCTCGGCGGCCTGACAGGAGGAGGGCCGAGTGATGGAGCGGGGGGCGACCTTGTCGCCGAGTTCCGCGAGGCGTTGCAGGAGCTCGCCGACCTCCATCGCGGGGAGACCGTGCTCGTCCTGACGGAGGGCAGGGTCATCTCCGCGGCGGTCCCTTCCCTGGCCGGCAACCTGAGCACGTCCTATGCGCGGGAGCGTCCTCTCCCCGCAGCCACTCCGGTGCGGCTCGAGGTGGGCGACGACGGCTGGCGCTGCGTGGACTGGCCTACCTGACGCCGGCGCAGGGTGAGCGAGATGGTGCCGCACCTGGCGAGCTCCCCGACTGCCATGGGTCCATGTCGATCGGCGTGTACTGCGACCGCCTGAGAGGAGCGCTGGAGACTGCCTGAGAGCAGCGGTCCTGATTAGACGCTCCCCGAAGAGGCGGTCCCTAGAACAGCCGGTGCTCGGAGTTGTCGATGCCTCGCAGCTCGTCGTAGTCGAGGACAACGCACTTGATGCCTCGGTCCTCCGCGAGCGTGCGGGCCTGCGGCTTGATCTGCTGGGCCGCGAAGATGCCGGTCACCGGCGCCAGGTGCGGGTCGCGGTTCATGAGCTCGAGGTAGCGGGTCAGCTGCTCCACTCCGTCGATCTCCCCGCGGCGCTTGATCTCGATGGCCACCGTGACCCCGCGAGGATCCTTCGCGAGGATGTCCACCGGCCCAATGGGGGTCATGTACTCCCGCCGGACCAGCGCATACCCCTCTCCGAGGGTGTGGATGTGCTCGGCCAGGAGCTTCTGCAGGTGTGCCTCGACCCCGTCCTTGACCAGGCCAGGGTCGACCCCGAGGTCGTGCGAGGTGTCGTGGAGGATCTCGTGGACCTTGATGCGGAGGCGGTCCTCGGACTTGGCGTGCTGGACGTTCCAGATGATCTGCACACCCTCGGCGAGCTCATCCTCCTCCGGGGCCAGCTCGGCCATGGCGCACGGGGGCTGCATCCAGTTCAGCGGCTTGTACGACCCGCCGTCGCTGTGCACGAGGACCGAGCCATCGGCCTTGACCATCAGGAGACGGGTCGCCAGCGGCAGGTGCGCCGACAGGCGACCGTCGTAGTCGACGGAACAGCGGGCAATGACGAGGCGCACGGTTCGACAGCGTAGCCGCCCGAGCGCCTCTCCGAAGGGTCCGCCACCTGGACGGGCCACGCGCGACGGGCAACGCATGGCGTGGTGGGCTATCGGAGCGTTATGCCTGGTCAGGTCACGCACGGGGGAGGAGTCCCACGTGCCCGCGGACGTAAGGAGCGTCACGCCGACTCCGGGTGCCGCCGCCCGGTGGGCTCTGCGAGGATCGGGGCATGACTCGTGAGTTCTCTACTGTCGGTGTAGTCGGTCTCGGCACCATGGGTGCCGGTATCGTCGAGGTCTTCGCTCGCAACGGAATCGACGTCGTTGCCGTCGAGGTCGATGACGAGGCGCTGGAACGCGGCAGGGGGATCATCGCAGGGAGCACCGGCCGCGCCCTCAGCCGCGGCAAGCTCGACCAGGAGACCCACGGCGCCCTGCACGCCCGGATCCGCTACACGACCGACCTGGCCGACCTGGCCCCCGCCGACCTCGTCGTCGAGGCCGTGCCGGAGAGCCTTGAGCTGAAGAAGCAGATCTTCACCAGGCTCGACGAGATCGTCCGGCCGGAGGCCATCCTCGCGACGAACACCTCGTCGCTGCCGGTCACCGAGATCGCCGTCGTGACCCACAACCCCAAGCGCGTCGTCGGGATGCACTTCTTCAATCCCGCTCCCGTCCTCCAGCTCGTCGAGGTGATCCGCACCGTCATCACCGCCGACGACGTCTTCGAGGACGTCAAGGCGCTGGCCGAGCGGATCGGGAAGAAGCCGGTCGTCGTCGGCGACCGGGCCGGCTTCATTGCCAACGCCCTCCTCTTCGGCTACCTCAACCACGCCGTGGCGATGTACGAGAGCAAGTACGCCACCCGCGAGGACCTCGACGCAGCCATGCGCTTCGGGTGCGGCTACCCCATGGGCCCCCTGGCCCTGCTCGACCTCATCGGGTTGGACACCGCCTACGAGATCCTCGACACGATGTACAAGCAGGGCCGGGATCGTCTGCACGCCCCCCGGCCGATCATCAAGCAGATGGTCAGCGCGGGCCTGCTCGGGCGCAAGAGCGGCCGCGGGTTCTACACGTACGAGGAGCCCGGCAGCCCGGTCGTCGTCCCCGATGACCAGACCCCGAGCAACGGCCTGCCCGTCGGTGTGGCCCTTCGTCCGATCGCGAAGGTGGGTGTCGTCGGATCGGGAACCATGGCGACGGGCATCATCGAGGTGTTCGCCAAGGCCGGCTACGAGGTCGTCTATGTCGCGCGTGGCGACGACAAGGTCGCCGCTGTGCGGGCCGCGATCGAGAAGAACAACGCGCGGGCGATCGACAAGGGGCGGATGACCGCCGAGGACGCCGAGGCGCTCCTCGGTCGGATCACCGCCTCCACGACGCGGGAGGCGCTCGCCGACGTCGACATCGTCGTCGAGGCGATCGCCGAGGACCTGGCGATCAAGCAGGAGCTCTTCCGCGACCTGGACCGGATCTGCAAGCCCGGAGCCATCCTCGCGACGACCACGTCCTCGCTGCCGATCATCGACTGCGCGAAGGTCACCTCGCGGCCCGAGGACGTCGTCGGGATGCACTTCTTCAACCCGGCGCAGATCATGAAGCTCGTCGAGGTCGTGCACACGGTCGCGACGTCCCCCGACGTCGTCGCCACGGTCCAGGACCTGTGCGGCAAGCTCGGCAAGGTCGCCGTCACCTGCGGCGACCGCAGCGGCTTCATCGTCAACGCGCTGCTCTTCCCGTACCTCAACGACGCGATCAAGATGCTCGAGGCAAACTACGCCTCAGCGGATGACATCGACACCGCGTGCAAGACCGGACTGGCCCTGCCGATGGGTCCGTTCGAGCTGCTCGACGTCGTCGGTCTCGATGTGTCCCTGGCGATCCAGCGCGAGCTCTACGTCGAGTTCCGCGAGCCCGGCTTCGCTCCGGCGCCGCTGCTCGAGCACCTCGTCACCGCCGGCTACCTCGGCCGCAAGACCGGACGCGGCTTCCGGACCTACAGCTGAGTCGACGCCGAGAGGGGCGGGCCGTCGGCGGGCAGAAAGTCTGCCTCGACGGGCCGACCCTCTCGCGTCGGTCAGTGCTCCCCGCCGGCAGACCCGGCTGCCGCCAGACGTCCTGACCGCCGTCGTCGGCCGCTGCCACCCGCGGCCGCCGCGGCGGCGATGACGCACCCGCCTCCGACGATCGCCCACGGGCCGAGTCGCTCGCCGAGGACCACCGCGCCGGTGAGCGCCGCCACGACCGGCTCGATGGTCGCAACCACGACGGCCCGGGAGGCCTGCATGCGGGCCAGGCCCGCCGCATACAGGGCATAGGCGAGGAAGGTCGAGAGGACCGCGAGGCTCCCGATGAGCAGCCACTCGCGAAACCCCTTGTCCGCGAAGGTGACCCACGGCAGGAGGGCGAGGCCGCCGACCGGCAGGACCACTGCATACATGGCCGGCGCCGTCCAGCGACGCAGTGCCCACTTCCCGATGAGGTAGTACGTGGAGTACCCGAACGCCGACGCCAGCCCCCAACCGACCGAGGCGACCGATACCCTCACTCCACCGCCGCCGCTCAGGGACACCAGGACGACCCCGACCAGAGTGAGCCCGACCAGGCCGACCTTGACGAGGGTGAGCCGCTCCCCGAGGGCGAAGTGGGCCAGCACCGCGACGATCGCGGGCGCGGTGTAGAGCAGGATCGCGGCCAGGCTCACTCCGCCGCTCTGCACGGCGAGGGTGTAGGCGGTGTAGAACAGGGTCACCCCGACGAGGGCGAACCCACCCAGCATGGGGATGTCCCGGCCTCGCGGCAGGCGCAGACCACCGGTGACCGACGCGAGTCCCGCAAAGAGGGCGGCCGCGATCATGGCCCGCCAGAAGGCGATCTCGTACGGGCTCAGCCCTGCGTCGAGGAGCTCCGCGGACTGCACGCCGATGAGTCCCCACAGCACCGCTGCAGCGAGTACGAAGAGGGGTCCGGCCACCTGCTGAGTCTAGGAGTCGGAAGGAGAGGCGACTCGGTGGTATCCGCCGTCGCCGCCGGGCAGGCCCGTCGATACCCTCACCCCATGACTTCAGGTCTTCCCGCCCGCGCCCGCGTCGTCATCATCGGAGGCGGTGCGATCGGCACCTCCATCGCGTACCACCTCGCGCACGAGGGAGTCACCGACGTCGTCCTGCTCGAGCGGGACCGGCTCACGAGCGGCACGACGTGGCACGCGGCCGGACTGATGACGACGTTCGGGTCCACGTCGACCACAGCGACCGAGATCCGGCTCTACACCCGCGAGCTGCTCAAGCGGCTGCCGGCCGAGACGGGGATGGAGACCGGCTTCCGCCAGGTCGGCCTCATCGAGGCCGCCGCGGACTCGGTGCGCCTCGAGGAGTACCGGAGGGCCGCGGTGTTCCAGCGCCGCCTCGGCCTGGAGTGCGAGGAGATCTCCGTTGCCGAGATGGCCGAGCTCTTCCCCTTCGCGGACTTCACCGGTCTCCGGGCCGGCATCTGGGTCCCGGGGGACGGCCGGGTCAATCCGGTCGACCTCACGATGGCGTATGCGGCGGGCGCCCGGCGCCTGGGCGTCACGGTCGTCGAGGGGGTCGCGGTGGAGCGGGTGCTCACCCAGGCAGGTGACCACCTGGAGACCGTGACCGGCGTGCGGACCGCCTCCGGGGACATCGAGTGCGAGGTCGTGGTCAACTGCGCCGGCATGTGGGCCCGCCAGCTCGGCGAGCGAAACGCCGTGGTCATCCCCAACCAGGCGGCCGAGCACTACTACCTCATCACCGACACCATCGACGGGCTCACCGCGGACCACCCCGTCTTCGAGGACCCGTCGAGCTTCGGCTACTACCGGGAGGAGGGCGGCGGCATGATGGTCGGTCTCTTCGAGCCCCGCGCCGCGGCCTGGCGGGTGGACGGGGTGCCCGAAGACTTCTCCTTCGGGACGATCCCCTTCGACATGGACCGGATGGAGCCGTTCGTCGAGACGGCGCTCGCCCGGGTGCCAGCCACGCACGGTGTCGGGATCCGCACACTGTTCTGCGGACCGGAGTCGTTCACCCCCGACCTGCGACCCGCCGTGGGCGAGGCGCCGGGGATCCGGGGCTACTTCGTCTGCGCCGGCCTGAACTCGGTCGGCATCCTCTCCAGCGGCGGCTGGGGACGCATCATGGCGCACTGGATCGCGACCGGCGACCCGGGTGCGGACGTCACCGGGTTCACCGTGGACCGGTTCCAGCCCTGGCAGCTCGAGCCCTCGCACCGGGAGGCGCGGACCGCCGAGATCCTCGGCAAGGTGTATGCGGCGCACCCCCCGGGCGTCCAGCTCGCCACTTCCCGTGGCGTGCTGAGGTCTCCGGTCCACGACCGCCTCGTCGAGCAGGGCGGCTTCCTCCGCGACGTGAGTGGTTGGGAAGGTGCCGACTGGTTCGCCGGACCGGGCGTCCAAGCCGTGGCGGAACCCAGCTGGGAGCGCGCGCCCTGGTGGGAGACGTGGCGCGAGGAGCACACGGCTGTGCGCGGTGCCGTCGGGCTGATCGACATGTCCTTCATGGGCAAGCTGGCCGTCCGCGGAGCAGACGCCGCCGCCGTGCTCGAGCGACTCTCGACGGCGCGGGTCGCCGGACCCACGGACCGGATCACGTACACGCAGTGGCTCAACGAGCACGGCTTCATCGAGGCCGACGTGACGGTGACCAGGCGCGGGGAGGAGGACTTCCTCGTCATCACCTCCGACAACACCGTGGGACACACGCTGGCCCTCCTGCGCCGGGCCGTCCCGGAGGGAGCCGACGTCACGATCAGCGACGAGACCCACGACGCCGCGCTGCTGTGTCTCCAGGGTCCGCGCTCCCGGGAGGTGCTCGCCCGGGTGGCTGAGGACGACGTGTCCGCAACCGCCCTCCGCTTCCGTGACTCGAGGATGATCTCGCTCGCCGGGCACCCGGTGCGCGCCACCCGGATGAGCTATGTGGGCGAGCTCGGCGTCGAGCTCCTCGTCCCGCGGTCGGCTGCGCTCGCGGTCTACGACACCCTGATGGCGGCCGGCGCTGATCTCGGTATCCGCCCAGTGGGCCTGAAGGCGGTCGCGAGCCTGCGCATCGAGAAGGGATACCGTGACTATGCCCACGACATCGACAACACCGACACGCCCCTCACCGCCGGACTCCACTGGGTGACCGATCTCGACAAGCCGGGGGGCTTCATCGGGCTCGAGGCGTACCGCGAGGAGCTCGAGCGGGGTGAGCCGAGGTCACGCCTCGTGAGCGTGGTCCTCCGCGATCCCGAGCCGATGCTCTTCGAGGCCGAGGTCCTGCTGCGCGACGGGGTCCCGGTCGGCGACGTGCGCGCGGCCTCCTACGGGTGGACGCTCGGCGCTGCGGTCGGCATCGCCTCCGTGGAGGCGGGCGAGCCCGTCATGGCCGAGGGGGTCGACGCCGGGAGGTGGGAGGTCGACATCGCCGGTCGCCGTCACCCGGCCCGGGTGAGTCTGGACGCGTTCGTCTGAGTCCGCCGCGCATACGGGCTGGGCGGCGGCTCGTCCCAGTGGTCCGCGCATACGCGCTTGATGGCCCGGACTCGGCGGGCTCGCGTGAGCCGTGCCGCATCCAGGCCGGGTATGCGCGGCTCGCCCGAGGCGCTAGTGCTCCGCTTGGCGGGGGAGCAGGACCTCTTCGTAGATGAGGAGCAGACCGGCAGCGACCGGGATGGCCAGGAGCGCACCGATGACGCCGAGGAGGGTGCCGCCGGCGAGGGCTGCCACGACCGTGAGGGCGCCGGGCACCGAGACCGTGGAGGTCATGATCCGCGGCACGATGACGTAGTTCTCGATCTGCTGGTAGATGACGTAGTAGACGAGGACGATGACTGCCTGCTTCGGCTCGTTGAGCAGCGCGATGAGGGTGACGACCCCCGCGCCGAGGGTTGCGCCGACCATCGGGATCAGGCCGAGCAGGCCGACGACAACGGCGAGTACAGCAGGGTAGGGGATGCCGATGATCGACATCAGGATGAAGCTGCAGATGCCGTTGATCGTCGCGACGACTCCCTGACCTGCGGCGTAGGCCCCTGCACGCCGCATGATCTCCTCGGAGAGGGACATGATGCGCGGCCGGCGGGAGGCGGGGACGGCGGCGTAGGCGGCCTGCTTCATCCGGGGGAGGGTGGCCAGGAAGTACAGCGTGAGGATGAGAATGGTGAGGAACTGGAAGACGCCGTTGACGACCACCTTGCCGGCGCCGAGCACCCCGCCGAAGAGCTGCCCGACGAGGCTGCCGTCCTGGATCCGCTTGGTCAGCTCCCCCTGGGCGCGCTCGAAGACCTGGTAGTCCTGGTCGAGCTGCTGGATCCAGGGGGTGTTGACGACCTGGTTGAAGTACTCCGGTGCCTGGCCGAGCAGGGCGCTGCCCTCCGAGACCACGGGCGGGACGACGACGACTCCGATGAGGACGCAGGCCGCAATGACTCCGGCGAAGACGACGAGCACCGACCAGGCCCGGCTCAGCCCTTTGGTGACGAGGAACTGGACCATCGGGTCCAGGGCGAGAGTGAGGAAGAAGGCGACGATGAGGATCGTGAAGGTCGTCGTCAGCTGGCCCAGGCCGCGGAAGAGCATCCACGCCAGCAGGCCGCCGATCGTCGCGAAGAACCCGAAGTAGAACGGTGAGTGGCGGTCGAAAGGTCTCCCCACCGCGCCG
>JAAYCP010000086.1 GCA_012729695.1 Actinomycetales bacterium | reverse complement strand
GAGGTGACGGTCCCCGCCAAGGGCCGCGCCACGCTCGACGTCTCGACGAACGTTGATGCCGGGCCGTCGACCGAGACCGGTCTGCTGCTACGGCACTACTCCGCGGCGACCAACGACTTCAGCGTTGTGACGCTGGCGCCGTAGTTCACCTGACGGTCGCACCCGCGGCCTGAGAGGTGAACGGCTCGGGCCGGGGCGCAGGGAATCCCTGCACCCCGGCCCGTTGCTGTGCCCTCGACGGCCAGCAGACTCCGGTTCTCGCCTCTGCTACTGACCCATCGCGTGGACGCCACCATCGACGTGCACGATCTCGCCGGTCGTCGCCGGGAAGAGGTCGGAGAGCAGGGCGACACAGGCCAGCGCCGCCGGCTCAGGGTCGTTGACGTCCCAGCCGAGGGGAGCCCGGTTGTCCCAGGTGTTCTCGAAGGCCTCGAAGCCCGGGATCGACTTGGCAGCGGTGGTCCGGATCGGTCCAGCCGCCACGAGGTTGCAGCGGATCCCCTTCTGCCGGCCCAGGTCCCGCGCGAGGTACCGGTTCGTGGACTCGAAGGCGGCCTTGGCGACGCCCATCCAGTCGTACACCGGCCAGGCGAACTTCGCATCGAAGGTCAGGCCGACGACAGAGCCCTTCTCCTTGAGGAGCGGGAGCGCCGCCTGAGCGAGGGACTTCAGCGAGTAGGCAGAGGTGTGCAGTGCCGTGCTCACGTCCGCCCAGGTGGCGTCCATGAAGCTGAAGGCAGCAGGAGGTGCGAAGCCGATGGAGTGCAGCACCCCGTCGAGGTGAGGCACGTGCTCTCCCACGGCACCGGCGAGGGCGGCGAGATGGTCCTCGTTCGTCACATCGAGCTCCACCACCGGCGGGGTATTCGGCAACCGCTTCGCGATCGCCTGGGTGATCCGCATCGTCCGCCCGAAGGAGGTGAGCACCACCTGAGCGCCCTGCTCCTGGGCGATGCGCGCGACGTGGAAGGCGATCGAGGTGTCCATCAGGACGCCGGTGACGAGGATGGTCCTGCCCTGCAGGAGGTTCGTGGTCATGTGCTGTCCTTTCGTCTCTCGTCAGTGGCCCATGCCCAGGCCGCCGTCGACCGGGATGACGGCGCCGGTGATGTACCCGGCATCGGCGGAGGCGAGGAAGGCGACGGCAGCCGCGACGTCCTCGGTCGCGCCGAATCGTCCGGCCGGAATGGCCTCCTGGTACGCCTCGCGACGGTCCGGCGGCAGCTCGGCCGTCATGTCCGTCTCGATGAAGCCCGGGGCGACGACGTTCGCGGTGATGCCACGACCGCCCAGCTCCCGACTGATCGAGCGCGCCAGGCCCACGAGCCCGGCCTTGCTCGCCGCGTAGTTCGCCTGTCCGGGAGACCCGTAGAGGCCGACAACGCTGGAGATGAAGATGATCCGGCCCCGGCGAGCCCGGATCATGCC
Organism: Actinomycetales bacterium; assembly: GCA_012729695.1. Taxonomy (GTDB): domain Bacteria; phylum Actinomycetota; class Actinomycetes; order Actinomycetales; family Dermatophilaceae; genus F2B08. The sequence continues at coordinate 52,904 of JAAYCP010000086.1, read as the reverse complement.
CTTCACCGCTCGCCGGGCGACCCGGAACGCGCCGGCCAGATTGGTGTCGACGACTGTCTCGAACTCCTCGTCGGTCATGCGCATGAGCAAGGTGTCCTTCGTGATGCCCGCGTTCGCCACGACGACGTCAACCGTGCGCCCGAGTAGCGCCTCGGCGGCCGTGAAGGCGGTGTCGACCGAGGCGGTGTCGCTCACGTCGCAGGCCACCGCCTGCAGGCCGTCCGGGGCCTCGCCGGAGCGGGAGGCCACGACCACGTCGTGGCCGGCGGCGCGCAACCGCTGCGCGATGGCCAGACCGATCCCCCGGTTGCCGCCCGTGACCAGGGCGGTGAATCTCTGCTCGACTTCGCCGGTACTCATGGGAGGCAACGCTAGTGGACTACCAATAGGTAACTTCCGCCGCTGCCCTGACCGGCGTGCCGGAGTGCGGGTCACGCCGGGTGCAAGCACGCGCAGACGACGGACCGGGCGGTCACCCGGTCGGGGCTCCCAGCGCGCAGGCGTAGCCTGTGGGGGTGAAGGACCGACCCACTGCGCAGAGCATCACGACTGCGCGCCCTCCGCTCCACCAGGAGCAGGTCGTCCGAATGCGCAAGTACCTCATCTCGATGAGCCTGCGCGTGGTGTGCTTCCTCGGTGCGGCCGTCACGAGCGGCTGGGTGCGGTGGACCCTGGTGGCGGCCGCAGTGTTCCTGCCGCTCTTCGCCGTCGTCATCGCCAACGCCGTCAAGCCACGCGCCCTCAGCGTCTCGACCGTGCAGCAGCCGGTCAGCCCGAAGCGGCACCTGGGCTCGTAGCCGGCGGTCTCCGGCATCCAGGCAGCGGCCCCGAGTCGAGTCAGCCGCCGATGGCGGACATCGGTCGGTCCGGCTGGGTGAATCCGTCGCTGCCTATTCCGTGGCCCCGCGCCTTGACCCACATCTCACCGTTGATGAGAGCAGCCAGCTCCTCGTCGCTCGCGCCGTCCCGCATAGGTCCGCGCAGGTCGGTCTCACGACGGGAGAAGAGACAGTTACGCACCTGGCCGTCCGCGGTGAGGCGGGTGCGGTCACAGGCTCCGCAGAAGGGTCGGGTGACGCTCGCGATGATCCCGACCGTCGCGGGTCCGCCGTCGACGAGGAACCGCTCCGCAGGCGCACTCCCCCGGCTCTCCTCCGGCAGCGCCGTGAGCGTGAAGCGCTCGGACAGCCGGGCGTGGACCTCTTCCGCTGTGACCATCGACGTCGACTGCCACATGTGCTGGGCGTCGAGAGGCATCTGCTCGATGAAGCGCAGCTCGTAGCCGCGGTCGATGCACCACTGCAGGACCTCGACCACCGAGCCGTCGTTGATCCCTCGCATCGCGACGGCGTTCACCTTGACCGGCGTCAGCCCCGCTTCGGCCGCGGCAGCCAGACCCTTCTCCACGTCCTGGAGGCGGTCCCGCCGCGTGAGGGCCTGGAACTCCTCCCGGTCGATGGTGTCGAGGCTGACGTTGACGCGGTCCAGACCGGCCTCCGCCAGCGGCCCGGCAAGCCGCTCGAGTCCGACCCCGTTGGTCGTCAGGGCGAGCTTGGGCCTGGGTTCCAGGGCCGCCATCCGGGCGACCAGGTCGACCAGGCTACGCCTGAGCAGCGGCTCGCCACCGGTGAGTCGCACCTGGGTGACCCCCAGGCCGACGAAGATGCCGACCAGGCGGATCAGCTCGTCGTCGGTGAGCATCTCCGGCTTGGGCAGCCACGGCAGGCCCTCGGCAGGCATGCAGTACGTGCAGCGCAGGTTGCAGCGGTCTGTCACGGAGACCCGCAGGTCCCGCGCGACCCGACCATAGCGGTCGGCCAGCGGGAGCGTCTCGGGCGGGCGGTGCATACCCTCCACCCTACGACGTGGGAGGGCCCACGTACCCTGACGACTGATGAAGGATGTCCTGCGCCGCCTCTCGCGACCCAAGTGGATCGGCGGGCTGGCGCTGGCCACCGTCTTCGCCGTGGCCTGCTACTTCCTCGGCCAGTGGCAGTGGAGCCGCTACGAGGGCAAGTCCGAGCGGAACGCCACGCTGGACCGCAACTACGCTGCCGAGCCGGTCGCCTTCGGCGAGGTCGTCGATGGTGAGGGCCTCCGTCCCGGGACGGACTGGACGCGGGTCGAGGTGACGGGGACCTATGCGCCGGAGCAGCTCTTCGTGCGGAACCGGCCGAACGACGGGGTCTACGGCTACGAGGTGCTCGGCCTGCTCGACACGGCGGACAACGGGCTCGTCGTCGTGGACCGTGGCTGGGTGCAGAACTCGCGGGAGGGGGCGGCGGTGCTCCCCGAGATCGAGCCCCCACCAGGCGAGGAGGTCACGGTGATCGGCTGGGTCCGCCCCTACGAGCGCTCCCTCGACCGCGAGCTGCCCGCCGGGCAGGTCGCCTCCATCGAGGAGCAGGACATCAGGAGCGAGGTCGGCAGGGACGTCGCGCCGGCCTTCGTGCGCGCCCAGAGTGAGGCCACGGCCGCCGGCCAGGCCGACTCGGGCCTGCTCCCCCTCGAGCCGCCGGACCGCTCGCTCGGGGCCCACCAGGCCTACGCCATCCAGTGGTGGATCACCATGGCGCTGGGGTATGCGTTCGTCGTCCTCGGCGTCCGACGCGAGCTACGCGAGGAGGAGTTCGCCCGTGATCCCGAGGCAGCGGCCGCGCGAGAACGGGAGCGGGCGGAGCGCAAGCGCCGGAAGAAGCTGTCGCGCTGGGACGAGGAGGACTCCTAGGCGCGCTCCCCTGGTCGTCAACCCGCCGTAGGCATGCTCGCACCGGTAGGGTCGGCACCGTCGAGTTGGACCGACGAGCTGGGAGAGGCAGGTCATGACGTCGGGCACGCGGTTCGGTGGCCTGCGGGCTGCCTTCGTCAACTGCACGCTCAAGCGCTCGCCCGAGCTCTCGCACACCGAGGGACTGATGGAGGTCAGTGCGCGGATCCTGCGCAGCCAGGGGGTGGACGTCGACCCGATTCGGGCCGTCGACCACGACATCGCCCCCGGCGTGCATCCCGATATGCGCGAGCACGGCTGGAAGCGCGACGACTGGCCCGCTCTCGCCCGCCGCATCCTCACCGCGGACATCCTCGTCATCGGCACACCGATCTGGCTCGGCGACAAGTCCAGCGTCTGCACGCGGGTCATCGAGCGCCTCTACGCGATCTCGGATGAGCTGAACGACAAGGGCCAGTCCGTGTTCTACGGGAAGGTCGGCGGGGTCATCGTCACGGGTAACGAGGACGGCATCAAGCACGTGTCGATGAACGTTCTCTACTCTCTGCAGCACCTCGGCTATCTCATCCCGCCCCAGGCGGACGCCGGGTGGATCGGCGAGGTAGGGCCGGGTCCCTCCTATCTCGACGAGGGATCCGGTGGCCCCGAGAATGACTTCACCCGACGCAACACCCGCATCCTGTCCTGGAACCTCATGCACCTGGCCGCGATGCTGCGCGATGCGGACGGGATCCCGGCCGAAGGCAACCGTCGCACCGACGAGCCACGTACTGATCCGGGCGGGTCCTGACTGACGCGCCGTGCCTCTGACGGCCCTTGCCCTCAGTAGCCGGCGTTGTACCCGGCGCGACGATCCCAACCGTTCTCGGAGGTTAGCCGCACTCGCGGACGAAGCCCCTCACCAGGGCTGCGAACCGGTCTGGGTCGTCGAGGTGCGGGAAGTGGCCAGCATTGTCGAACAGCTCGACCCGGCAGTGCGGGATGGACCGCTGGGCGGCGAGGGCGTGCCATGTCGGGATCATCCGGTCCTTGGTGCCCCAGATGATCAGGGTCGGAATCGGTGGCATGCTCTCCAGGCGCTCATGGGCGCTGATGCTCTGACCCCCGAGGTCGATGACGGACCGGGTCGTCGCGAGGAAGGCCCGCCGGCTCTCCGCGTCGCCCAGCGAGGCGAAGCCGTACCAGACCGCTCGCAGGTCCGAGCCAGGCCGGAATCCGATCTTCCCGAGCCCCTGGCCGAGGGCCTGCAGCCGCGAGAGGACCGGCTTCGCAGCGGCGAGGCTGAGCACCTGCTCGGCGCCGGGGAGGGTGGCCGAGCGCAGCACGAGGTTCACCTCGCGTCCGAGGCCACCACTTGCCACGAGGACGAGCCGCTCCACGCGCTCGGGGAAGAGATAGAGGAACTGCATCGCGATGCCCCCACCCAGCGAGTGCCCGACGAGGGTCACCCGGCTCACCCCGAGGTGGTCGAGCAGGTCCCGCAACGTCGCGGCATGGGCGCTCAGCGAGTAGTCGCCCGTCGGCTTCGAGGACTCACCGTGGCCGAAGAGGTCCGGCACGATGACGCGCTCGTTGTCGTCGAGCCGGTCGACGAGCTTGCCCCACTGGCGCTGCGATCCGAGGATCCCGTGGATGAAGAGGAGGACCGGTCCGGTGCCGGTGTCCGTATAGGACAGCTGCTGGCCGTGGAGCTCGAGGGTGCGCGGCGCCGCACGTTCCACGCCGAGAGAACCCCCCTGTGTATGACTGGGCACCCTTTCAATGTAAGGCGCTGCGCACCCACCGGCCTCCGCCGGTGTGAGATCCGCCACGTATGGCGGCAGAAGCCCGCGCTCGCTGCCCTACTTGGCGAACTGGGTCCGGTACAGGTCTGCGTACAGCCCGCTGCGGCCGAGCAGGGCCGCATGGGTGCCCCTCTCGACGATGCGGCCGTCGTCGATGACGAGGATCTGGTCGGCTGCACGGACCGTGGAGAGCCGGTGGGCGATGACGAGCGCGGTGCGGGACTCCAGGGCCTCGTCCAGCGCCCGCTGGACTGCGGCCTCCGACTCGCTGTCCAGGTGGGCGGTCGCCTCGTCGAGGATGATGAGCCCGGGAGCCTTGAGCAGGAGTCGCGCCAGCGCGATCCGCTGCTTCTCGCCCCCGCTCAGGCGGTGTCCCCGGTCGCCGACGACCGTGTCCAGCCCTTCCGGGAGCGCCTCGACGAGCGAGCGGATCTGCGCCTGCTCGAGCACCGACCACAGCTCCTGCTCCGTGGCCCCTGGTCGCGCATACAGGAGGTTGGCCCGGATGGTGTCGTGGAAGAGGTGCGCCTCCTGGGTGACCATCCCCACGACCGAGCGCAGGGACTCCTCGGTCGCCCTCGTGAGGGGCACGCCGTTGATGCGCACCTCCCCGCTCGAGGGGTCGTAGAGCCGCGCGACCAGCGCCGTGATCGTCGTCTTCCCGGCGCCCGAGGGTCCCACGAGGGCGACGGTCTGCCCCGGCTCGACCGTGAAGCTGATGTCCGTGAGGACCGGTCCACTCCCCCGGCGGTCCCCGTGGGCGACCGACTCCAGCGATGCCAGCGACACCTCGTCGGCACCTGGGTAGTGGAACGAGACAGAGTCGACCTCGAGCTCCACCGGTCCCGGCGGGATCGCCACGGCGTCAGGCGCCTCCGCGACGAGCGGCTCGAGGTCGAGCACCTCGAACACCCGCTCGAAGGAGACGAGCGCCGTCATGATGTCCACGCGGACGTTCGACATCGCGGTCAGCGGGCCGTAGAGGCGGGCGAGCAGAGCGGTGAGAGCGACGAGGGTCCCCACCTGCAGCTCGCCGTTGACGGCCATGACGCCGCCGAACCCGTAGACCATCGCCGTCGCGAGGGACGCGGTCAGCGACAGCGCGACGAAGAAGAACGAGCGGTTGAGCGCGATCCGCACGCCGATGTCGCGGACCCCGGCGGCCCGCTGGGCGTACTCCGCGTCCTCGACCTCGGGACGGCCGAAGAGCTTGACGAGGAGGGCGCCCGCGACGTTGAACCGCTCGGTCATCGTGGTGCCCATGTCGGCGTTGAGCCGCATCTGCTCGCGCGAGAGACCGGCGAGCCGCCGCCCCATGATCCGGGCCGGCACGAGGAAGAACGGCACGAGCACGAGCGCGCCGAGCGTGAGCTGCCAGGAGAGGGTCATCATCGCCGCGATGATGAGCACGAGCGAGATCGCGTTGCTCACGACACTGGAGAGCACCGTGGTGAACGCCTGCTGGGCCCCGATGACGTCGCTGTTGAGGCGGCTCACGAGGGCACCCGTCTGGGCCCGGGTGAAGAAGGCGATGGGTTGACGCAGGACGTGGCCGAACACCTCGGTGCGCAGGGCATAGATCAGCCCCTCACCGATCCGCGCCGAGAACCAGCGCTCCGCCATCGTGAGCACGGCCTCGAGGACCGCGATGCCGGCCACGATGAGCGCGATGCGCACGACGAGAGCGGAGTTGCCGGGGATGACCCCGTCGTCGATGAGCCGCTGGAGGAGCAGCGGGATGGCGACGACGAGCACGGAGCTCACGACGACGAGGACGAGGAAGACGGCGATCGCACGCGCGTGCGGTCGCGCATAGCCGAGCACGCGCCGGACGGTGCCCTCGGCGAGCTGGACGTCCCGCACGTTGGAGTCCCTCGTGAGGGAGTGCATCATCTGCCAGGGGGACGAGCTCATGCGAGCGCCACCAGGTCCCGGTAGTCGGCGCCCCAGAGGTCCTCGACACCGTCGGGCAGGAGCAGGACCCGCTCGGGCTCGAGGGCGTCGACGGCGCCCTCGTCGTGGGTGACGAGGATGACGGCACCCTCATAGGTACGCAGCGCGCCGAGGATCTCCTCACGCGAGGCGGGATCGAGGTTGTTCGTCGGCTCGTCGAGCAGCAGCACGTTCGCCGAGGAGACGACGAGCAGCGCCAGGGACAGGCGCGTCTTCTCCCCACCGGACAGGACCCCCGCCGGCTTCTCCACGTCGTCACCGGTGAAGAGGAACGAGCCGAGCACCTTGCGCACCTCGGTCTCGCCGAGGTCGGGCGCCGCCGACTTCATGTTCTCCAGGACCGTCCGGTCGACGTCGAGGTTCTCGTGCTCCTGGGCGTAGTAGCCGAGCTTGAGGCCGTGCCCGGCCTGGACCTCCCCGGTGTCGGCATGGTCCACACCGGCGAGGATCCGCAGCAGCGTGGTCTTGCCGGCTCCGTTCAGGCCCAGGACGACGACGCGCGAGCCGCGGTCGATCGCGAGGTCGACGTCGGTGAAGACCTCGAGCGAGCCGTAGGACCGGGAGAGACCCTCGGCCCGCAGCGGTGTCTTCCCGCACGGTGCGGGCGACGGGAAGCGCAGCTTCGCCACCTTGTCCGCCGACCGCACTCCCTCGACCCCGGCGAGCATGCGCTCGGCCCGTCGGGCCATGTTCTGTGCCGCGACGGCCTTGGTGGCCTTCGCGCGCATCTTGTCGGCCTGCGCCATGAGGGCGGCCGCCTTCTTCTGCGCGTTCGCCAGCTCCCGCTTGCGCCGCCGCTCGTCGGTCTCCCGCTGGACCAGGTAGGCGCTCCAGCCCACGTTGTAGACGTCGAGCTCCTCCCGGTTGGCATCGAGGTGGAACACCCGGTTGACGACCTTGCCGAGCAGGTCGACGTCGTGCGAGATCACGACGAGACCTCCCTTGTAGGAGGCCAGCCAGTCCCGCAGCCAGCCGATTGAGTCCGCGTCCAGGTGGTTCGTCGGCTCGTCGAGGAGCAGCGTCTGCGCCCCGCTGAAGAGGATCCGGGACAGCTCGACGCGCCGCCGCTGCCCGCCGGACAAGGTATGCAGTGGCTGGCCCAGGACCCGCGCGTCCAGACCGAGCGCCGCCGCGATGGCGGCCGCCTCGGACTCGGCCGCATAGCCGCCGGCGGCCTCGAACTCGGCCTCGAGCCGCGCATACCGACGCATGGCCTTCTCCATGGTCTCCGGGTCCGCGCTCGCCATGCGCTGCTCGGCCTTGGCCCGCTCCGCGACGATGCGGTCCAGCCCGCGGGCTCCGAGGATCCGGTTCCTGGCCAGGACGTCGAGGTCGCCGGTGCGCGGGTCCTGCGGGAGGTAGCCGACCGTGCCGGAGCGGGTGACGGTGCCCGACGCCGGCTGCCCCACCCCGGCGAGGACCTTGGTCAAGGTGGTCTTCCCGGCTCCGTTGCGTCCGACGAGCCCCACCCGGTCCCCCGGTGCGATGCGGAAGCTCGCGTGCTGGAGCAGCAGGCGCGAGCCGGCCCGCAGCTCGATGTCGGTGGCGGTGATCATGAGGACACGTACTTCTTCGGATAGCGGGATGTGGGTTCGGTGAGCGCGGCCGGCGGCAGTAGGCACCCGACGCGCGTCGGGTCGGCGCCGGAAGGCACGCAATGGCCTAGTCTAAGTGCGCTAGCGAGGCACGGTTGACGCACCGGCGACAGCCCGCGTGGTCGAAAGGCAGCAGATGAGCTTCAACGAGAACGTCCGGCTCGACACCTCCCGGATCCGCACGGGCGGTGGCGGCCGGGGCGGCCCGGGCGGACTGGTCATCGGGGGCGGCATCGGCGGCCTCATCCTCACCCTCATCCTCATGTTCCTCGGCATCAGCCCCGACCAGGTGCAGGTGCCCCAGGACACCTCGGGTGGCCGGGTGGACACCGCAGGCGAGGCGAACGACTCGCTCATCGCGGAGTGCAAGGAAGGGAAGGACGCCAACGAGGACATCTGGTGCCGCATGGTCGGCGCCGAGAACTCGATCCAGGCGTTCTGGGCCTCCGAGCTCCCCCGCTACGGCCGGGAGTGGCGCGAACCCACCCTCGTCCTCTTCCAGGGCCAGACCCAGTCGGCGTGCGGCACGGCGTCGAACCAGGTCGGCCCGTTCTACTGCCCGCTCGACCAGAGCATCTACATCGACGCCGACTTCTTCCAGCTCCTCGAGAGCCAGTTCGGCGCCCAGGGCGGCCCGCTCGCCCAGATGTACGTCGTCGCGCACGAGTTCGGCCACGCCCTACAGGACCAGCTCGGCCTCCTCGGCCGGGCCCAGCAGGACCCGCAGGGCGCCGAGTCCGGTGCCGTGCGGATCGAGCTCATGGCCGACTGCCTCGGGGGCGTGTGGGCCCAGCATGCCGCCACGACGCCTGCCCCCGGCACGGACGAGCCGTTCCTGAAGCCCCTCACGGACGACCAGATCCGCGACGCCCTCTCCGCGGCCGCAGCAGTCGGGGACGACAACATCCAGGAACGCACCCAGGGCCGGGTCACCCCGGAGAACTGGACACACGGCTCGTCCGAGGCGCGTCAGCGCTGGTTCCTCCAGGGCTACAAGACCGGCGACCTGAACCAGTGCGACACCTTCGCCGTGCAGTCCGTCAACTGAGCGTTGGGTGACCTGATCAGCACTCCCGAGCTCACGCCTGCCCAGGCTGCGCTGCTCGAGGCCCACGTGGCCTTCGAGATGGAGCGCTGGACGACCGGGCTGGCGGACACGGTCGCCGACGAGGTCCGGGCCCTGTATGCGTGGCTCGCCTCGGTCACGCTCGCCGACGTCGCGCCAGCGAGGAGCGCAGCGGCTGGCATCGCCGCGCAGGTCGAGCAGTTCCAGGTCGCCGAGACGACAGCCCGACTGCTCGCCGAGGTGGCAGAGACCCTGCGCGAGCAGCTGCGCGAGGACCCGGTGAAGCCGGTCGATCTCGTCCGCAAGAAGGACGTCATCGGCCTCGTCGGCTCGCTCGGACGCCAGCAGCGGCTGCGCAACGAGCTCATCGACACGGTCACCTCGAGCACGGCGTACCGCCGTCTCGTGGCCCACGTCCTCTACCGGGGCGTCAAGGCCTACGTGCTCACGGAGAACGTCTTCGCCCGCAAGATCCCTGGAGCCTCGTCCCTCGTGCGCCTCGGGCAGCGCAGCATCAACAACGCAGCGCCCGGCCTCGAGCGGGCGGTCGACACCCAGCTCAGCGCCTTCGTCGAGGCCAACATCGCCGAGACACTCCGGGAGAGCCGTCGCTACCTCGAGGACACCATCGACGAGTACGTCATCCGGGCGATCGCCGAGGAGGCCTGGGACTCCGCGGCGCACCGGCCGCTGGGCGACCTCGCCGACCTGGCCGATGACGAGGACGTCGAGGAGATCGTCGACCGGATCGTCTCCCTCGTCGCCGACGTCCTCTCCTCCGGACGTTTCGGCCCTGTCATCGAGGCCACGATCGCCGCGCTCCTCGAGGAGCACGCGGACGACTCCCCCGCCGAGCTGCTCGAGGACCTGGGTCTGTCGGTAGAGGTCGTCGCCGCCGCACTGGTCCGCCTGAGCGAGGACGTACTCACCCTTCCTGCGGTTCAGGAGCACCTCGAGAACCGGCTGCGCGCCCGGCTCGGCGCGTTCTACGCCGGCGTGGACCTCTAGCCGGCCCGCGCGACGGGTTCAGGACGCCTAGCCGTCGTCGATCCCGATCGCGTATGCAGTGGCCCGCCGTCGTTGGCGGGATGGCTAGCCGTCGTCGATCCCGATCTCGTATGCGGTGGCCCGCCGTTCGATCTCGTCCAGCTCGTCCCGGCGTGGGTCCCCGATGGCCGGGTACTCCCGACCGGGCAGCTCCGCGAGAGCGGACAGGCGCGGATCGGCGAGCACGGCAGCGACGAGACGACGGTCACCTCCCGTGACGAGCGCTGCCGGTCGCACACCGCTCTCGCGCAGCAGCCGGTCGAGGTGGTCGGTGACAGCCGTGACCAGCGCGTCGGCCTGGTTCTCCCGCCGACGGGCGAAGCGCTGCTGGCTCCAGCCGCCGGCAGCCGTACGGGACTGGACGTGGCGCTTCCCGACCTTGTGCCCGAGGCGACCGGACCCGCCGAGGACGGCCACCGCATACCCTCCCCTGCGGATGAGGAGGATGACGAGTGGTGTCGGCAGCGGCTCCGCCACCGAGAGGATCCGCTGGGGTCCGTCCGGGTTGTTGGCGGTGAAGCGCTCGAGCCAGCCGGGGTACCGCTCGACCGGAACACTCACGACGCGGGTCATGAGTCGTGGGTGCGCACGTGGATCGGGCTCACGTGTCGCGTGCTCGGCCGGTGTCCGGGTGCGGAGGGCGAGGTCTCAGATGTTGAAGCCGATGGCGCGCAGCTGCTCGCGGCCGTCCTCGGTGATCTTGTCCGGACCCCACGGGGGCATCCAGACCCAGTTGATCCGGTGCGAGGAGACGAGTCCGTCGAGGACCGACTGGACCTGGTCCTCGATGACGTCGGTGAGCGGGCAGGCCGCGGAGGTGAGCGTCATGTCGATGACGGCGTGGTTCTGCGGGTCGACGGTGATGCCGTAGACCAGACCGAGGTCGACGATGTTGATCCCGAGCTCGGGGTCGACGACATCGCGCAGAGCCTCCTCGACGTCTGCGACGTTGCTCGGCATGGGAGCTGCGGTCATGACCGGTGTCCTTCCTGTGTGGCCTGATGGGCACGGAGTGCGTGTCCTGACTGGGCGAGCGCGTCCTCGAGGGCCATCCAGCCCAGCAGCGCGCACTTGACTCGTGCGGGGTACTTCGCGACTCCGGCGAGGGCGATGCCGTCACCGATGACGTCCTCGTCCCCTGCGTCGGAGCCCTTGCTCGTGAGCATGGTCCGCACCGCTTCGTAGACCCTGGAGGCCTCCTCCAGCGGTGCACCGATGACGGACTGGGCCATCATCGAGGCACTCGCGACACTGATCGAGCAACCGAGTGCATCGTAGGAAACGTCCTCCAGGACAGTGCTGTTCCCGTCCTGGGTGACGTGTACGCGCACCGTCACCTCGTCCCCACACGTGGGGTTGACGTGGTGCACCTCCGCCTCGAAGGGCTCGCGCAGACCGGCGCGGTGCGGACGCTTGCTGTGCTCGAGGATGAGCTCCTGGTACAGGTCCATCAGCCCTCCCCGCCCGTCGGCAGATGGAGCCCGAAGATCTGCGGCACCTGGTCGAGCGCGGTGAGGAGCGCGTCGATCTCCTCGGTGGTGGTGTAGGTGTACACGGTCGCGCGGGTCGTCGCCGTGACGCCCATCGTGCGGTGCAGCGGCCAGGCGCAGTGGTGCCCGACCCGCACGGCGACACCGGCGTCGTCGAGGACCTGCCCGACGTCGTGGGAGTGCACTCCGTCGACGACGAAGGCGACCGCTCCCCCACGCTCGACCATGTCGGTCGGGCCGATGACCCGGGTCCAGGTGCGCTCGGCGAGACCGGCGAGCAGCCGCTCGGTGAGCATCTGCTCGTGCGCGTGGACCCGATCCATCCCCAGGTCGGTGAGGTAGTCGCACGCCGCTGCGAGCCCGATGGCCTGGGCCGCGTTGGGGACCCCGGCCTCGAACTTCTGCGGGACCGGCGCATACGTCGCCGACTCCATGGTGACGGTCTCGATCATCGAGCCGCCGGTGAGGAACACCGGCATCTCGTCGAGGATCTCGCTGCGTCCCCACAGGCCCCCGATGCCCATCGGACCGAGCATCTTGTGGCCGGAGAAGGCCAGCAGGTCCACGCCGAGGGTCGCGACGTCGACGGGCAGGTGTGGCACCGACTGGCACGCGTCGAGCACGGTGAGCGCCCCGACGGCGCGGGCGGCCTCGACCAGCCGGGCCACGGGGTTGACCGTCCCGAGCACGTTGGACTGGTGCGAGAAGGCGAGCACCCGGGTGCGGTCGGTGACGACGGACTCCAGACCGCTCAGATCGAGGCGACCGTCGGCGGTGACCTCCAACCACCTCAGCGTGGCGCCGGTGCGCCGGGCCAGCTCCTGCCAGGGGATGAGGTTGGCGTGGTGCTCCATGCCGGTGACGACGATCTCGTCACCGGGGCCCAGCCGGAACCGCTCGGGAGCGGCCGGCCCGCTCGAGAACGCGTAGGCGACGAGGTTGATCGCCTCCGTCGCGTTCTTCGTGAAGACCAGCTCGTTCGAGGGTCCGCCGATGAACCCGGCGATCCGCTCCCGCGCACTCTCGTATGCCTCGGTCGCCTCCTCGGAGAGGGCGTGCGCTCCGCGGTGCGGCGCGGCGTTGAGGCGCTCGTACCAGTCCCGTTCGGCGTCCAGCACCGCGCGGGGCTTCTGGCTCGTCGCGCCCGAGTCGAGATAGACCAGCCTGCGTCCGTCCCGGACAGTGCGGGACAGGATTGGGAAGTCCGCCCGGATACGCGCGACCTCGGCGCCGCTGAACGCGGTCGCCCGAGGTGCGGTCTCGGTGGGGATCGTGGCGGTCATCAGGCTTCTCTGCTGTCGGGGCGTCGTGAGACGGAAGTCAGGAGCGACTCAGGCGGTCGGGGTGAGGAAGCGGTCGTAGCCCTCGTCCTCGAGCTGGTCGGCGAGCTCGGGGCCACCCTGCTCGGCGATCCGGCCGTCGATGAAGACGTGGACGAAGTCAGGCTTGATGTAGCGCAGGATCCGCGTGTAGTGCGTGATGAGCAGGACCCCGAGGTTGCTGCTCTCGCGGACCCGGTTCACACCCTCCGACACGATCTTGAGCGCGTCGACGTCGAGGCCGGAGTCGGTCTCGTCGAGGACGGCGATCTTCGGCTGGAGCAGCTCGAGCTGGAGGATCTCGTGGCGCTTCTTCTCGCCACCAGAGAAGCCCTCGTTGACGCCACGCTGGGCGAAGGCCGGGTCCATGCGCAGCGCGGCCATCGCGGAGTTGACCTCCTTGACCCAGGTGCGCAGCTTGGGGGCCTCGCCGTCGACGGCCGTCTTGGCCGTGCGGAGGAAGTTCGAGACGGTCACACCAGGGATCTCGACCGGGTACTGCATGGCGAGGAAGAGGCCGGCGCGGGCGCGCTCGTCGACCCCCATCGCGAGGACGTCCTCACCGTCGAGCGTGATGCTGCCGGAGGTGACGGTGTACTTCGGGTGCCCGGCGATGGCGTAGGCGAGGGTGGACTTGCCGGAGCCGTTCGGACCCATGATCGCGTGGGTCTCGCCGCTGCGGACGGTCAGGGTGACGCCGCTCAGGATCTCCCGGGCGGTGCCGTCCTCGCCCTCCACCGAGACGTGCAGGTCGCGGATGTCGAGGGTGTGGATGGTGTTGTCAGACATACGAATTCTCAGTTCTCCTCGTTCAGGGCGACATGGACGTCGTCACCCTCGATCTTGACGTGGTGGACGACGACAGGGATGGTCGCCGGGGGGTTGAGGACCTTGCCGGTCCGCAGGTCGAAGCGTGAGCCGTGCAGCCAGCACTCGATCGAGCAGTCGTTGATCTCCCCCTCGGACAGGGACACCTTGCCGTGGGTGCACTCGTCGTCGATGCAGTGCACGGAGCCGTCCGCGACCCGCACGATGGAGACGATGCGACCGTCGAGCTGGGCGCGCGCCGCCCCGACCTCGGGCAGCTCGTCGAGCCGACAGACGCGGATCCAGTCCAGCGCCGTCGTCATGCGGTCCCCTCGGCGGCCGCGACGAGAGCGGCGTCGCTCGCGCGCAGCTCCTCCTCGATGACCTTCATGAGGTGGTCGCTGATCTCTGCCACGCCGATGCGGCGGATGACGGAGGCGAAGAAGCCGCGCACAACGAGGCGACGCGCCTCGGCCTCGGGGATCCCCCGGGCCATGAGGTAGAACAGCTGCTCGTCGTCGAACCGGCCGGTCGCCGCCGCGTGACCCGCACCCACGATCTCACCGGTCTCGATCTCGAGGTTGGGCACCGAGTCGGCGCGGGCGCCGTCGGTGAGCAGGAGGTTGCGGTTGAGCTCGTAGGTGTCGGTGCCCTCGGCGCTGGCCCGGATGAGGACGTCACCGACCCACACGGTCCGGGCGCCGTCACCCTGCAACGCACCCTTGTACTCGACATTCGAGGTGCAGTGCGGCGCCTCGTGGTCGACGAAGAGCCGGTGCTCGAGGTGCTGACCGGCGTCGGCGAAGTACACCCCGAGGGCCTCGAACGCGCCACCGGGTCCGGCGTAGGTCGCGTTCGTGTTCAGCCGGACGATGGAGCCGCCGAGCGTCACGGCGATGTGCCGCACGCTGGCGTCCCGACCCACGACGACGTCGTGCTGGCCGAGGTGGATCGCGTCGTCGTCCCACTCCTGGAGGGTGACGACCGTGAGGTCGGCACCGTCGCCGGCGACGATCGAGAGCACCTCGCTGTAGGCGGCACTGCCGGCATGCTGCAGGACGATCGTCGCCTTGGCGTGGTGCCCGACCTCGATCAGGCGGTGACCGTGCACGACGCGACCGTCATTGCCGCGCAGGGAGACCCGGATCGGCTCCTCGATCTCGGCCTCGGCCGGGACGGTGAGGACGGCGACGCCACCGCTGTGTGCGGCGGCGACAGCAGCGGCGCGGTCGGCCGGCTTCGGCGCGCCGGACTCCTGCCACTCCTCGACACTCATCGTCGTCAGCGTCACGCCGGCGGGCAGGCTCTCGGCCCAGTCCAGGCACGCGCCGGTGGGCTCGTCGCGCAGCAGCGACCCGAGCCGGTCGATGGGGGTGAACCGCCACTCCTCCTCGCGGCCGTTCGGCAGCGGGAAGTCAGCCACCGCATACGATCTGGTGCGCTCGGCGCGCGAGGCGTCCGGCACCATCGTCTCACCGCTGTGCGTGTGAGCGTCGGGGCTCTGGGTCGGGCTTGGGGTCAGCAGGCTCATGGTGTGGGGTCCTCGCAGGGGGTCAGGGGAAGCGGTACAGCGGACGGACGGGGATGGTCACCCATCAACCCACCGCGCCTTCCATCTGCAGCTCGATGAGGCGGTTGAGCTCGAGGGCGTACTCCATGGGCAGCTCCTTGGCGATCGGCTCGACGAAGCCGCGCACGATCATCGCCATGGCCTCCTCCTCCGACAGCCCGCGCGACATGAGGTAGAACAGCTGGTCCGCGGAGACCTTGGAGACGGTCGCCTCGTGCCCCATCTGCACGTCGTCCTCACGGATGTCGACGTAGGGGTAGGTGTCGGAGCGGCTGATGGTGTCGACGAGGAGGGCGTCGCAGACGACGCTGCTCCTGGAGCCGTAGGCACCCTCGTTGATCTGGACCAGGCCACGGTAGGAGGTCCGGCCACCCCCACGGGCGACGGACTTCGAGACGATCGTCGAGGAGGTATGCGGTGCGGCGTGCACCATCTTGCTCCCCGCGTCCTGGTGCTGGCCCTCGCCGGCGAAGGCGACCGAGAGCGTCTCGCCCTTGGCGTGCTCGCCGAGGAGGAAGACCGCCGGGTACTTCATCGTCACCTTGGAGCCGATGTTGCCGTCGATCCACTCCATCGTCGCGCCCTCGGCGCACGTGGCGCGCTTGGTGACGAGGTTGTAGACGTTGTTCGACCAGTTCTGGATCGTCGTGTAGCGGACGCGGGCGTCCTTCTTGACGATGATCTCGACGACCGCGCTGTGCAGGCTGTCGGTCTTGTAGATCGGCGCGGTGCAGCCCTCGACGTAGTGCACGTAGGAGCCCTCGTCGGCGATGATCAGGGTCCGCTCGAACTGGCCCATGTTCTCGGTGTTGATCCGGAAGTAGGCCTGCAGCGGGATGTCGACGTGGACACCCTTGGGCACGTAGATGAACGACCCACCCGACCACACGGCCGTGTTGAGCGAGGCGAACTTGTTGTCACCCGGGGGGATGACAGTGCCGAAGTGCTCCTTGAACAGGTCCTCGTACTCGCGCAGACCGGTGTCGGTGTCGACGAAGATGACACCCTTCTCCTCCAGGTCCTCGCGGATCTGGTGGTAGACGACCTCGGACTCGTACTGCGCCGCGACGCCCGCGATGAGGCGCTGCTTCTCGGCCTCGGGGATGCCGAGGCGGTCATAGGTGTTCTTGATGTCCTCGGGCAGCTCGTCCCAGCTGGTCGCCTGCTTCTCGGTCGACTTCACGTAGTACTTGATGTTCTGGAAGTCGATACCGGTGAGGTCGGCGCCCCAGTGCGGCATGGGCTTCTTCTCGAACAGCCGCAGGGACTTCAGCCGCAGGTCGGTCATCCACTGCGGCTCGCTCTTGCGGCGGCTGATGTCCAGGACGACGTCCTGGTCCAGCCCGCGACGGGCGGAGGCACCGGCGACGTCGGTGTCGGCCCAGCCGTACTCGTAGCGGCCGAGGTCCTTCAGACCTGGGTTGAGGTCCTCGATCGATTGCGTCATGAGGTGCGACCTTCCGATGGGGTGGTGGACTCGGGCGGGGCCGTGGGGTGCGGCCCCGTGGGAACGAACGTGGTGCAGACGTGGGCGCCCTGCGCCAGGGTGGACAGGCGCTGGACGTGAACCCCCAGCAGCCGGCTGAAGGCCTCGGTCTCGGCCTCGCAGAACTGTGGGAACTCGGCGGCGACGTGCTGGACGGGGCAGTGCCCCTGGCACAGCTGCAGACCGAGCTCCCCCGGTCCGCCGGGGACCGGCCGCGTCGTCGCGGCGTACCCGTCCCGGCTCAGCACGCGGACCAGGGCCTCGGCCCGCTCACGCGGGTCGTCCCCGATCTGCTCAAGCACGGCGGCGTAGCGCGCCTCAACCTCCGCGATCCGCTGCTGCGCGAACTGCGCTACAGCGTCCGGACCCACTGTCTCCTCGATGAAACGCAGGGCCTCGGTGGCGAGGTCGTCGTAGTCCGCCGTGAGCTGGGCGTGTCCTGCTGCGCTCACGACCCAGCCGCGGGCTGGCCGACCTCGGCGTCGACGTCCCGCGGGACGGATGTCACGCGACTCGATGAGGCCGTCGGCGAGCAGACCGTCGATGTGCCGGCGGATCGCCGTGTCGGTCAGACCCAGCTCTGCGCAGAGAGCCGTCGCCGTGACCGGTCCGGCCTCGCTGATGCGCCGCAGCACCCGTTCCCGGGTGCTCGGGTCAGCAGTCGCGGACTGCTGTCCAGCCTGCTGTGCTCCGGGCACAGCAGAGCGGTCGGCATAAATCACACATCTATGTTAGGTAATTGTCCGAAGTCCCTCAAACAAAGGCTTACCTAACCCCCTCCGGCAGGCTCGTGAGGAGGGCGGCTACCTGGGACACCACGTACATCGAGGTGTGACCCAAGCGTCGCTATGACGACTCCTTCGCCACACCTACCGAAGGAAGCGTCGGCGAACGCGGGAACCAGGAAGGCGGGTGCACCTCGGTCAGAGTCGGTCGTCGCCCTCGAGGACCTGGGTATCGGCGCCGTCGAGCGCCGGTCCCTCGTCCCCTTCGGCATCTGGATCGGTGTCCGATTCTGCGTCGGCCTCGATGTGGGGCTCGGTGTCCGGGTCGGGGAGGAACACGGACCTGGCCCGGTACCGGGGTGGGGCGACCGCGTCCACGCCGAAGACCCGCTCGCGCAGGGGCGCAGTCAGGACGCCAAGGGGTGCGCTGAGGACGTAGAAGTAGGCGATGGCGACCATGGTCAGCCCGGGGACCAGGATCAACCCGGTGACGACGGCCAGGAGGAGCACCGCCGTGGTGAGCTTGGCGCGCGATGTCGTCGGCGACAGCAGGTTGCGGAAGGAGCGGAACCGCACCGAGGTGATCATGAGCAGAGCGGGCACGATGGCGACGATCACCGGCAGGAGAGCGACCTGTCCCACCCGTGGCCCGACATCCGGGGTGTCGAGCGCGAAGATCGTGGCGATGATCACCGCCGCAGCGGCGGGGCTCGGGAGCCCGACGAAGTAGCGCTTGTCGTCCATCGGGTCGACGGTCGCGTTGAACCGCGCCAGCCGGAACGCCGCACAGGCCAGCCAGAGGAAGGCCACGCTCCAGGCCGCGCCCGGCCAGACATCGAGGGCCCACGTGTGGACGAGCACAGCCGGCGCCATGCCGAAGGAGATGAGATCGGCCATCGAGTCGAGCTGGACACCGAAGGGGGTCGTGGCACCCACCTTGCGGGCCACGAAGCCGTCGGCGATGTCGAGCATGATCGCGATGAAGAGGATGCCGGCGGCCCAGGCGAACTCCTGCCGGAAGGCGAGCAGCACGGAGATGAAGCCGCAGGCCATGTTGCCGGTGGTGAACAGGCTGGGAGCCGTGACGCGGAGCCGCTCCCGCTTGCTGAGCTGCCGCAGGGAGATGACTTCGGCACCGGTCGGCGAGACGAGCCGCCACCGGTCGAACCGGCGCCTGCGCCGCCTTCCCGATCCGGGCCCCGCGGCCGGGCGGTCGTCGGTGAGCCCGTCGGCACCGGCGGCGGGACGGCCGGAGGTGCTCATCGCATACCCGATGTGATGAAAGCCGCGCTCACGATCGGCCCCACCGGGCGATGACTGTCTCTCCGGCGACCACCCGGTCCCCGCGGGAGACCTCGATCGAGCAGTCGCGCGGCACGAAGACATCCATCCGGGACCCGAACTTCATCAGCCCGATCCGCTCCCCTGCCTGGATGACCTGGCCGGGAGCGACGCGGGTGACGACCCGTCGGGCCAGGAGCCCGACGATCTGGCGGAACACCAGGGTGCGCTCGGATCCGTCCACGGGGACGGCAAGGGTGATCTCGCTGACCTCGTTCTCCGTGGCGCTCTCGGCCTTGTAGGCCGCGAGCCACCGGCCCGGACGGTACTCGACGCTCTTCACGATTCCTGCTGCCGGGCTGCGGTTGATGTGCACGTCGAAGACGGACAGAAAGATCGCGATCTGGAGCCAGTCACCCTCCGGAGCGACACCGGGCTGGGGCTCACCGGCGTGCATGACCTTGCCGTCGGCCGGCGACAGGATGTCGTGCGGGTCGGCCGGCACCGAGTCCGCGCGGCGGTCCGGGTCGCGGAAGAAGGCCGCTACCGCGGCGGGGAGCAGGCCGAGCGCCAGCGCGGTGCGGCGGTGCCCCGTGAGTGCAGCGAGGGCAGCGGGAGCCGCTGCCAGTGCAATTGCGAGTCGGCCGGCCGGATCGATCCGGGCCGGGCGAGGGGTGCTGCTCACGCGCTCCCCACCTCCTTGTCGTCGCCGGCGCCGGCCGCCGGTCGGCGACTCACTGCCACTGGCCGAGTGCGTGCTACCGCCCAAGCCTAAGATGACTCGCGATGTCTGCACACACCTCCCCCGACCGCCCGGCCGTGGTCGTCGACGACCTGCGCAAGGTCTTCGGACCCGTCACGGCGGTCGACGGGGCTTCCTGGACCGCTGCCGCGGGGCGGGTCACGGCAGTCCTCGGCTCCAACGGTGCGGGCAAGACGACGACCCTGGAGTGCCTGGAGGGTCTGCAACGCCCCGACGCCGGGACGGTGCAGGTGCTGGGGATCGATCCCTGGGGTGCTGGACCGGACTTCCGGGCCCGGGTGGGCGTCATGCTCCAGGACGGTGGACTGCCGAACACCCGGGCCGCCGGCGACGTGCTCCGGCACCTGTCCCGGTTCTACACCGACCCGGAGCCGGTGGAGGAGGTGGAGACCCGGCTCGGCATCGACGCCTTCGCGAGGACACCGGTCCGGCGGCTCTCCGGTGGACAGCGCCAGCGGGTGGCCCTGGCCGCGGCCCTCGTCGGACGCCCCGACGTGGCCTTCCTCGACGAGCCGACAGCGGGACTGGACCCCCACGCCCGCCTGGATGTGTGGGAGGTCGTCACCGACCTCGCGGACCGAGGAGTCTGTGTCGTGGTCACCACGCACTCCTTCGAGGAGGCCGAGCGGATCGCGCACGACGTCGTGATCATGGACAGCGGCCAGGTCGTGGCCTCGGGGACCCTCGCCGCCCTCACGGTCGAGGAGCCCCTCGAGAAGCTCTTCTTCCGACTCACCCGCCCGGCCGGAAGAGGTGCTCGGTGAGCACTCCAGCGGCCCCGGCCCAGCGCATACTCGCTCAGACGAGGTTCGAGGCGACGACCATCCTGCGCAACGGTGAGCAGTTCCTCGTCTCGATCATCCTGCCGCTCATGGCGCTGGTCGCGCTGACCTACTCGCCCTTCCCCGAGCTCGACGAGCCGCGTATCGACGTCGTTGCCCCTGGGGTCCTGGCCCTGGCGGTGGTGTCGATCGCGTTCACCGGACAGGCCATCGCGACCGGCTTCGACCGGCGCTACGGCGTCCTCCGCCTCCTGGGAGTGACGCCGTTGGGGCGCGGTGGGCTCATCGTGGGCAAGACCCTTGCCGTGCTGCTCTTCTACCTCCTTCAGGCGGCGATCCTCGGCGGCGTCGCCCTCGTGCTGGGGTGGCGACCGGCTCTGGTCGGGCTGCTCCCCCTCGCCATCACGCTCGTCTGCGGCGTGCTCGCCTTCGTCTCGTTCGCGCTCCTCATCGCCGGGACGATGCGCGCCGAGGCGGTGCTCGCGGTGGCGAACCTCCTCTGGGTGGTCTTCCTCGGGCTGGGTCTGGTCATCCCGACAGGTGAGCTGCCTGGGACGGTCGGGGCTGCGGCCGCGTGGCTGCCGCCCGGGCTCCTCGGCGATGCCGCTCGCGCGGCCGCGATCGACGGCGCCTGGCCGTGGCTCGCCTGGCTCCTGCTCCTCCTGTGGGGCGCGGTCGCCGCCCTGCTCGCCCGGCGTTCCTTCCGCTGGAGCGACTGAGTCCTCGGCCTTCCGGCTGCCTCTGGGCCGCCCGCAGCGGGCGACCCGTCCGTCTGGCACCGCGTGCCCTGGGCCGTGGCCGGGCGTCCTCCCGCCACGCGTACTCTTGAGGACTGTGACGACCTCCCTGACGACGCCCCCTACGACCCCGTCCGGACTGGGCACGTCGGTCCCGCGCTGGGTGGCGCCCACGCTCGTGGCCAACGTCGTCGCCCAGGTCGGGATCGTCGTCACGGGCGGTCTGGTCCGCCTCACGGGTAGCGGCCTCGGGTGCCCCACCTGGCCGCAGTGCGCGCCCGGTTCCTACACGCCGACGATCGAGCAGGCCGAGGGGTACCACAAGTACATCGAGTTCGGGAACCGCCTGCTCACCTTCGCCCTCACGGTCATCGCCATCGCCTGTGTGTATGCGGCGGTCAAGTACCTGCGCCGCCGTCACCTGACCGTGGCGGCCTGGCTCGTCCTCGGCGGGGTCGCGCTGCAGGCCGTCATCGGCGGCATCACCGTGCTGACGTCACTGCACCCCGTCACGGTCTCGGTGCACTTCCTCGTCTCGATGATGCTCGTCACGGCCGCCTCCTACCTCTGGTTCGCCCGGAACGAGCCGAGCGCCCCGCGGCACTGGCTCGTCCCGACGATGCTCGGCCGGCTGGCCTGGGTCACTGCCGCCGTCGGCGCGGTGGTGATCGCCCTCGGCACCGTCGTCACCGGCTCAGGGCCGCACTCTGGAGACGCGGAAGCTCCGGCTCGCTACGGGTTCGACCCGCGTCAGGTGAGCTGGCTCCACGCCGATGCGGTCATGCTGTTCGTCGGCCTGGTCATCGGGATGTGGGTGGCGACCCATCTCGTGGCGCGGGCTGGGCGCTTCGCGGACCGGGACGTGCCGGGAGTCTGGCGCGACCTGGTCCTGCTGACCGCGGCCCAGGGACTCATCGGCTACGTGCAGTACTTCTCCGGGCTCCCGGAGCTCCTCGTGCTCATGCACATGCTCGGTGCCTCCCTCCTCGCCGTGCTCCTCACCCGCGCGCTCGTGACCATGCGCACCTCCCGCCCGACGGCGGACGCTCTCCCTGCAACTGAGTGATTCCGGGGTGGCTTGGTCCGTGTGGCCCGGTTGCACCCGCGTGCCCGGGTTGCGCCGGCGTGACCGCGCAATTTCTGGGCCAAGGACCCTGTAACCCGGTCAGCCGCGCAGTACCCGGTCACCTGAAGGTGGGGCAGCGTGAGTCGAGCGGCCTGATCAGCCGAGCGGCAGGAAGACGAGCGGGTCGATGGCGACAGCGAGGAAGAGCAGCGTGACGTACGAGATCGAGTAGTGGAACAGCCGCATCGGCTTGAGCTCGGCCGGTGTGCCGCCGCGGCTGGCAACGCGGAGGAGGCGGTGCGCCTCGGCGAGGAAGAGCCCGCCGGCCAGGACGGCGACGACCGCATACACCCAGCCCATCGGGGCCACGGGGATCAGCGCAAGGGACGTGAGGACCATGGCCCAGGAGTAGCCGACGATCTGGCGACCCACGTGCTGGGAGTCCCGCTCAACCGGGAGCATGGGCACGTCGGCATTGGCGTAGTCCGACTTGAAGGTCATCGACAGCGGCCAGTAGTGCGGTGGCGTCCACCAGAAGATGACGAGGAAGAGGATGACCGCCGGCCACTCCACCGTGCCTGTCACCGCGGACCAGCCGATGAGGGTCGGCATGCAGCCGGCGATGCCACCCCAGACGATGTTCTGGGTCGTGCGGCGCTTGAGCAGCATCGTGTAGCCGACGGCGTAGAGCACGATGGCGAGCAGGCTCAGCGCGGCCGAGGCGACGTTCACGACGAGCGCGAACCAGACCGTCGAGACGATGGTGAGGACGACCGCGAACACGATCGCCCCGCGGACCGACGCCTCCCCGGTGACGAGCGGCCGGTTGCTGGTCCGGTGCATCTTCGCGTCGATGTCCCGGTCGTAGACCATGTTGAACGTGTTGGCCGCTCCGGCGGAGAGCGAGCCTCCGATGAGCGTCGCGACGATGAGCCAGAGGTTGGGCACCCCCCGCTGGGCCAGGAACATCACCGGGACGGTCGTCACGAGCAGGAGCTCGATGATCCGGGGCTTGGTGAGGGCGACGTAGGCCGCGATCTTGCCCCGGACTCCGCCGGACGCCACGGACTGGTCGCGCACGGACGCGTCACGTCCGAGGTCCTCTCGCACCGCGTCCTCATGGATGAGGCTGCCGCGCACCGTGGTGCCAGTCCCCCTGTTGCCGGAGTCGGTGACTGCCACCCCCGTGTCACCGCCGACGTCCGAGGCGAGCGACTGCCCCTCCCGACGGGCCCCCGCAGGGGCACCTGTCGTGTTGTCGAGGGCAGTCACCGCATCAGTCTAGCCGCGGGCCCGCGAGGACCAAACGACCACTAGGCTGACCGCACGCACCCAGTCGAGAGAGAGGCACGTCTCCATGGCGAAAACCGGTTCCGCGAGCGCCCGCAGGTCCCCCGAGCTGGCCAAGCCCAAGGCCCGTCGGGTCGGGTGGACCGAGACCGATGTCCGTGCGGTCGACACCGTCCGGGTGCTGGCGGCGGATGCGGTGCAGAACGTCGGCAACGGCCATCCGGGAACGGCCATCAGCCTCGCGCCGCTCGCCTATCTGCTCTACCAGAACGTCATGCGGCACGACCCGAGTGACCTCACGTGGATCGGCCGGGACCGGTTCGTCCTCTCGTGCGGCCACTCGAGCCTGACGCAGTACATCCAGCTCTTCCTCGGCGGGTTCGGCCTCGAGCTGGCCGACATCAAGGCGCTTCGCACGTGGGGCAGCAGGACCCCCGGCCACCCCGAGGTGCACCACACCCCGGGCGTCGAGATCACGACTGGTCCGCTCGGCTCGGGGCTGGCCTCCGCCGTCGGCATGGCGATGGCGCAGCGCCGCCAGCGCGGGCTGCTCGACCCGGACGCCGCTCCCGGCACGAGCCCGTTCGACCACCACATCTGGGTGGTCGCCTCCGACGGCGACATCATGGAGGGTGTCGCCGCCGAGGCCTCGTCACTGGCCGGCCACCAGGAGCTGGGCAACCTCACGGTCGTCTACGACCAGAACTTCATCTCGATCGAGGACGACACCGACATCTCCTTCTCCGAGGACGTCGGCAAGCGCTACGAGGCGTACGGCTGGAACGTCGTCACGGTTGACTGGCGCGGTGACGGGAACGGCGCAAAGTACGTCGAGGACGTCGACAGCCTGTATGCGGCACTCACCCGGAGCCGCAGGTCCAAGAAACCCACGCTCATCATCCTGCGCACCATCATCGCCTGGCCTGCCCCGAACGCCCAGGACACGGGAGCCTCGCACGGCTCCGCCCTCGGCGCCGACGAGGTGGCGGCCCTCAAGGAGCTCCTGGGCTTCGACCCGAAGAAGAGCTTCCAGGTCGAGCGTGAGGTGCTCACCCACACCCGGAGCCTGAAGAAGCGTGCGAGGGCCGGGCGCAAGGACTGGGACAAGAGCTACCGCGCCTGGCGCAAGTCCAGCCCGGACGGCGCCGAGCTCCTGGACCGACTCGTCGCCGGCGAGCTCCCCGCCGGGCTGAAGAAGGCTCTCCCGACCTTCCCCGCCGATGCCAAGGGCGTCGCGACGCGAGCCGCCTCGGGCAAGGTCCTCTCCGCGCTGGCCCCGGTCATGCCGGAGCTGTGGGGCGGCTCGGCCGACCTCGCCGGGTCGAACAACACGACCATGTCGGGCGAACCGTCCTTCATCCCGCCGCGCAAGCAGACCGCTGAGTTCCCTGGCGGCTGGTACGGCCGCACCCTGCACTTCGGCATCCGCGAGCACGCCATGGGCATGATCCTCAACGGGATCGCGCTCGAGGGCCTCACCCGTCCCTACGGCGGCACATTCCTCGTGTTCAGCGACTACATGCGCCCAGCCGCGCGCCTCGCCGCCATCCAGAAGCTGCCCGTCACCTTCGTGTGGACCCACGACAGCATCGGCCTCGGCGAGGACGGCCCGACCCACCAGCCCATCGAGCACATCCCGTCGTTGCGTGCCATGCCGGGACTGGCCGTCGTCCGGCCCGCCGACGCCAACGAGACCTCGGTGCTCTGGGGCGAGATCCTGCGCCGGGCCGAGCCGGTCGGGCTGTGCCTGAGCCGCCAGAACGTCCCCACGCAGGACCGGACGGTGTATGCGGCGGCCGGCAACGCGACCAAGGGCGCCTATGTGCTGGCCGAGGCGGGCGACGGCGAGGACGAGGCCACTCCCGACGTCATCATCATCGCCACCGGTTCGGAAGTGAGCGTCGCACTCGAGGCGCGGGAGCTCCTCCAGAAGTCGGGCATCGCCACCCGGGTGGTGTCCATGCCGTGCCGGGAGTGGTTCGAGGAGCAGAGCCCCGCATACCGTCGCAAGGTGCTGCCGCCCGAGGTCCGGGCCAGGGTCTCGATCGAGGCAGCGGCCTCCCTCGGCTGGCGGGACTACGTGGGCGACGCGGGCGAGATCATCGCCATCGACCACTTCGGAGCCTCGGCCGATGCCGCCACGCTGTTCCGGGAGTTCGGCTTCACCCCGGAGGCGGTCGTCAAGGCGGTGCGCAAGTCGCTGCAGAGCGCCGGTGCCCACGTCGCCCCCCAAGGTCGCAAGGCGGGCTCTGCGCGGACCGACACCACGCCCCGGGGCAAGGCCGCCAAGAAGGCCGCCGAAGGTCGGAGCTGAGGCCGATGAGCGCATCAACCGACGCGCTGGCCGAGGCCGGCGTCTCCATCTGGCTCGACGACCTCTCGCGGGAGCGGATCGAGTCCGGGAACCTGCAGGAGCTCATCGAGAGCAAGGGTGTCGTCGGAGTGACGACGAACCCCTCGATCTTCCAGGCCGCGCTCGCGCAGGGTGAGGCCTACACCCCCCAGATCGAGCAGCTCGCCGAGGCCGGGGCGACGGTCGATGAGGCGGTGTTCGCCCTCACGACCGATGACGTCCGTGCCGCCTGCGACATCTTCATGCCGCTCTACGAGGCGAGCGACGGCGTTGACGGACGCGTGTCGATCGAGGTCGATCCGCGGCTCGCGCACGACACCGCGGCCACGGTGGAGTCGGCTCGCGCCCTGCATGCGACGGTCGACCGACCCAATCTCCTCATCAAGATCCCGGCGACCGTCGAGGGTCTGCCCGCCATCACCCAGACGCTGGCGGAGGGGATCTCGGTCAACGTGACCCTCATCTTCAGCCTGGATCGCTACCGGGCCGTGATGAGCGCCTTCCTCACCGGGTTGGAGCAGGCCAGGGCGGCGGGTCTCGACCTGAGCACCCTCCACTCTGTCGCCTCCTTCTTCGTGAGCCGCGTAGACACCGAGGTCGACAAGCGGCTCGACGCGCTCGGCACCGAGGTTGCCACCGCCCTGCGGGGCCGGGCCGGCATCGCCAACGCGCGACTCGCATACCAGGCGTATGAGGAGGTCTTCTCCACCCCGCGCTGGCAGAACCTCGCCGACGACGGTGCCCGTCCGCAACGGCCACTGTGGGCATCGACTGGGGTCAAGGACCCCGCCTACCCAGACACCATGTACGTCACCGAGCTCGTCGCTCCCGGCACGGTCAACACCATGCCGGAGAAGACCCTCGACGCCTTCATCGACCACGGAGAGGTCATCAGCACCACCGTCGTCACGGACGGCTACGCCGAGGCGAGCAAGGTGCTCGACGACCTCGAGGTTCTCGGCATCCGGTATCAGGAGGTCACAGCCCTCCTGGAGCGGGAAGGTGTTGATAAGTTCGTGAGTGCCTGGGACGAGTTGCTCGCAGGGATCGCCACGGAACTGGAGAAGGCTGGGGAATGAGCATCATCGCTATCGCAACCTCCGGCGCTGCCTCGGATGCCGTCTCGAGCGTCGTGCCCGCGCTCGTCGCGGACCGGGTCGCAAGCCGGCTGTTCGACCAGGACGCGACCCTGTGGGGTGAAGCGGCGGAGCCGGAGGCTTCCATCCGACTGGGGTGGACCGGCCTGCACCGCACCTCGAGACCGCTCATCGGCGAGATTGCGGCGCTGCGTGAGCAGTTCGTGTCCGACGGCGTCGACCGTGTCGTCCTCTGCGGAATGGGTGGCTCGTCTCTCGCACCTGAGGTCATCTGCCGGACCGAGGGCAAGAACATCGTCATCCTCGACTCCTCCCACCCTGTCTCGGTGCGTGCCGCGCTCACCGACCTGGACCGCACCCTCGTCGTCGTCTCGAGCAAGTCGGGGGGCACGGTCGAGACCGACAGCCAGCGTCGCGCCTTCGTGGCCGCCTTCGAGGAGGCCGGTATCGACCCGCGGAGCAGGGTGGTCATCGTCACCGACCCGGGCAGCCCGCTGGACGAGCAGTCGCGTGCGGACGGCTACCGGGTCATCAACGCCGATCCCAACGTCGGCGGGCGCTTCTCCGCGCTCACTGCGTTCGGGCTCGTCCCGTCAGGTCTCGCCGGAGTCGACGTCGGTGCCCTGCTCGACGACGCCGAGGCCGTCGCCGACATCCTCGCCAGTGACGACTCCGACAACCCTGCTCTCATCCTCGGAGCGGTCCTCGCCGGGACCAGCCCGCTGCGCGACAAGATCATGCTCCTCGAGAACGGCACGGACATCAGCGGTTTCGGTGACTGGGCCGAACAGCTCATCGCGGAGTCGACCGGCAAGGACGGCAAGGGTGTGCTCCCCGTCGTCGTGATCCCGGACACCGGCACCGCCCGCGGCGACTACCTCGACGGCGACGACATCACAACCATCGAGCTGGTGACCGACGTCGAGGAGGCCGACCTGGAGGGTGAGTCGTCCGCCGCCGTGGCCGGCACCCTGGGTGCCCAGCTACTGCTCTGGGAGGCCGCGACGGCCGTGGCCGGACGCCTCCTCGGCATCAACCCCTTCGACCAGCCCGATGTCGAGAGTGCCAAGCAGGCCGCCCGCGAGCTCCTCAGCGCCGGCGCGGGGGCGGCCGCTGCGCCCCTGTTCACCGACGGAGACGTCGAGATCCGGGTGCTCCCCGAGGACGGCGCCGGCAACGAGTGGATCGGCTCGGCCACCAACCTTCCGGACGCTGTCTCGGCGCTGCTCGAGCAGCTCGACCCCGAGCGTGGCTACGTCGCCGTGATGGCCTATCTGGACCGGACCGAGGCCGGCACCGGTGTCGACAGCGAGCTGCCTGCAGTCGCTCCACGACTGAGCCGGGCCACCGGGCGCCCCGTGACCTTCGGCTGGGGACCGCGGTTCCTGCACTCCACGGGCCAGTACCACAAGGGTGGACCTCCCCAGGGCGTCTACATCCAGATCACCGACACCCCGGCCGAGGACCTCCCCGTTCCCGGACGTGACTTCACCTTCGGTGAGTTCATCGCCGCCCAGGCCGGCGGAGACGCCAGCGTGCTGGGCCAGCACCAGCGGCCGGTGCTGCGGCTGAACATCACCGGACCGAGTGGCCGCCAGGCGATCCTCGACACGCTCTCGCGCAGCACTCCCTGACACTCTCGCGCAGGGGAACTCGCACAGGTCGAGTGCCAGCGCAGCAGAGGCGCTGTTACTGGATGAGCCCTCGCTCGCGCAGGCTGGCCAGCGCCTCACTGAGGATGACCTCGCCCTCGGCGTCGGAGCGACGCTCCTTCACATAGGCCAGGTGGGTCTTGTATGGCTCTGAGCGCGGAGGCGATGGCGGGTTGGCGGCGTCCTGCCCCGCAGGCAGACCGCACCGCGGGCAGTCCCAGGACTCCGGGATGACCAGACCCGGCTCCTGAGCGAAGCTGGGGGTGGTCTCGTGCCCGTTCGCGCAGAAGTACGAGACGAAGACTCTCGGCGCGGTCTCTCCACGCTCAGCCTCGCCCATCGGGCCGGCTCCGACTCGGCTTCCGCGGATAGCGTTGCCGCCTGCCATACGACGTCCCTTCTTGTCAGTGTGTGGACCGCGAGTCGCAGTCCCTTCCGGTCAGGGCCAATGATGCACGGGAGGCGAGAAGGGGCCTCGCCAGGGGCGAGCCTACCGCGAGAAGCGGTCCAGCAGGCCGAGCATGACGATGCAGGTCACCCAGATCAGCGCGATGGCGACGGTGAAGCGGGTCAGGTTCTTCTCGGCCACGGACGACCCACCGAGAGAGGTCGAGATGCCACCCCCGAACATGTCAGAGAGACCGCCACCCTTGCCCTTGTGCATGAGGATGAGCAGCACCTGAATGAGGCCGGTCACGACGAGCAGCACCTGTAGGCCGATCCGAACGGCATCCACTGAGAGTTCCTTGGGGGTCGGGAAGAGAGACGTCAGTCGTCACCTGGGTGCACACACGGCGCAGCCCGGCGGTGACAGTGAAGTCTAACCCGCCGGGCTGCGTGCCGCGCGCACACTCAGCCGGTGACGTGGTCCTTGAAGCGCACGATGGCGGCGAACTCGGCCGGATCGATCGAGGCTCCACCGACCAGGGCACCGTCGACATCCTCGCCCGCCATGATGGCTGCGACATTGTTGGCCTTCACCGACCCTCCGTAGAGGATCCGGATCCCGTCGGCGATGTCGCCCGAGTACAGCTCGGCGAGCTTGGTGCGGATGGCCGCGCACACTTCCTGAGCGTCGTCAGGGGTAGCCACCTCCCCCGTCCCGATCGCCCAGATCGGTTCGTAGGCGATGACGATCGAGCGGGCGTGCTCCACCGGGATGCCGTCCAGGCCGGCCTCGATCTGCGCGAGGACGTGGTCGACGTGCCCGCCGGACTGGCGGACCTCAAGGCCCTCACCGCAGCAGAAGATCGGGGTGAGCCCGTGGCGGTAGGCCGCCTTGATCTTGGCGTTGACGACCTCGTCGGTCTCGTGGTGGTACTCGCGGCGCTCGCTGTGGCCGACCGTCACATACGTGCACCCGAGCTTGGCCAGGAACGCGCCGCTGACCTCACCGGTGTAAGCACCCGAGTCGTGCGCCGACAGATCCTGGGCGCCGTACTTGATCTCGAGCTTGTCGGCGTCGATCAGGGTCTGGACGCTACGGATATCCGTGAACGGCGGCAGGACGGCGACCTCGACCGAGGAGTAGTCGTGCTTGGCGTCCTGGAGCGTCCACGCGAGCTTCTGGACCAGATGCGTGGCCTGGAGATGGTCCAGATTCATCTTCCAGTTGCCCGCCATGAGCGGCGTGCGGTCACTCATCGAGAGTCTCCCTGCTCCGTGAGGACGGTGATACCGGGCAGTGCCTTGCCCTCGAGGTACTCGAGCGAGGCACCGCCTCCGGTCGAGATGTGGCCGAACTGCTCGTCCGCGAACCCGAGTTGGCGCACCGCTGCGGCGGAGTCGCCGCCGCCGACGACCGTGAGGGCCCCGCGGGCGGTGGCCTCGACGAGCGCCTCAGCGAGGGCCTTGGTCCCCGCCGCGAAGGGCTCCATCTCGAACGCCCCCATCGGCCCGTTCCAGAACACCGTTCGCGTGTCACTCAGCTTCTCCGCGTAGAGACGAGCCGACTCCGGACCGATGTCCAGACCGATCATGTCGGCCGGGATCTGGTCGGCGGGGACCGTGACGACCTCGGTGTCGGCCGAGAACTCGCGACCGCAGACGACATCGACCGGGAGCACGATCTCGACGCCGGTCTCCTCCGCGCGCTCCAGGTATCCCTTGCACGCATCGAGGCTGTCGGCGTCGAGCAGGCTCTTACCGACCTCGTGCCCCTGGGCGGCGAGGAAGGTGAAGAGCATCCCGCCCCCGATGAGGAGCCGGTCGGCCTTGCCCAGCAGGTTGTCGATGACCGCGAGCTTGTCGGCGACCTTCGCGCCGCCGAGGACCACCGCATACGGGCGCTCGGGGTCCTCGGTGAGGCGGCGCAGCACGTCGACCTCGGTGCGGACCAGCCCACCCATCGCCGACGGGAGCCGCTTCGCGACGTCGTACACCGAGGCCTGGGCCCGGTGCACAACCCCGAAGCCGTCGGAGACGAAGGCATCCGCCAGCCCGGCCAGGGCGTCGGCGAACTCGGCGCGCTCCGCCTCGGACTTGGCGGTCTCGCCAGGATTGAAGCGGAGGTTCTCCAGGAGCAGGACCTCTCCGTCCTGCAGCGCGGCCACCGCCTGCTGGGCGCTCTCGCCGACCGTGTCGGTCGCGAACTTCACGTCCCGACCGAGCAGCTCCGCGAGCCGCGGGACCACCGGCGCCAGGGAGTACTTCTGCTCCGGCACCCCCTTGGGCCGGCCGAGGTGGGCGCACACGATGACGCGCGCGCCGGCGTCGGCGAGCTCAGCGATGGTGGGCACCGAGGCGCGGACGCGTCCGTCATCGGTGATCCGCGGCCCTCCGGGAGCGTCATGGTCGAGCGGGACGTTGAGGTCGGAACGGACGAGGACGCGCTTGCCCCGTACGTCGCCCAGCGAGGCGATGGCACTCATCGAATGACCTTTACAGGCTCGCGCCCATGTGGACGATGAGGTCGATGAGACGGCACGAGTAGCCCCACTCGTTGTCGTACCAGCCGACGACCTTGACCTGCTTGCCGATGACCTTGGTCAGGCCCGCGTCGAAGATGCACGACGCCGGGTCGGTGACGATGTCGGCGGAGACGATGGGGTCCTCGGTGTACTTCAGGAAGCCCTTGAGCGGACCCTCGGCGGCCTTCTTGACGATGGCGTTGACCTCGTCCACCGAGGTCTCGCGGCTGGCCTCGAAGGTGAGGTCGGTGGCGGACCCGGTCGGGGTGGGAACGCGCAGGGCGTAGCCGTCGAGCTTGCCCTTGAGGTCGGGCATGACCAGGCCGATGGCCTTCGCGGCACCGGTGCTCGTCGGGATGATCGACAGCGCTGCGGCGCGGGCCCGGCGCAGGTCCCTGTGCGGCCCGTCGAGGAGATTCTGGTCCTGGGTGTAGGCGTGGATCGTCGTCATCAGACCCTGGACGATGCCCAGCTCGTCGTGGAGCGCCTTCGCCATGGGCGCCAGGCAGTTGGTGGTGCAGGAAGCGTTGGAGACGATGTGGTGGTTCGCGGGGTCGTAGTCCTGGTGGTTCACGCCCATGACGAAGGTGGCGTCCTCGTTCTTCGCCGGCGCGGAGATGACGACCTTCTTGGCTCCGCCGTCGATGTGCGCCTTCGCCTTGGTCGCGTCCGTGAAGATGCCGGTCGACTCGACGACGATGTCGACTCCGAGCTCACCCCACGGGATCTGAGCGGGGTCCTTCTCCGCGAAGACCTTGACCGTCTTGTCGCCGACCGTGATCGAGTCCTCGGTCGCGCTGACGTCGTCCTTGAGCACCCCCAGCACGGAGTCGTACTTGAGCAGGTGAGCGATCGTCGCGTTGTCCATGAGGTCGTTCGCAGCCACGATCTCGATGTCGGCTCCGGATGCCTGGACGGCGCGGAAGAAGTTGCGTCCAATACGGCCGAAGCCGTTGATACCAACCTTGATTGTCACGGGGTCACTACCTCTCGTGTGGTGTTGCCGCCATGAGCTGGCGGCCTGGGTTCACCTCCAACCCTAGTGCCTCACCCACTGCCCCGGCACCCGGCCTAGGGCTCGAGCATCTCCGGTGTGAGGTTGGCGTCGGTGTCCGGAATACCTCGCTCCGCCGCCACCTTGTCGGCCATCGCCAGCAGTCGCCGGATACGGCCTGCCACAGCGTCTTTCGTCATCGGAGGGTTCGCCAGCTGGCCGAGCTCCTCGAGGGATGCCTGCTTGTGCTCGAGCCGCAGATTGCCGGCCTCACGCAGGTGGGTGGGCACGTCGTCGCCGAGGATCTCGAGCGCGCGCTGGACCCGGGCGCCCGCTGCGACGGCGGCCCGGGCGGACCGACGCAGGTTGGCATCGTCGAAGTTCGCGAGCCGGTTGGCGGTGGCCCGCACCTCACGGCGCATCCGCCGCTCCTCCCACTCCAGGACGGCCTGGTGCGCCCCGAGCCTGGTGAGCATGGCGGCGATGGCCTCACCGTCGCGGATCACGACGCGGTCGATGCCGCGGACCTCGCGCGCCTTGACCTGGATGTGCAGCCGGCGGGCTGCCCCCACGAGCGCGAGGGCGGCCTCCGGCCCGGGACACGTGATCTCGAGGGCCGAGGAGCGCCCGGGTTCGGTGAGCGACCCATGCGCGAGGAAGGCGCCGCGCCAGGCGGCTTCTGCATCACATGCTGCGGCGGAGACGACCTTGGGCGGCAGCCCCCGCACCGGCCTGCCCCGCTGGTCGATGAGGCCGGTCTGTCGGGCGAGGGCCTCGCCGTCGTGGACCACCCGCAGGACGTACCTGCTGCTCTTGCGCAGCCCGCTCGGTGAGAGGACGAGGACCTCGGCGCGATGACCGTACAGCTCGGCGATCTCCCTGCGGAGCCGCCGAGCGGCGTTGGCGGTGTCGAGCTCGGCCTCGATGACGATCCGTCCCCCGATGATGTGCAGGCCGCCCGCGAAGCGGAGCATCGCCGCGACCTCGGCCTTGCGGCAGCACGGCTTGGTGACCTCGAGTCGACTGAGCTCGTCCTTCAGCTTCGCTGTCATGGCCATGCGGCCAATCCTGCCATGACGGAGGGGTCGGCCTAGCGCCCGGTGAAAAGGTCCTGGAAGGCGGCCGCCAGTCGGAGCGGGTCATGGGTGCCGCGCGCGTTTCGTGCGCTCACGGGAGCCACGACGAGGGAGGCGCCGACGTCGGCCGCGGCTCGCTCGAGGGAGTCACGGTCGCTCGCCTCCGCCGGATCGACGATGACCGCATCGAGGCGGACGTCTCCGGCGTAGTGCGCGAAGGACTCGATGAGCTCGTGTGCCTGCAGCCCGGTGGTCTCTCCCCTGAGCAGGTCGAGGTTGAGCACGAGGACTCGTCTGGCCCGGGTGGCGCGCAGCGCGTCCTTGAGGTCGGGGACCAGCAGGTGCGGCATGACCGAGGTGAACCACGAGCCGGGGCCGAGGACCACCCAGTCGGCCGCCCGCACGGCTGCCAACGACTCCGGGTATGCGGGGGGCTGGTCGGGCAGGAGTCGCACCTGGCGCACTGGGCCCTGGGCACGCGCGACAGCGGACTGCCCGACGATGCACCGCACCTGGCCGTCGAGGAGCACGTCTGCCTCGATGTCGAGCGGAACGGCCGCCATCGGCAGCACGCGCCCCCGGGCTCCGAGTAGACGGCCGACCAGCTCGAGTCCGGCGACGGGGTCGTCGTACATCTCCCAGAGGGACACGATGAGGAGGTTGCCCAGCGCGTGACCACCCAGCGGACCGTTCCCGCTGAACCGGTGCTGCATGACGTCCCGCCAGGTATGTCCCCACTCGGTGTCGTCGCACAGCGCAGCCAGCGCCATGCGCAGGTCGCCGGGGGGCAGCACCCCGAACTCGGAGCGCAGGCGTCCACTCGAGCCGCCGTTGTCGGCGACGGTGACGATCGCGGTGACGTCGTCGGTGAGGAGGCGGAGGGCACGCAGGGTCGCGGCGAGTCCGTGACCTCCGCCCAGGGCAGCGACGGTGAGTCCGGCGTCAGGCCTCATGACCGGGGCGGCCGATCCCCGGCGATCGACCCGCGGGAGGTCACTCCTGCCCCAGGTCACGATGCACCACGAAGGTCGCGATCTCCGCTGCGCTTCCCAGCTCGGCCGCGACGCGCTCCGCCATGGCGACCGAGCGGTGCTTGCCGCCCGTGCAGCCGAGGGCGACCGTCGCATACCGCCGGTTCTCACGCTCGTAACCGGCGAGGACCGTCCGCAACAGCGCGACGACCTGGGCGACGAACTCGGTCGCGCCCTCCTGGGCGAGGACGAAGTCTGCCACCGGCGCATCCCGACCGCTCGAGGAGCGCAGCTCGGGGATCCAGAACGGGTTGGGGAGGAACCGCAGGTCGAACACGAAGTCGGCGTCCAGCGGGATGCCGTACTTGAAGCCGAAGGACATGACGGCCAGCCGGGTCCCCGGGCGACGCTGCTGGCCGAAGGCCGAGATGACCTTTCGGGCCAGCTGGTAGATGTTCAGCCCGGAGGTATCGATCACCAGGTCGGCCCGGGAGCGCAGGTCGGAGATGAGCTCCCGCTCGCTGTGGATGCTGTCCAGCAGCCGGCCCTTCCCCTGGAGCGGGTGGGGGCGTCGAACGCTCTCGAACCGGCGCACCAGGCTCTCGTCGGTGGCGTCGAGGAAGACGAGACTGGGATGGATCCCCCGCCCGGCCAGGGCGTCGATCGACTTCGTGAGGTTGCCGAAGAAGCCCCGTGTCCTGACGTCGACGACGGCAGCGGCCCGGATCGGCCCCGAGGGCGGGACCGGTCGCCCTGATCGGGTTGCAGCAGGCCGGTCGGAGCGACGCTCGGCCTCCTCCAGGACGAGGTCGGCGACGCCCTCGAGCAGCTGCGGAGGCAGGTTGTCGATGACGTACCAGCCCTCATCCTCGAGGACGTCCGCCACGGTGCTCTTCCCGGCACCACTCATGCCGGTGATGATGATGAGCTGCGCCTGCTCGAGCTCCTCGCGGGCGGTTCTCGCCGCGTCCTCACCCATGTCTGTCGTCCATCCTGTCGTCTCTGCAGTGCGCCACTGCGCCGTCCACCACTGCCTTGTGCGTCACTCGACACCATCCTCGCGGATCTCGCCCGTCAGTGCATCGATGGCGGGTGCCGGCTGGTCGGCCTGCTCCAGGCTCGCCTTGATCGAGGCCGCGAGCGAGGGGCCGATGCCCTTGACCGCGCTGATCTCCTCGGCGGTGGCCGCCCGGATGCGCTTGAGTGAGCCGAAGTGCGTGAGCAGCCGCTTCTTGAGCGTGGGACCGAGACCCGGGATGTCGTCGAGCACCGAGCGGGTCATCGCGGCGCTGCGCCGCTTGCGGTGGAAGGTGATCGCGAACCGATGCGCCTCGTCGCGGACCCGCTGGAGCAGGTAGAGGCCCTCACTCGAGCGCGGCAGGATCACGGGGAAGTCCTCCCCCGGTAGCCACACCTCCTCGAGCCGCTTGGCCAGACCGATGACGGCGACATCCTCGACCCCGAGGTCCTCGAGCGCGCGTACCGCCGCGTTCACCTGGGCCGGGCCGCCATCGACGACGACGAGGTTCGGCGGGTATGCGAAGCGCAACGGTCGACCGTCCTCGTCGCGGCTGGGCATGCTCGCCGGGCCAGCCTCGCGCTGTGCGTCTCCTGCACTGGAGCCCACGTCGAGAAGAGGGCTCGCGTTCGGCGTGCGGAGGCCGGCGGCCTGCTCCTCGAGGTAGCGCCGGAACCGTCGGGTCAGGACCTCGTGCATCGCGGCCGTGTCGTCGGCCTTGGCCGCCTCGCGGGCGTCCGTGGGGCCACCACCGCCCCGGATGACGAACTGCCGGTAGGCGCTCTTGCGGGGAAGCCCGTCCTCGAAGACCACCATCGAGCCGACGGCGTTGGTGCCCTGGACGTGGCTGATGTCGAAGCACTCGATACGCAGCGGCGCCTCGTCCAGGCCAAGCGCCTCCTGCAGCTCGTGCAGCGCCCGGGTGCGCGCCGTCAGGTCGCCGGCACGGGCCACCTTGTGGCGTGCGAGCGACTGCTCTGCGTTGCGGGTCACGGTCTGAAGAAGCGCACGCTTGTCACCGCGGCTGGGCACCCGGATGCGCACCCTCTTCCCCCTGCGCCGGCGGAGCCACTCCTCCAACTGCTCACTGTGCTCCGGCAGGACCGGGACGAGGATCTCCCGAGGGATGTCCTCGCCCTCCTCGTCGCCGTACATCTCGGTGATGAGGTGCCCGACGACCTCGGCCAGGGTCTCTGCCTCCTTCTCGGCGACCCAGCCGCGCTGTCCGCGGACCCGGCCGTCGCGGACCATGAACACGTGGAACGCCGCCTCGAGCTCGTCGTCGGCGATGCCGATGACATCGGCCTGGGTGCCGTCCGGGAGGACGACCGTCGACCGCTCCATCGCCTTCGACATCGCTGCGATGTCATCCCTGAGCTGGGCCGCGCGCTCGAAGTCCAGCTCGGCTGCGGCCTTCTTCATCTCGGAGTGCAGGCGGGAGATGTGGGTACGGGCTCCGCCGGCGAGGAACTCGCACAGGTCCTCGGCGATCTCCCGGTGCTGCTCAGGTGACACCCGACCGATGCACGGCGCCGAGCACTTGTCGATATACCCCAGCAGGCAGGGCCGGCCGGACGCGGCGGCTCTCCGGTAGACACCCGCAGAGCAGGTCCGCACCGGGAAGACACGCAGGAGCGCGTCGAGGGTCTCGCGGATCGCCCAGGCGTGGGCGTACGGGCCGAAGTAGCGGGTGCCCTGACGCTTCGCACCGCGCATGACCTGGGCCCGCGGGATCTCCTCGCCCATGGTGACGGCAAGGTAGGGGTAGGACTTGTCGTCGCGGTACTTGACATTGAACCGAGGATCGAACTCCTTGATCCAGGAGTACTCGAGCTGGAGGGCCTCCACCTCGTTGGCGACGACCGTCCACTCGACGCTCGCCCCGGTCCGGACCATCGCCTGGGTCCGCGGGTGCAGAGCCGAGACGTCCTGGAAGTAGGAGCTGAGTCGGGAGCGTAGCGAGCTGGCCTTCCCCACATAGATGACCCGGCCGTGCTGGTCCCGGAACCGGTACACGCCAGGGTCCCGCGGGATGCTCCCCGGGGCTGGGCGGTAGCTGGACGGGTCGGCCATACTCCCACCCTACGGAAGCGTCCCGACAGGAGCCGAAAACCTTGTGTCCGGAGCCGTCGGATCTGGAGCGTCAGCAGGAGTCGGGAGCTGAGCGACCAGGCGACCCGAGGGCGAGCCCCGGCAGCAGGTCTCAGGCGACGAAGAGATCCTCGCCCTCGACAGTGATGCTCCGGGCGCTCAGCGGCTCCTCGGCCGGTCCGACCACCGCCGCGCCGGTGTCGATGTCGAAGCGGCTGCCGTGGCAGGGACAGATGATGGCGCCGTCCTGGACTGCGGTGACCGGGCACCCCTGGTGGGTGCAGATGCTGGAGAAGGCGCGGAACTGCCCCTCGGTCGGCTGGGTGATCACGAGCTGTCGAGCCGGCACCACCACTCCCCCGCCTACCGGGATGTCCCCGGTGCCGGCGACCGGGGAGACGGCCGCCTGCTCCCGGGCGGTCGAGGCTGCAGCATTGTCAGAGGCTGCCACCTCCGCACGGTCCGCCGCGCTCGAGCACCCGGCCAGAGCAGCGCCTACGAGCAGCACGCCGGACCCGCAGAGCACCTCACGGCGTCCGCAGCAGGTCGGGTCCTCGCTCATCAGGGTCCTCCAAACCGGGCGTTACCCGTAACGGTTCGCTAACAACCGGTCATGTTAACGGTCCACTCCGCGAATGGCGTTCTAGGTTGTCACTCACGCCTGGCCCTACTTGGGGCGCAGGCGGGAGACACACACCCATAAGAAAGGTTCACGTCGTGATCCGACCCAAATCAGCCCTCTGGCTCAAGACGCTTGCGGGTGCCGCGGCGCTCAGCCTGACGCTCGCCGCGTGCGGCGACGGCGACTCCACGGCAGGGGAGACCCCAACGGCCGACGACACCACCACCTCTGAGGAGACCTCAACCGACGACGACACCGCGGCGGGCGAGTTCACCAACGACGAGTGCGCCAGCGACTCGACGAGCGCGGACACGTTCAAGGCAGCCGGCATCCTCCCCCTCACCGGAAACCTCGCCTTCCTCGGCCCGCCGGAGGTCGCCGGTGTGGGTCTGGCCGTCTCGGACATCAACGCCGCGGGTGGCGTCAACGGCGCCGACGCCTGCCACTGGATCCTCGACTCGGGTGACGCGACCGACGCCTCCGTCGCCAACAACTCCGCGCAGCAGGCCATCCAGGGCCAGGTCTCCGTGGTCGTGGGTGCGGCATCCTCCTCCGTGACGCTCAACATCGTTGACGCGATCACCGACGCCAGCATCGTCCAGATCTCGCCGGCGAACACCGCGGTCGCCCTCTCGGGCTACTCGCCCTTCTACTTCCGCACCGCTCCGCCGGACGGCATCCAGGGTGACGCTCTCGCCAACCTGATCCTCCAGGACGGGTTCACCAACATTGCCTTCATCGTCTTCAACGACGCCTACGGCACCGGCCTGCGCGACGTCGTCCAGGACGTCCTCGAGGCCAACGGTGGAAGCGTCACCTACGGTGGCCGCGGCCAGGGCCAGGAGTTCCCGCCCGGACAGACCAGCTTCTCCGCCGAGGTCAACGGTGCGCTCGCCTCCAACCCGGACGCGATCATCGTCCTCGCCTTCGACGAGACCAAGGCGATCGTGCCTGAGCTCGCGAACGCCGGCTGGGACATGGCGAAGACCTACTACACCGACGGCAACACCTCCAGCTACGGCGCCGAGTTCCCCGAGGGCACCCTCGAGGGCGCCAAGGGCACCATCCCCGGTGCGGACGCTGAGGACTCCTTCAAGCAGCGCATGAACGGCTGGTTCAAGGCCGCTGAGGGCAGCGACCTCAACGACTACTCGTACGGCCCGGAGTCGTACGACGCCGTCATCCTCGCCGCGCTGGCTGCCGTCCGCGGTGGCGCGACCGACTCGGTCACCATCCAGGAGAACCTGGCTGCCGTGTCCGGCGCCGAGGGTGGCACCGAGTGCTCCACCTACGAGGAGTGCGTCGCAATTCTCGAGGGCGGCGACGAGATCCAGTACAAGGGCCCGTCGGGTATCGGTCCGTTCGACGACGAGAACGACCCGTCCTCGGCCTACGTCGGCATCTACCAGTTCGACGCGCAGAACAACCTCGCGCGCGTCGACACCGTCGAGGGTTTCAAGGCTCAGGGCTGATCCACTGAGTCGCTGAGACAGAGCGAGGGCCCTGGACCGATGACCGGTCCAGGGCCCTTTCTCATGCCTGCGTCCGGTTCAGCAGACCAATCCAGCGCGAGGAGGTCATCCGCCGACAGTGACCCCCACCCCCCCAGACAAGGCGGAGAGGGCCCGGGGTTCTCAACCCGGGACCCTCTCCCCTGGCTTGGTGGGACTGCGTCCCTACTGGGATTCCTTGGCCGCCTCGACGTCCTGCGCCAGGGTCCCGAGGTACAGCTCGATGACCTTCGGGTCGTTCGCCAGCTCCTTGCCGGAACCGGTGTATGCGTCGCGACCCTGGTCGAGCACATAGCCGCGGTCACAGATCTGCAGGCAGCGGCGGGCGTTCTGCTCGACCATGACGACGCAGACACCGGTCTTGTTGATCATCCGGGTGCGCAGGAACGTCTCGTCCTGGCGGACAGGTGACAGTCCCGCCGACGGCTCGTCGAGGAGCAGGACAGACGGCTCCATCATCAGAGCACGTGCCATGGCGAGCGACTGGCGCTCACCACCGGACATTGCGCCTGCCCGCTGGTTCTTGCGCTCATGGAGGACGGGGAAGAGATCCCACATCGCCTCGAGGCGCTCGTTGATCTTCTTCGCTCGCAGGAAGAGACCCATTCGCAGGTTCTCCTCCACCGTCAGGCTCGGGAAGACGTTGTTGGTCTGCGGGACGAAGCCGACCCCCATCTCGACGAGCTTGTTCGTCCGGAAGTTGGTGATGTCCTTGCCCTCGAGCTCGACAGTCCCCTCGTGGACCTTGACCAGCCCGAAGATCGCCTTGAGCAGGGTGGACTTTCCGGCGCCGTTGGGCCCGATGATGCCGACCATCTCCCCGGGGTAGGCGACCAGGCTGCAGTCGTTGAGGATGTTCACCCCTGGCAGGTAGCCCGCCACGATGTTCTTGGCCTCGAGGACCGGCGAACCGAGGTCCTGGTGCGGGGAATGGGTGCTGCTGGTCACGGGGTCTCCTCCTTGCCCGCTGCCGGGGCGTCCCGGTGGGCCCGCTCATCGGCGATCTCAGCCTGGTAGAGCTCGGCCTCGTGGAGCATCTCCTGGGATCCGGGCAGGTCCTCGAGGAGCGAGTCGTCGCTCAGGTCGGTGTCGTGGTGGGCGCCCAGGTAGGCATCGATGACCGCGGTGTCGGACATGACGACATCGGCCCGGCCCTCCGCGATGATCTTGCCCTCGGCCATGACCACGACCCAGTCCGAGATGTGTCGCACCATGTGCATGTCGTGCTCGACGAAGAGCACTGTCATGCCTTCGTCCCGAAGGGACTGGATGTGTCCCAGCAGCGACTGCGTGAGGGCTGGGTTCACACCCGCCATGGGCTCGTCGAGCATGATCATCGTGGGATCCGTCATCAGAGCACGCGCCATCTCGAGCAGCTTGCGCTGACCTCCGGAGAGGCTGCCGGCGTAGTCGTCCTTCTTGCGGAGAAGCTTGAAGCGAGCGAGCAGCTCCTTGGCCTTCTCCTCGATTTCCCTCTCCTGACTGGCCCAGGTCGGCTTCAGCCAACAGGTCAGGAGATTCTCACCGGTCTGTCCGCGGGCCCCGAGAAGCATGTTCTCCATGACCGTCATCCGGTTGAGGGACTTGGTCAGCTGGAACGTGCGCACCATGCCGGCTTTGGAGACGGCAGACGCCGAGGTGTTGCTCAGTGGTTGACCGTTGAAGGACCAGGCTGCGGGCTTCTCCGGGCGGTTGAAGAGTGAGGGGGCGGAGGACGGCTTGTCGAACCCCGTGATGAGGTTGAAGAACGTCGTCTTACCCGCACCATTGGGGCCGATGAGGGCGGTGATGATGCCGCGCTGGACCTCGAGATGATCCACGTTCACCGCCGTCATACCACCGAACTTCCGCACGACGTTGTCGACGCGAAGGATGGGGTCTGGCTTACTCACTCCCGGGACGGGGTCGATCCCGTCGACGAGGGCTCTGCGGGCTGCCGGATCCGCCAGCGGATTGTCGGTGCGGCCGCTCCGCGACTGCGTCGTGGTCTCAGGCATTGAACTGCAGCTCCCTCTTGTTGCCGAGGATTCCTTGCGGGCGGAAGATGACCAGCAGCATCAGCGCGATACCCACGACGACCCAGGAGAACTGGTCGGACTGCTGGGTGTTGAGGATACTCGCCGGCACCACCTCGCTGGTGACGCCGCGGATGAGGATGCGCACCGCGAAGAACAGGATCGTGCCCAGGACGGGTCCGAAGATCGTGGCTGCGCCACCGAGCAGCAGCGCCGTCCAGATGAAGAAGGTCATCGCACGGCCCATGGAGTCTGCCTGGACCGAGGACGGCAGCACGAAGATCATGCCGCCGAGCGCACCGAGCACACCACCGATGACGAGGGCCTGCATCTTCACTGCGAAGACGTTCTTGCCGAGGCTGCGGATGGCGTCCTCGTCCTCGCGGATGCCGCGGAGGAGCCGGCCCCAGGGGCTGCGGACGAGGAGGAAGACGAAGGCCGTGCAGATGAGCACGAGCACCCAGGCGACGACCCGGATCCACCAGCCGTTGACACCCGTGTTCTGGTAGCTGAGCGGGCCGATCGTCGTGTTGCCCTCCGGGAAGAAGGACAGCGCGACGAACGGGTCGCGGTACTCGCTGCCCGGGAGGCCCTGTGATCCACCGGTCCAGCTCGTCAGCTGGGAGAGCCGGCCCACATAGCGAAGGATCTCCGCTGCAGAGATGGTGACGATCGCGAGGTAGTCACCCCGCAGCTTCAGGGTCGGGATGCCGAGGAGGAGGGCGAACACCGCGGCCGTCGCGATCCCGAGGAGGATCGCGACAGGGAGCGGCAGCCCCCTTGACAACGAGATCGCGAACCCGTATGCGCCGAGCAGCATGAAGCCGGCCTGGCCGATGTTCAGCAGTCCGGTGAATCCGAAGTGGATGTTCAGGCCGATGACTGCGATGGCCACCGCAGCCGTCTGCGGTTCGACGGCCGCGCGGATCACGGAGGCGAAGATGTTGGCGACCGACCCGGACGTGGACGTTGCGATGAACCACATGATCGCGAACAGCACCAGGACGCCGGCGGTGACGATCAGCGATCTCCGGCGGCGCTGCCGGCGCTCGGCCTCGACGTCGGGGGTGTCCGGTTCGATGCTGTCGTCCTGGTGGACGACCTCGGTGGGGCTCTCGGGAATGGTCATCGGGTCCACCTACCGCTGGAGGTTGTCGTACCGCTGGAAGTGTTCGTACCGCTGGTTGTCGTCTTGCTGAGGACTCCGGTGCCCCTACGGGCTCTGAACGGGTTGCGCACGGACCTCACCCGACCCTCGCAGCCTTGCCGAGGAGTCCCTGCGGCCGCACGAGCAGCAGCAGAATGAGGATGAGCAGCGCCATCGCATACTTCAGGTCGCCGGGGAGACCGAACACGGGAGTGAGCTCGACGACCAGTCCGATGACGATTGCACCGATGAGGGCTCCGAACGCGGTGCCGAGGCCACCGAGGGTGACAGCGGCGAAGAGCAGCAGAAGGATCTGCATCCCGGAGTCCCACTTGATGCCGTTGAGGACGAGCGCCAGCATGATGCCGGCCAGGCCGGCGAGGGCCGTCGCGATGATCCAGACCAGGCGCACGACCTTGTCGACATCGATGCCGGACGCCTCGGCGAGGGCCGGGTTGTCCGAGACCGCTCGGGTCGCCCGCCCCAGACGCGTTCTGAGAAGGGCGAAGCCCACTGCAGTGAGGACGATGACGGCGATGCCCATCGCCCACAGCGACTGATCGGTCAGGCGTACTCCGCCGAAGGTGACCGGGGTGGGTGCCTCTCTGATGACCCGCACGGTGCCCGCACCGACAAGGACCTGGAACATGTACTGCATCGCCAGCGAGAGTCCGATGGTGACGATCATGAGCTGCACCAGGCCCAGCCCCTTGCGACGCAGCGGCTTCCAGAGGATCACGTGCTGGATGTAGCCGGTGAACCCGCACACGAGGACGGTGAGCACGGCTGCGAGCAGGAATGGCAGCCCCCACCAGTTGACCATCATGAACGCGACCATCCCGCCCAGCGTCACCTGCTCTGCGTGCGAGAAGCTCGAGAGGCCGGTGGTGCCGTAGATGAGCGAGAGTCCGACGGCGGCCAGTGCGAGCAGGAGGCCGAGCCGCAGACCGCTGACGGTGCTCTGGAGGAACAGGTTGCTCCCAACCCCGACTGCTGCACCCTCGACGGTGCCCTGGAGACCGAAGTTGACCGCTCGAGGGGTGAACTGGATCGTGTCGTTGGCCGCCAGCGCGGCCTTGAACGTCAGCTCGGCGTTCGTCGCAGTGACGCCCTCGGGAAGCGTGTCCTCGACCAGCCGGAGGACGTACTCACCCTCCTGACCGACCTGGAGGAGGAAGCCACCATTCTCCCCCGTCGTGAGGAGCTGGTCCCCGTCCGGTCCCGACACCTCGATGTCGATGCCCGACAGCACCTCGCCTGCGCGCAGCGTGCCTCGGAGGCAGCCGGTGTCAGGTCCTGGGGTGCAGGCGGCTTCCGGCTCCGTGACGACCGCGGCCGGGAGCGGCGCTGCGTGTGCAGACCCAGCCCCGATCAGGGACAACAGGGGAACCAGAAGCGCGAGGGCGAGCAGACCAAGAAGCGCTCTGCCCCCGGGTGCCCGCCCGCGGGCGGCGAGTGGTGGCTG
Organism: Actinomycetales bacterium; assembly: GCA_012729695.1. Lineage (GTDB taxonomy): Bacteria > Actinomycetota > Actinomycetes > Actinomycetales > Dermatophilaceae > F2B08. The sequence continues at coordinate 8,494 of JAAYCP010000086.1, read as the reverse complement.
CAACGTGGGCATCCTCTCGTTGGCGTGCCGCGCCGGGTCACGGCGCGACGCGAGTGCGTCGGTACTCCGGGCGCAACGGTCAGCGGACCGTCGAACCCGGCGGCGACCAGGCGCCGCAACTCACGAGCTTCGGGGCAAGCGAGTCTGTCGCGTGATTCTAGGCGGATGAATCACGGGATCGGCGTAAAAACGTCGATCGACTCCGAACCGATACGTGCCCGAAACATTCCGGCCCTGACGACCTTGCCCGGACTCCTCTCCTTGACAAGCCCACTGTCATCAGGACGACACCGTCGGATCAGGCGCTCGCTCGACGACGACTCGAGCCCTCCTGCGTCTCCCTCGCAGCCTGTCCCCGCCCACTGCTGCGTCGCGGTCTGGGAGCCGGCTTGCGTGCAGTCCGGGCGAGGATCGGCCGAAGGAACCGCCCGGTGTGCGACTCCTCGACCTCCGCGACCTGCTCGGGCGTGCCGGACGCGATGAGCTGCCCGCCGCCACTGCCACCCTCAGGGCCGAGGTCGAGGACCCAGTCGGCATTCTTGATCACATCGAGGTTGTGCTCGATGACGATCACCGTGTTGCCCTTCTCGACGAGTCCCTGCAGGACGAGGAGGAGCTTACGGATGTCCTCGAAGTGCAGGCCGGTCGTCGGTTCGTCGAGAACATAGATGGTCCGCCCGGTCGAGCGCTTCTGCAGCTCCGAGGCCAGCTTGACGCGCTGGGCCTCACCGCCGCTCAGGGTCGGTGCCGGCTGGCCCAGCCGCACATACCCCAGGCCGACGTCGTTGAGTGTCTTCATGTGCCTCGCGATGGCAGGCACCGCCGAGAAGAAGTCGGCGGCCTCCTCGATGGGCATGTCGAGCACGTCGGCGATCGTCTTGCCCTTGAAATGCACCTCGAGTGTCTCCCGGTTGTAGCGGGCCCCGTGGCAGACCTCGCAGGGGACGTAGACGTCGGGGAGGAAGTTCATCTCGATCTTGATGGTGCCGTCACCGGAGCAGTGGTCGCACCGTCCGCCCTTGACGTTGAACGAGAACCGTCCGGGCTGGTATCCACGCATCTTCGCCTCGGTCGTCTGGGCAAAGAGCTTGCGGATGTGGTCGAACACGCCGGTGTAGGTCGCGGGATTCGACCTCGGTGTCCGTCCGATCGGGCTCTGGTCGACGTGGACGACCTTGTCGAGGTGCTCCAGCCCGGTGACTCGACGGTGCCGACCGGGCACGTGTCGGGCGCCGTTCAGCTTGTTGGCGAGGACGTGGTAGAGGATGTCGTTGACGAGGGTGGACTTGCCCGAACCCGACACTCCGGTGACGGCCACCAGGCAGCCCAGCGGGAACGACACATCGATACCGCGCAGGTTGTGCTCCTCTGCCCCCACGACCTTCACCTGCCGATCAGGGTCAACGGGTCGGCGTACCTGGGGGGTCGGGATCTCCCGGCGTCCCGAGAGGTACATCCCGGTCAACGACGTCGGGTGCTCCAGCAGGCCGGCGACCTCGCCGCTGTGGACGACCTCGCCGCCGTGCTCGCCGGCGCCCGGGCCGATGTCGACGACCCAATCGGCGGTGGCGATGGTGTCTTCGTCGTGCTCGACGACGATGAGGGTGTTGCCCAGGTCGCGCAGGCGGGTGAGGGTCTCGATGAGGCGGTGGTTGTCGCGCTGGTGCAGACCGATGCTCGGCTCGTCGAGCACATAGAGAACCCCGACCAGCCCCGACCCGATCTGGGTGGCCAGCCGGATGCGCTGCGCCTCGCCGCCGCTGAGGGTGCCGGCGGGTCGGGACAGCGAGAGGTAGTCGAGTCCGACGTCCAGGAGGAAGCCGAGTCGGCTGTCGATCTCCTTGATCACCCGCTCGGCGATCTGCCGCTCGCGCGGCGAGTAGTCGACGTCCTTGAGGAACCGGGCGCAGTCGGCGATGGCGAGGTCCGCGACGTCCGAGATCGAGCGACCGCCGACGAGGACGGAGAGACTCTCGGGCTTGAGCCGGGCTCCCTTGCACACCGGGCAGGGGATCTCCCGCATATAGCCTTCGAAGCGCTCCCGGCTCCAGTCGGAGTCTGTCTCGGCGTGGCGGCGTTTGACGAACGGGATGGCGCCCTCGAAGCCGGTGGAGTAGGACCGTTCCCGACCGAACCGGTTGCGGTAGCGCACGTGCACCTTGTGGTTGCGGCCGTAGAGGACGGCGTCCTTGGCCCGCTTGGGCAGCGAGCGCCACGGGGCATCGATGGAGAAGGACATCTCGTCCGCGAGGGCCCGCAGCACCCGGTCGAAGTACTCGCTCACCCCGCTGCCCGACGCCCACGGAGCGACCGCTCCCTCGGCGAGCGAGAGCTCGTCGTCGGGGACGATGAGGTCGGGGTCGATCTCGAGCTCGGTGCCGATGCCGGTGCAGGCCGGGCACGCGCCGAACGGGCTGTTGAAGGAGAAGGAGCGGGGCTCGATCTCGTCCATGGTGAGGACATGGTCGTTCGGGCACGCCATCCGCTCCGAGAAGCGTCGCTGGCGCAGGGCGCCCTCAGCCTCCTGCTCCGGGGTGACGTCGACGAAGTCGACGACGACGACTCCCCCGGCCAGCCGGAGGGCGGTCTCGACGGAGTCGGTCAGACGCCGCTTGGCGGAGGAGTCCTGACCCTTGGCGACCAGTCGGTCGACGACGACGTCGATGGTGTGCTTGATCTGCTTCTCGAGCTTGGGGGGCTCGGAGAGGGAGACGACCTCCCCGTCCACGATCGCCCGGGCGAACCCCTGCCCTTGCAGCTCGGCGAACAGGTCGACGAACTCGCCCTTCCGGGCCCGGACAACAGGAGCAAGGATCTGGAACCGGGTCCGCTCCGGCAGCTCGAGAAGACGGTCCACGATCTGCTGCGGGGACTGACGGGTGATCGGCTCCCCGCAGGTCGGGCAGTGCGGCCGGCCGGCCCGCGCGAAGAGCAGCCTGAGGTAGTCGTAGACCTCGGTGATCGTGCCGACCGTGGAGCGCGGGTTCCGGTTGGTCGACTTCTGGTCGATCGAGACCGCCGGCGACAGCCCCTCGATGAAGTCAACGTCCGGCTTGTCCATCTGTCCCAGGAACTGCCGGGCGTATGCCGACAAGGACTCGACATAGCGGCGCTGGCCCTCGGCGAAGATCGTGTCGAACGCGAGCGAGGACTTGCCCGAGCCGGAGAGGCCCGTGAAGACGACAAGGCTGTCGCGGGGCAGCTCCACCGACACGTTCTTGAGGTTGTGCTCACGTGCACCGCGCACGACAAGGCTGTCGTGCGCTGGCCTGCGGGCAGGTCGGGCAGGGGAAACGGTCACGTCGTCCATCGTAGGTGCGCGTTCTGACAGACCTTGACCATGACGGGGAACCGGCAGCACACCCCAGAGTCCTGACCACGCGATCCAACCTGCTGCGCTAGCGTCGCACCATGAGCTACACCGGTGATGTGACCCCTGGCGGGCCGACGGAGGTCCGCGAGCTGTCGAGGCTGACCATCCGCAAGATCTCGGTCAGCGCCATGCACAACAACGTCTACCTGCTGACCTGCTCGGCGACGGGCGCACAACTCCTCATCGACGCCGCCCACGACCCGGCCCTGATCCAGACCCTCATCGCCGAGGGCACCGGGCGTCTCGACGCCATCGTCACCACGCACCAGCACTGGGACCACACCCGCGCCCTGGCCGAGATCGCCGCCGCGACCGGTGCGCGGACCTACGCCGGCGCGGACGACGCGGACGCACTCCCGGTCCCTCCCGACGTGCGCCTCTCGGACGGCGACACCGTCACCTTCGGGGAGATCACTCTCGACGTCATCCACCTGCGGGGGCACACCCCCGGATCCGTGGCCCTGTCCTACCCGGATCCTGACGGACACGCACACATCTTCACCGGTGACTCGCTCTTCCCCGGTGGGGTCGGCAACACCAAGAACGAAGGGCAGTCGTTCGAGTCCCTGTATGCGGACGTCACCTCTCGGATCTTCGACCGGTACGACGACGACACCTGGATCTACCCCGGCCACGGGGCGGACACGACGCTCGGCGTCGAGCGTCCACACCTGGCCGAGTGGCGCGAGCGGGGCTGGTGAGGCGGCCGGCTCCCGACCCGTCATCACCAGCGCCCCGGCGGGCGGTGCCCGCCCCCTTGCTGGTGCTCGGATCGATCGTCTCGGTCCAGTTCGGCGGGGCGCTGGCCGCGACCCTCGTCCCCCTCATCGGGGCAGGTGGTGCGGTCGTCCTGCGCCTCCTTTTCGGCACCGCGGTCCTGCTCGTCGTCGTCCGCCCACGGTGGCGCGGGCACTCACCCCGTGCCTGGCGATCGGTCATCGGCTTCGGTGTCGGCCTAGGGCTGATGAACTACACCTTCTACGCCTCGCTGGCCCACCTGCCCATCGGGGTCGCCGTGACGATCGAGTTCATCGGGCCGCTCACCCTCGCGGCCGTGCTCTCCCGACGCATCACGGACGGGGTGTCCGTCCTGCTCGCTGCCGCTGGGATCCTGCTGATCAGTGAGGCGCTCACCGTGCCACTGAGCGACCTGCCGTGGCGAGGACTGCTCCTTGCCGCGGCCGCTGGGACGTGCTGGGCCTCGTACATCGTCTTCTCCGCCCGTACCGGCGCCGCGTTCGAGCGCCTCGACGGCCTCGCGATCGCGATGGTCATCGCCACCATCCTCACCCTGCCCCTGGGAGTGTCGTCGATCGGGTCGTGGACCCCCGAGATCGTCGTGAAGGGGCTCGGTATCGCGCTGCTGTCCTCCGTCCTGCCCTACTCGCTCGAGCTGCTCGCCCTGCGCAGGATGACGGCTCACGCCTTCGGGATCATGCTCAGCCTCGAGCCGGCCTTCGCCGCCCTCGCAGGCCTCGTCATCCTCAGCCAGCGGCTCACAGCCGTCCAGCTGGTCGGCATGGCGCTGGTCGTCGTCGCATCGGCGGTGGTCCTCGGGTTCGGTGCGCGGAAGGAGCCGGCGCAGAGTACGTCGACCTGATGCCGTGGCCACGTCCGGTGCGCTGCTCGCGGGGGCAAAGACCGCCGGGGTTCTACTCCGACCCTCGGCGGAGCGCGTCGTAGCGCGCATCACGGCGGGTCTTCCACAGGCTCGCGAACGTCGTGACGGCGAGGATGCCTGTGATCACCGCGAGGCTGACCCCGATCGAGAGGTCCGGGACAGGGACCATCTCACCGTTGTTGATGAACGTCAGCTCATTCTCGTGGAGCGCGTGGAGCACGAGCTTGACCCCGATGAAGGCGAGCAACACCGAGAGCCCGATGTTGAGGTAGACGAGACGCTGCAGGAGACCACCGATGAGGAAGAACAGCTGACGCAGACCCATGAGCGCGAACAAGTTGGCCACGAGGACGATGTACGGCTCGCGGGTCAACCCGTAGATCGCCGGGATCGAGTCCATGGCGAAGAGGAGATCAGTCGTGCCCAGGGCCAGGATGACGAAGAACATCGGGGTGGCCAGACGTTTCCCGTTCTCACGGATGAACATCTTGATGCCGTGGTACTGCGAGGTCGACTTGAACCGCCGTTCCATGAGCAGCATGAAGCGGTTCTCCTCGAAGTCCTCGGACTCCGCGTCACCCTGCGTCGCGAGCTTGACGGCCGTGTAGATGAGGAAGGCACCGAAGATGTAGAAGACCCAGCTGAAGTTGTTGATGGCCGCGGCGCCGAGCCAGATGAAGATCCCTCGGAGCACGATCGCGATGACGACGCCGATCATGAGTGCGAACTGCTGGTACCTCTCCGGCACGCCGAACTTCGCCATGATCAGGAGGAAGACGAAGAGGTTGTCCACCGAGAGCGACTTCTCCGTGATGAACCCGGCAAAGAACTCGCCCGCAAGCCGCCCATCGGCTAGGTACCAGAGGCCGAGGCCGAAGACGATGGCTCCGCCGACATAGGCGATCAGCGACAGCCAGAGCTCTTTGGATGTCGGACGGTGCGGGTTTCGGGCAATCCACCAGACGTCGAAGGCGAAGATCAGCGTCGCGATGCCGATGGTGATGCCCCAGATCCATGGATCGATGTCGAGGGTCCCGGTAGTCGAGGGCGCAGCAGCGTTGGGGAGCAGGATAGTCATGGACACCTTGAGGAGAAAGAGACCAGGTCCGTAAGGTCTCCCCCATCTGCTCACGCAGACCGGCTCCCCGGGCACTGCATGGGCAGCGCCGTGATGACGAGGTGGCCGAGGGCTGGGGTACTCCCCTCGCGGCGAGCCTCATCCTCTCACACTGTGGAGTGACCCGCACGAGCCCTGGCTTCGGTGCGGGTGGGCCACGCCACGCCACGCCACGAGGAGCAGTACGTCCGGGAGACTGCACAGAGGGCCGGCAGGAACCTCGCGTGGTGGCTCAGGTGGCGGCACTCATCTGCCGCAGCTCCTTCTTGAGGTCGCTGATCTCGTCGCGGAGCCGGGCGGCGAGCTCGAAGTGCAGCTCGGCGGCTGCCGTGTGCATCTGGGTCGTGAGCTCCTGGATGAGTGAAGCGAGCTCGGCCGCCGGCAGGTTCTCGCTGCGCCGACCCGCGACATCGAGGTCGGCAGCGATCGCGCCCCGACCGCTGCGTCCACCGCCGTCGGCCTTGCCCCGCGAGCGCGCCCGGCCGGACCCGAGGAGAGCCTGGGTGTCCGCATCCTCGCGCTGGAGCATGTCGGTGATGTCGGCGATCTTCTTGCGCAGCGGCTGGGGGTCGATGCCGTGCTCCCGGTTGTAGGCGAGCTGCTTCTCGCGCCGGCGCGCCGTCTCCTCGATCGCCTCGTGCATGCTCGGAGTGAGGTTGTCGGCGTACATGTGTACCTGGCCCGAGACGTTGCGGGCAGCACGACCGATGGTCTGGATGAGCGAGCGTGCGGAGCGCAGGAAGCCCTCCTTGTCGGCGTCGAGGATGCTCACCAGCGACACCTCCGGCAGGTCGAGGCCCTCACGGAGCAGGTTGATCCCCACGAGGACGTCGAACTCTCCGAGCCGCAGCTCGCGGAGCAGCTCGACCCGGCGCAGGGTGTCGATATCGGAGTGGAGGTAGCGGACCCGGACGCCCTTGTCGAGGAGGTAGTCCGTCAGGTCCTCGGCCATCTTCTTCGTCAGCGTCGTGACGAGCACTCGCTCGTTGCGCTGCGCGCGCACTGAGATCTCGTGGAGGAGGTCGTCGATCTGCCCCTTCGTCGGCTTCAGGACGATCTCCGGGTCGATGAGCCCGGTGGGGCGGATGATCTGCTCGACGACACCGTTGCTCCTCGCAAGCTCGTAGGGGCCCGGCGTCGCAGAGAGGTAGACGGTCTGCCCGATGCGCTCGAGGAACTCCTCCCACTTCAGCGGTCGGTTGTCCATCGCGCTCGGCAACCGGAACCCGTGCTCGACGAGGGTGCGCTTGCGGCTCATGTCTCCTTCGTACATGGCCCCGATCTGCGGCACGGTGACGTGCGACTCATCGATGACGAGGAGGAAGTCCTCCGGGAAGTAGTCGAGCAGACAGTTCGGCGCCGATCCGGGCATCCGACCGTCGATGTGCATCGAGTAGTTCTCGATGCCGGAGCAGCTCCCGATCTGCCGCATCATCTCGATGTCGTAGGTCGTGCGCATCCGCAGTCGCTGCGCCTCGAGCAGCTTGCCCTGCTTCTCAAACGTCGCGAGCTGGTCGGCCAGCTCGATCTCGATCCCCCGGATCGCCCGCTCCATCCGCTCCGGACCGGCGACGTAGTGGGTGGCCGGGAAGACGTACATCTCCTGCTCCTCGCGGATGATCTCCCCCGTCATGGGGTGCAGGGTGTAGATCCGCTCGATCTCGTCACCGAAGAACTCGATGCGGATCGCGAGCTCCTCGTAGACCGGGATGATCTCGACGGTGTCGCCGCGGACCCTGAACGTGCCCCGGGTGAAGGCCAGGTCGTTGCGGGTGTACTGCATGGTGATGAACTGCCGGAGCAGCTCGTCCCGGTCACGCTCCGCCCCCACCCGCAGCGAGACCATCCGGTCGACGTACTCCTGCGGCGTCCCGAGGCCGTAGATGCACGAGACAGAGGCCACGACGACGACATCGCGCCGCGTGAGCAGGGAGTTCGTTGCCGAGTGCCGGAGCCGCTCCACCTCGTCGTTGATCGAGGAGTCCTTCTCGATGTAGGTGTCGGTCTGCGGGACGTAGGCCTCGGGCTGGTAATAGTCGTAGTAGCTGACGAAGTACTCGACGGCGTTGTTGGGCAGCAGCTCGCGGAACTCGTTCGCCAGCTGCGCCGCGAGGGTCTTGTTGGGCGCCATGACCAGGGTGGGCCGCTGGACCTGCTCGATCAACCACGCCGTCGTGGCCGACTTTCCGGTGCCGGTGGCGCCGAGCAGGACGATGTCCTGCTCGCCGGCGTTGATGCGACGGGTCAGCTCCTCGATCGCGCGAGGCTGGTCTCCGGCCGGCTGGAACTCGGAGACGACCTTGAACGGCGCGACGCGGCGCTGAAGCTCGGTGACGGGACGCATACCTCCACGGTATGCGGTTGCACCGACAGTGGTGAATCG
>JAAYCP010000085.1 GCA_012729695.1 Actinomycetales bacterium | reverse complement strand
CTCAGACCGGCGGGATATCCCGCCGCTTCGTCGAGAAGTGCCGGTCCCGGTGGGCCGCATAGCGGTACCGCTTGATGAGCTCGTCGCGCAGGTCGGCCGGGTCGATGACCTGGTCGAGGACGAGGTCGGCGGCGAGGCGCTCGAGGTCGACGTCCTCCTCGTACTCCTCGCGACGGGCGGCGATGAAGGCTGCGCGCTCGTCCTCATCGGTGAGCTGCGCGATCTTGTTGGCGTACACCGCGTTGACGGCGGCCTCGGGACCCATGACGGCGATGCGCGCAGTGGGCAGCGCGAGCGTGGCGTCCGGCTCGAAGCCAGGCCCGCCCATCGCATACAGCCCGGCGCCGTAGGCCTTGCGGACGACGACACAGATCTGCGGGACGGTCGCCGAGGCGACGGCTGAGACCATCTTCGCGCCGTGGCGGATGATGCCGCCGCGCTCGACCTCCGAGCCGATCATGAAGCCCGGGACGTCCGCCAGGTAGAGCAACGGGATGGAGTATGCGTCGCACGTCCAGATGAAGCGGGTCGCCTTGTCGGCGCTGTCGGTGAACAGGACGCCACCCTTGACCGCCGAGTTGTTGGCGACGATGCCCACGGTCTCGCCGTCCATCCGGCCGAAGCCGACGACGAGCTCGGGAGCGAAGAGCGGTTTGATCTCGAAGAAGCTGTCGTCGTCCACGAGTCCGTCGATGACGTCGTGGATGTCGAACGGTTGGCTCTCGCGCTCGGGCACCGTCTCGTCGGTCAGCGGCGTGGCCGGCTCCTCCGGGTGGTAGCTCGGCGGTTGCGTGCGCCAGTTGAGGGGCACGTAGGAGAAGTAGAGCTTCGCGAGCTCGATCGCCTCGGTGTCGTCATGCGCGAGCAGGTCTCCGACCCCGCTGACGGTGCAGTGCATCCGCGCACCGCCCATCTCCTCGAGGGTGACCTTCTCCCCCACGACCATCTCGGCCATCCGGGGGCTGCCGAGGTACATCGAGGCGTTCCCCTCGACCATGATGATGATGTCGCAGAAGCTCGGGATGTATGCGCCACCCGCCGCCGACGGCCCGAAGAGACAGCAGATCTGGGGCACCTTGCCCGAGAGCTTGACCTGGTTGTTGAAGATCCGTCCAGCGCCGCGGCGGCCCGGGAACATCTCGACCTGGTCGGTGATCCGTGCCCCGGCGGAGTCGACGAGCCAGAACACCGGCAGCTCTTCGCGCATCGCCATCTCGGTGGCGCGTACGATCTTCTCGACGGTGCGCGCGCCCCACGAACCCGCTTTGACCGTGGGGTCGTTCGCGATCACGATCGCCGGGCGGCCGTCCACCGTGCCACGGCCTGTGACCACGCCGTCGGCGGGCAGGCCGGGCACCATCGCGTTGGCGTAGCGCCCGTCCTCGATGAAGGACCCCTCGTCGACGAGCAGCGCGATCCGGTCGCGCACATAGAGCTTGTTCTGCTGGGCGAGCTTCGCCGCAGCCGCCTCGGTCGGGGCAGCCGAGGCCGCATACGCCCGGTGCAGCCGCTCCCGGACGTCCTGGACGCGGGGGTCGCCCTGCTGGGGCTGGATCGACTGGCTCACGCAGGCAAGCCTAGGCCGCGGGCGATGACCATGCGCTGGACCTCGGAGGTCCCTTCGCCGATCTCGAGGATCTTGGCGTCCCGGTAGAAGCGGGCGACCGGGTACTCCTCCATGAAGCCGTTGCCGCCGAAGATCTGGGTCGCGATGCGGGTCGCGCTCACGGCCGCCTCGGAGGTGTAGAGCTTGGCGATCGAGGCGGCCTGCTTGACCTCCGCGACGCTTCGACGACCGGCCTCGAGCTCGTCCTTGAGCCAGGCCGCGCGGTAGGTGAGCAGCCGCGCGGTCTCCTCCATGACGGCGAGGTCGGCGACCTGGAAGGAGACCCCCTGGTTGACGGCGATCGGCTTGCCGAACGCGAGCCGGCTCTTGCTGTATGCGGCGGCCTCCTCACGCATCCGGGTGATGAGGCCGAGGGCGAGGGCGCTGATGGCGATGCGGCCGTCGTCGAGGGTCTTGAGGAACTGCTTGAAGCCCTCACCGCGCTCGCCCAGCAGGTTCTCCGCCGGCACCCGGCAGTCGGTGAACGACAGGCCGTGGGTGTCGGAGATGTTCCAGCCGAGCTTGTCGTATGCGGGGGCCACCTCGAACCCGGGCGTGCCACTCGGGATCATGATGGCCGAGATCTCGGGCTTGCCCGGGGTGCCGTCACCGCCGCCGATGGTGCCGGTGCGGGCGGTCACCGTGACGACGGAGGTGATGTCGGTGCCGGAGTTCGTGATGAAGGCCTTGGCGCCGTTGACGACCCACTCGTCGCCGACGAGCTCGGCACGGGTGCGCGAGGCCGCGGCGTCCGAGCCGGCGTCCGGCTCGGTGAGGCCGAAGCCCGCGAGCGCGCGACCGGCGACGAGGTCGGGCAGGTAGGTCTGCTTCTGCTCGTCGTTGCCGTAGGTGAGGATCGGGTTGATGCCGAGGCCCACGCCGGCCGACAGGGTAATGCCGATCGACTGATCCACGCGGCCGAGCTCCTCGATCGCGATGCACAGCGACGTGAAGGCGCCGGTCGCGTGCTCGAGCGAGCCGCCGTACTGCTCGGGCACGACGAGGCCGAAAAGACCGAGGTCGCCCATCTTGGGGATGAGGTCGGTCGGGAAGTGGTGCTCCCGGTCCCACTGGTGCACGTGCGGCTCGACCTCCCCGGTCGCGAAGTCGCGCACGAGGCGGCGGAACTCTTCGTGGTCGGGGCCGAGCTCGAACATCGGGTCTCCTGGGTGGGGCTGGTGGTAACGCGCGGGTGCCGTTGCGATGCGTGCGGTGGACCTCGCGGCCTGCTTGACGTTTACGTTAACGTAAAGCATGCTGTGGGGCTATGGCAACCCCACCGACCACTCCCCCTGAGACGCGCGCGACCCGTCGTGTGGGTGGGGTCGGGAGTGCTGGAAACGAGCACGTCGGGACCGAGCGGGACGCCACAGTCGGTGGGCAGAACGGTCGCGGTCGCCAGGGGCAAGAGGGTCGTTCGGAGTCGGCCTCGGAGGAGACCTGGACGATCGCCCAGATCGCCGAGGAGTTCGGGATCACGCACCGCACGGTGAGGCACTACGAGGATCTGGGGCTCATCTCACCGGAGCGTGACGGCACCCGGCGGATCTATCACCGCAGGGACCGGACCCGGCTCAATCTCATCCTGCGAGGGAAGCGGCTCGGCTTCCCCCTCGAGGAGATCCGCACGATCATCGACCTCTACGACCTGCCGCGCGGCAAGCGCTCCCAGCTCGAGTACGTCCTCTCCCAGATCGACGAGCGCCGAGCCGACCTCGAGCAGCGCCGGGCCGACATCGAGGCTGCCATCGCCGAGCTCGAGGCGTGGGAGGCCAGCTGCCAGCGGGACCTCGACGCCCTCGGCTGAGCAGCTCGACGAACCCTCGCCCTCACTGCTCCACGGGCCTGGGACCGCTGCGGATCCGGCTGTCGGCCACCGTCGCTCGTCTCGACGACTCAGTTCGGTAACAGGTCTCCCACTTCGGTCGCCGGACATGTCACAGTGAGCCCATGAGCGACGAACAGGATGCCCTGGGCTCGAACGACGAGCGTCACGCCCTCGCCTGGATCATGTCCGGCACGGTCGGTGCTGTCGTCGCCGGCGGGATCGCCAAGCGCCTCCTCGACCGTCGCCGCGCCCGCGCCCTCGCCGAGGCCGAAGCCGCCTCCGACGCAGACGACCTGGGCGAGGCCGAGGGCCACCCGAGCTGATCCTCGACGACGGCGGAGACCCCTTGATCCGTCG
>JAAYCP010000296.1 GCA_012729695.1 Actinomycetales bacterium | reverse complement strand
TGCGCGACTACCTCGACTGACGGTTCGTCTCGGTCAGACCTCTCGCAGCTCAGGCACTCTTCGGAGTGCCTGAGCTGCGCATCGTTGGTCCGCCCTGCCCTCGTGGGACCGCAGACATCCGCAGTCGCCTCGGCTGATGCGTGGCAGCTGGCATCAGTCTCGGCGGGAGAGCTCTTCGACCCGATCGTCCTCTGAGGAGCGACGGCGACCGAACTCGAGCAGCCGCTGCCATGCGGCGACGCCTGCCGCCGGCCACCACGTCGCCCTGGCTCTCTCACCGCGCTGCAGCGATCCGACGACGTCGTGGGCGATGGTCCGGGCGTCGGACTCCAGTGAGTCGATCCGGTCACTGCCCTCATCGGCGTCGTCGGACCAGGTCGAGGGGCGGGCGTAGCGTGCCTTCTCGACGGCGGAGACCATGCGGCGCAGCGCGCCCCGCGCCTCGGGGGACAGGAAGGTCTGTCCCCAGATGAACTTGCCGGCCTGACGTGGGGTGGCGTCGGGTGGTGGGCTGACCCCGACGTCGTCCAGCCGTTCGAGCAGGTCCTGCCAGATGACCTCGACCCGATCCTGCTCGCCGCGCGCAAGCCGCCGGCGCCGCCGGCGCTCCCACCATGCGGTCGCGGGCATGGTGAGCGCCCCGAGCAGTCCGAGCACCAGGACCACCGCCAGCCATCCGAACCGGCTCAGGAGCTGGGTAGCCGACGTCGAGCCGGCCGTCGCCTGCGGGACCGCGGGGTCGTAGAGGTCGGGCAGCTCGTGCTGGTCGAGCGAGGGCGCGGCTGTCGAGGTCGGTGCACCGCTGGGCTGACCGGAGGGGGCGTCCCACGCCGGAAGCGAATAGGCGGGAGCTGAGCCTGAACGGGTCGACGGTGTCGGCTCGAAGCGCAGCCAGCCGACCCCCTCGAAGAACAGCTCGGGCCAGGCGTGGGCATCGGCGCCGACGACCGTGCGCACCTCGCCGTCAGGGGTGCCTGGGAGGAACCCGATCGCGAAGCGGGCCGGGATGCCCTCGCTGCGAGCCATCATCACCATGGCCGTGGCGAACTGCGTGCAGTATCCCTGCCGGGTCACGAGGAACCGACTGAGGGGGTCTTCGATCGGCTCGCCCGTCTCCTCCCACAGGGCTGTCTCCACGAGCTCGAGGGAGTAGGAGTACAGCGGACCGCGCAGGTGATTCTGGATGGCGCGGGCCTTCTCGATCGGAGTCATCTCGGGCGTGATGATCTCGCTCAGGATCCGGTCGACGTAGGGTGCTGACGCCTCATCGACGTAGAGATCGGTTGCCTGGATCGGGCCGACGAGATAGCCACCGGGTTCGCGCTGCAGCGCCGCCTCGTCGGGGTCCAGGTCGAGGTAGGTGGCGGAGTAACGATCGGTGCGACGGTCCACGACGATCGTGCCATCTCGGCGGCTCTGCCAGGAGGCCTCGATGCTGAGGTCGACGGTGGGGTAGGGCACGGCGAGCTGGGGCGCCCCCAGGAGGTTCGACGTGACGTCGATCGTCTCCGTGGTTGCGTCGGTCGTGGTGGGGGTGGGGAGCCCGTCGCTGAGTGGTGCGTCCCGGGCTTCCGACCACTCACCGTTCTCGTACCGCGTGAGGACGCTGATCCGCAGCGGTACGGGCCGCCGGGCCGAGGTCGCGTACTCGAGCACAGGACGCTGGGACTGCCCCTGCAGGCTCTTCGCCAGATCGACCGTCGAGGTGATGGTGCCGGCTCCTGAGCTCCCGACGCCGTCGGTAGCCCGGCCCAGCCCGTCGAGCAGGAACCGCGTGGGCAGATGGGGGAGGAGCGCAGCGATGACCGCGGCGCAGACGACCGCGGCGATCGTGACGACTCCACCCACTGCCGCGACCCGGTTGGCGGTCGACCGTCGGGCGACGGCGCCCGGACCGCTCCCCGATCCCCACCGTCGCAGCGACCGCGCCCCGGCCCGGCTCAGCATGAGCAGCCAGAGGAGTGCGCCAATCGTGAAGTACCAGACCGACATCCCGGATCCGGAGTTGCTGGCCGTGACGAGGAAGGCGGCGAAGAGAGGGATTCCGGCGACCTCGGGCGATCGGCGCGTGACGGCCAGGTAGTCGACGACGAGCATCGTCAGCCAGCTCACGAGCGCCAGCAGCAAAGTGATGCCGGGACCGGCCTTCACCGGAGGTACGGCATAGCTGATGAGCACCCGCGCCTCGTAGAGCAGCGCATTGAGGTCCAGGACGGTCGTCCATCCGGGTAGTCCGAACCAGAGGTTCTCCGGAGCGAAGATCCACGCTGTGAACAGCACGCCCACCCCGAGCTGGGCGAGCAGCACGACCGAGTCCCGTCGGCTCAGCGCACGCGCCACCATCCCCGCCCCGGCGACGAGCAGCGCCATGAAGAGCGCCGAGGAGATCCAGGTGTCCGGCTCGAAGAGGGTGCGGGCCGGCGCCACGACGGCGGCGACACATGCCAGGGCCAGCAAGCCCTCACCGATGCGTGCGCGGCCCATCACACACCTCCTGCGACGCGGCGTACCGAGATCCGTTGCCAGGCTTCGGAGTAGGTGAGCCACGGGTCGACGATGAGTGCGTTCCAGCCCGCACCACGCAGAGCCTCGGCCGTGGCGAGGACCCGCGAGCCCAGGGG
>JAAYCP010000084.1 GCA_012729695.1 Actinomycetales bacterium | reverse complement strand
GTGGTCGCTGCTCGACAACTTCGAGTGGGCGCTGGGCTACTCGAAGCGGTTCGGCATCGTCTACGTCGACTACGAGACTCAGGAGCGCATCATCAAGGACTCCGGCAAGGAGTATGCGCGGATCATCCGGGCGGGTCGCTGAGCCAGGGCTGCCAGGTGGTGAGGCCAGTCACAGCACAACACGGCAAACCTCACGATTCGGTCACGAAGGCGTAAGCGTTTTGACTCTCCCCGCCGGGGTTGGTTGTCTGGAACGAGACCCCGGCAGCGTCCGCGAGCGCCGTGTGGCGCGGCATGTCCCGTGTCCTTTCCCCGTCACCCCAGTCTCGTCGGTCGTCGTGCCCTACGACCAAGGAGACCCGTGTCGAGCATCAGCGTCCACCATGTCTACAAGATCTTCGGACGACGCCCCCGCCGCGGCATCGACGCTCTCCAACGCGGTGCCTCCCGTGGCGACCTGCGCGACGACGGCCTGACCGCTGCCGTGATCGACGCCTCCTTCGAGGTGGAGTCCGGCGAGATCTTCGTCGTCATGGGCCTCTCCGGCTCCGGAAAGTCGACCCTCATCCGGGTCATGAACAACCTCCACGAGCCGACCCACGGCCACGTCGAGATCGACGGGGTCAACGTCACCCGCGCCAAGGGCGAGGAGCTGCGCCGCCTGCGCCGTGACAAGGTCTCGATGGTCTTCCAGCACTTCGCGCTGCTCCCGCACCGCACCGTCGGCGAGAACGCTGCCTACGCGCTGGAGATCCAGGGCATGAGCCGCGCCGAGCGGGAGCGCCGTGCCGAGGAAGCACTGGCCATGGTGGATCTCGGCGGATGGGGAGGTGCCCTTCCCGGTGAGCTGTCCGGCGGGATGCGTCAGCGTGTCGGCCTGGCCCGTGCCCTGGCGTCAGGCACCGATGTCCTCCTCATGGATGAGGCGTTCAGCGCACTCGACCCGCTCATCCGCCGGGACATGCAGGAGCAGCTCGTCGAGCTGCAGGACCGCCTCAACAAGACGATCCTGTTCATCACCCACGACCTCAACGAGGCTATGCGCCTCGGTGACCGGATCGCGATGATGCGCGACGGCAGGATCGAGCAGATCGGGACTGCTGAGCAGATCCTCAACGACCCGGCGAACAACTACGTGGCCCAGTTCGTGCAGGACGTCGACCGGACCCGGGTGCTCACCGCCGAGAACCTCATGGAGCCGCCAGTCGCGGTCGTCGGCCGGGACGTGGGCCCCCTCGCTGCGCAGAAGCTCATGCGCGAGAACCAGATGTCGGCGATCCTCTCGGTCAACCCGGACCGGACCCTGAACGGGCTCCTCCTGGAACCGGACGTGGCGGCAGCCGTCGCGGCCCGGCGGACCGAGCTGCCGCTCCTCCCCAGGGAACGGACCGGGGTGGTGTCGACCGACACCCTCCTCACCGACCTCTTCGCCCTGGCCGCCGAACGACCGGGACCCCTCATCGTGACCGACGAACGCGACCGGGTCGTCGGACTCGTCCCGCACGTCACCCTCTTCGCTGCCGCAGGCAGCAACGGATCGGAGCCCGACGAGGCGCCGGAGCGGGGGCCGGACAGTGCTCATCACGTGCTGTCGACCGCGACTGAAGGGGGCGGGCACTGATGGAGGACTGGTTCCCCCGGATTCCGATCGGCACCTGGGCCCGTTCGGCGATCGACTGGCTCACCGAGAACTTCGACCCGCTGTTCGCCTTCCTGTCCACGATCATGCGATGGCTCATCACGACCATCAGCGATGTGCTGCTCTGGCCGCCCGCGCTGGCCGCCATCGTCGTCTTCGCCCTCCTCGGATGGCTGGTCCGCTCCTGGCAGTTCGCCGTCGGGACACTGCTGTTCTTCGGCCTCATCGTGGCGATGGACCAGTGGACGCACGCGATGCACACGCTCGGACTGGTCGTCGTCGCGACCCTGGTCGCGGTCCTCATCGCAGTCCCCACCGGAATCCTGGCCGCCCGCTTCAACGGCTTCAGTGCAGCGATCCGGCCGCTGCTCGACTTCATGCAGACCATGCCGGCCTTCGTCTACCTCATCCCGGCGGTCATCATCTTCCGGGTCGGGGTCGTGCCGGGACTGTTCGCCACAGTGATCTTCGCGCTGCCTCCCGGGGTCCGGTTCACCGAGCTCGGCATCCGCCAGGTCGACGAGGAGACCGTCGAGGCCGGGCACGCCTTTGGCGCCACTCCTCGACAGATCCTGCGGGGCATCCAGCTCCCCCTCGCGCTGCCGACGATCATGGCCGGCGTCAACCAGGTCATCATGCTCGCCTTGTCGATGGCCGTCATCGCCGGCATGGTCGGAGCACCCGGTCTCGGCCAAGAGGTCGTCTCAGCGATCGCCTCGATCAACATCCCCAAGGGTGTCGAAGCCGGTCTGGCCGTCGTCATCCTCGCGATCTTCCTCGACCGCCTCACCGCCTCGCTGGGCAACCCGGGAGACTATCCCGGATCTGTGCTGGGTTCGCTCCGCAAGCGACGGGCCGCAGGCGCTCAGCCGCAGCCTGCTTCTGACGTGACCGAGACTGCCGGCGCCCCGGCGCTGACGAAGGGGTGATGCGCTGAGGACCGAACCACGACGACTCATCGTGCGGGCCCCGGTGCTGTACCGGGCTGCCCACAACAGGAAGGAACACATCGCATGACCATGCGAGGAAACACCCGCCTGAGCGCCATCATCGGCGCCGTCGCCATCGCTGCCGTCGGACTCGTCGGCTGCGGCACCAACGGCGCCGACACCACCGACCCAACCACTACCGACGACGCGCAGACCAGCGAGAACGGTGACCCTGCCGCGGCCGGAGGGGCCTCGGGCACCATCACGCTCGGCTTCATCCCGTCCTGGACTGATGGCTTGAGCACCGCATACCTGCTCGAGAACCAGCTCGGCAAGCTCGGCTACGACGTCGAGATGCAGCCCCTCACCGAGCCGGGTGTGCTGTATGCCGGACTCGCCGGGGGCGACTTCGACATGTACCCCTCTGCCTGGCCGGAGGTGACGCACGCGAGCTATATGGAGGAGTTCGGCGACAGCATCGAGGACCTCGGCGCCTACTACGACGGCGCCAAGCTGACCCTCGCCGTGCCGGAGTACTCCTCTTTGACCTCCATCGAGGACCTACCCGCCAACGCCGACGCTCTCGGCAGTCAGATCATCGGCATCGAAGCCGGAGCAGGCCTGACGAAGGCGACCCTGGAGTCGGTCATCCCCGAGTACGGGCTGGACGCGTTCGACCTGGTGACCTCCTCGACGCCGGCGATGCTTGCCGAGCTGGAGCGGGCCACGAGCAACGAGGACGAGATCGTCGTGACCCTGTGGCGGCCGTTCTGGGCCAACACCGCATACGGCATGAAGGATCTCGAGGACCCCAAGGGCGCCTTCGGCGAGCCTGAGGCGCTGCACTTCCTCGGCAAGGACGGCTTCTCCGACGAGTTCGCGGAGGCGGCCGAGTTCATCGCCGGGATCAAGCTCGACGACGCGCAGTACGACTCCCTCGAGGACATGGTGGTCAACGAGTACGGCGAGGGTCGTGAGGCCGAGGCGATCGAGGCCTGGCTCGCAGCCAATCCCGGCGCGTTCGAGACCCAGCTCTCGTAGCCCGGTCTCTCACCACCTCCTCGCAAGGCGCAGGACGCGCGGGCTCATGCAGTCCGCGCGTCCTTCCTTGTGCGCTTCTGTGCGACGTCCGAGGTTCCCGTGCGACGTCGTCCCGGCCGCTCAGAGGGCGAGGCGCTCCCGCACGACGCCGACGAGCCGGTCGGTGACG
>JAAYCP010000083.1 GCA_012729695.1 Actinomycetales bacterium | reverse complement strand
TTCGAAGCGCGCCTCGATCGCGGACGTCGCCGCGTCGACCAGCTCCCGGGGCAGTAGCGCAATCGCCGAGCCACCGAAGCCGCCCCCGGTCATCCGGGCACCCAGCGCGCCGGCGGCGAGGGCTTCGGCGACGACAGCGTCGAGCTCGGGGCACGAGACCTCGTAGTCATCCCTCAACGACGCGTGGGACTCCACGAACAGCTCCCCTACTTCACCGAAGTCCTCGCGCACCAGCGCCTCGACGCAGGCCTCCACCCGGGCGTTCTCGGTCACCACGTGCCGGACCCGCCGGGCCGAGACCTCGTCCAACCGGGCCAGTGAACCGGGCAATTCATCCGGCAGCACCTCA
Organism: Actinomycetales bacterium; assembly: GCA_012729695.1. Classification (GTDB taxonomy): domain Bacteria; phylum Actinomycetota; class Actinomycetes; order Actinomycetales; family Dermatophilaceae; genus F2B08. Next base: position 7,176 of record JAAYCP010000083.1, on the reverse strand, counting down.
CGGAGCGACGACACCCCGAGCACCGAGGCAGCCCGCTCACAGGTGGCGCGGCGCTCCGCATACTGACCGTCGGCCAGGACGTGGGAGGCGCGGGTGTCGCAGACGAGCAGCGCCAGCCCCGCGGCCTCGAGGTCGAGCGGCACGGGCGTGACCTCGTCCGAGCGGAAGTCCAGGCGGAGCGCATGCCGCTCCTGCGCGAGCAGGGCGACCGTCTGGTCCATCCCGCCTGTCGGCGCACCCACGATGTCGTTCTCGGCCCGAATCGCGGCACGCACCAGCACCTTTCGTGCTTCCTCGTGATCCAGCAGGTCGAGGGAGTACACCCCCGACACGGCTGCTCCCACCGAGCAGGAGAGGGCCGCGCTGCTCGAGAGCCCCGCTCCGATCGGGACGCTCGAGGTGAGCACGATGTCCAGGCCGCCCACCGCATACCCCTGCTCGCGGAGCGCCCACACCATCCCGGCGACATAGCCGGCCCAGCCGCCCGGGTTCTCCGGCGAGATGTCGGCGACCGGGACGACGGTGGGTGAGCCGCCGAGCCCCTCGGCCAGCGAGGTGACCGAGAGCAGGCCGTCGTCGCGTCCGGCCGCAGCCGCATAGGTGCGGTGCGGCAGCGCGATCGGCAGGCAGAGCCCCGCGTTGTAGTCCGTGTGCTCGCCGATGAGGTTGACCCGGCCGGGCGCCGACCACACGCCGGTCGGCGGGTGGCCGACGATCCGCGAGAAGGCGGTCTCCACCCGACGGACCTGATCCTGCGGCGAGCTCGACATGGCTCACGAACCTAGCGAGTCCGGCCGGGACGTCGCACGCGGACGCGTGACCCACAATGGGGACATGACCATCCATGGTGCCGTTCCCCACCGCCCGGACCCGGCGTGAGCACGTCGCAGCCCACCGCCGCAGGCCACGCGTCGGTGGATGAGGTGCAGGAGGCGCTGGCCGCGGCCGGCTACCTCGCCAGCGACGCCATCGCGACGACCGTCTTCCTCGCTGAGCAGCTCGGCAAGCCGCTCCTGGTCGAGGGCCCAGCCGGAGTCGGCAAGACCGAGCTCGCCAAGGCCGTCGCCCGCGCACGAGGATCGCGACTGATCCGGCTGCAGTGCTACGAGGGAGTCGACGAGGCGCGGGCGCTCTACGAGTGGAACCACGCCAAGCAGCTCCTTCGGATCACCGCTGAGCGGCAGAGCGCCGAGACGTCCCCGGACGGCCGGTCCCCCAGCTGGGCCTCGGTGCGCGATGACATCTTCACCGACGAGTTCCTCCTCGCCAGACCGCTGCTCGCCGCCATCCGGTCCGAGGAGCCGGTCGTCCTCCTCATCGACGAGCTCGACAAGGCCGACGTCGAGATCGAGGGCCTGCTCCTCGAGGTGCTGAGCGACTTCGCGATCACGGTGCCCGAGCTCGGCACGATCGAGGCGGTCCACACCCCCTTCGTCGTCGTCACCTCCAACGCCACCCGCGAGCTGTCCGAGGCACTGCGCCGCCGCTGCCTGTTCCTGCACATCGACTACCCCACGCCGGAGCTCGAGCAGCAGATCGTGCAGGAGGCGGTGCCCGGCCTGCCCGCCGCTCTCGCCGAGTCCGTGGTCCGGCTCGTCGCCCGCCTGCGCGACCTCCCGCTGCGCAAGGCGCCGAGCATCTCGGAGACGATCGACTGGGCCCGCACACTCCTCGCGCTCGGGGCCGACGACCTCTCCCCCGAGATCGTCCAGGACAACCTCGGCGTCCTCCTCAAGCACCGCGACGACATCGAGCGCGCCGCGGCGGCCCTCGCCACCTCCTGACGCCCCGCAAACGACGCCGATGACCCTCACCCAGCCCCCACTGCACCGGCACCTCGTCGACTTCGGCCGGACGCTGCGCGAGCACGGTCTGGTCGCCGGGCCGAGCGAGATCATCGACGCCGCCGCAGCAGCCACGGCCCTCGGACTCGACGACCGCGAGCGCCTGCGCGCCGGCCTGGCCGCCGCGCTGCTCCGCCGGTCCGGCGAGCGCCGCGTGTTCGACCAGCTCTTCGACGTCTACTTTCCCCGAGCAATCGGTGAGTCACGCGACGTCGCCGAGCCCCCGACCCTGGACACGCCTGAGGAACGCCGTGACCACGCGGCGGCCCTGCGCACGGAGCTGGCCCGGGCCCTGGCGGACAACGACGCGGCCGCCCTGCAGCGCCTCGCCGAGCAGGCCCTCCTCGACCTCGGCCGTCTGCCGAACGAGGCCAGCGTCGGCTCGTTCTCGGCTGCCCAGGCGCTCGACACCCTCGCCCCACAGACCGCGCTGGCCGCCGCCCTGCAGTCGGGTCCGGGCAGCGACGGCCCGCTCTTCACGGAGTCCTTCCGACGAGAAGAGCTGCGCTCCAGGATCAGCGCGTTCCGCGCCGCGGTCGAGGGCGAGGCCCGCCGCCGCAACGCCGAGATCCGTGGTCGCCAGCGGGTCGGGAGGTATGCGGTGCGCCCCTCCGCGGACCGCACCCTCTTCATCCTCGCGGGGTCGACGGAGCTCACCGAGCTGCGGGCGACGGTGGGGCCGCTGGCCCGTAAGCTCGCCACGCGCCTCGCCGCGAAGCGGCGTCGTCGCAACCGGGGCACCATCGACCTGCGCAACACCCTGCGCCGCTCGATGGCGACCGGAGGGGTGCCGATGCGCCCCGCATACCGTCTGAGGCCACCACACAAGCCGGACCTCGTCGTCCTCGCCGACTTCTCGTCCTCCGTCGCCGGCTTCAGCCGGTTCACCATCCTGCTGCTCCAGGCGCTGCACGCGCAGTTCAACAAGGTGCGGGTCTTCGGCTTCATCAACGTCTGCGTCGACCTCACCGAGCTCTTCGCATCGGCGCCGGCGGGCACCGACCTCACCGACGAGATCCGCGACGTGTCCCAGATGACCCGCTGGCACAAGAACAGTGACTACGGCTCGGCGTTCGCCGACTTCGTCGGGAACCACCTCGACGCCGTCACGCCACGCTCGACGGTCCTCATCCTCGGTGACGCGCGGAGCAACCACACCGACCCGCGCCTCGACGCCCTCCACACGATCCGCGACCGGGCTCGGGCGGTCATCTGGCTCAACCCCGAGCCGGCGAGGTCGTGGGGGTCAGGCGACAGCGAGTCGGACACCTACGGGCAGATCGTCGACATGCACGAGTGCTCGACGATCGCCCACCTGCGTCAGATCGTCAGCCGGCTGCTGCCGGTCTGAGGCGAGCCGCTCTGCCGGTTGATCAGCCGACCCGTGGTTTGGTGTCCGCGGCTGCCCGGCCGGCGAGCACGGTGAGCCGAGTCAGCTGTCGTCCGGCTCGAGCCCGACGATGCTCGCGTTGCCCCACCGGTCCACCCGCACGGTGGCGATGGCGCCGCTGTTCAGCATGTCCCGCTCGATGGCGCGGGCCTCGCTCTGACCGACGAACCAGCTCTCGATGCCGCACCGCAGCAGCCAGTCGTCGTCGTTGCAGCGCAGGTAAAGGCCGTCGGGCTCGGTCCGCTGGATCCTGCCGCCGACCCACACGTCCCCCTCCTGGATGAGCGGAACGAAGGCGAGGCCCCGCTCATCGGTGTCGCGGTCGTCGATCGAGCTGGTGTCCGGCAGGTCGGGGTAGCGCAGGGCGACGTAGGCGCCACGGAACGGGTCGATGGGGTCGACCGGCCCGACGCGGAGCTGGATCTCGGTGCCGGAGACGCGCGGCGAGAGCTGGGGCAGGACGGCGAGGAGGGCGATGAGCAGCTGGGCGAGCAGGACGACGCCGAGGACGATCCAGGTCCGGCTGCCCGGCCACCGGCCGGGCTCCGTCCGCTCCCCCGGACCCGTCGAGCTGGGCGCACCGGGTCCGGTGCCCTGCTCCTCGACTGCTGGGGTCTGGGACTCGGTCATGACGTGACCTCCGATCCGATGCGGCGGCGGGCCCGTTCGGCGACCACCCCGGTGATGATCATGACGGCGCCGACGAGGAGGAACAGGGTCGCACCGGAGATGATCGGCGCGAAGACGGCGAAGGACTGGAAGGTGACGAACACGACGACGCCCGCTGTCGCAGCGACGGAGATGACGGGCAGCGACTCACGTGCTCCGACGACCGCCCAGCCACCGGCGACGGCGAGGAAGACGATGATCGCCAGTCCCGTGCGCACCCACATCGCGAAGGTGAACTCGTCGGGGACCATGCCCATGTCGTCCGGGAACGGTCTCCAGAGGCTGAGGGCAGCACCGAGGAGCAGCGCGGCGACCGCCACCCCGAGGGCGATCTGCGCGCCCTTCGTCGATCGCCACAGCGCGGCCGCCGCCAGGCCGATGACGAGGATGACACCGGCGCCGAGCGCCCCTGCCCAGGGCAGCCCGTCGTCGTCCCCGTAGGGAAGGGCGGCGGCGAAGACGCCCACGAGGGACATGACCGCTCCGACCGCGAGCCACAGCCGACCGAACCCGCGCCACCCCTGCGGGTGCAGGGCCGCGAGGGCCACCGCGACCACCGAGCCCAGAAGGACTGCGATCGTGAATGTCGCCAGGTTGGCACTGGCGTCCATGACCTGCCAGACGTACCAGGCGGCCAGGACGGGGATGCCGACGAAGGCGGCGCCCCGGCTGCGTCGTGCGTACGCATAGAGCAGGGCACCCGCTGCCCACGCGAGGAGCAGGTGCGGGCGGTAGGCCGGGACCTGCAGGCTCTGCGCCGCCTGGAACACGACGGCGCCGAAGGCCAGCGCGCTGAGCAGCTTGAAGGCGCCGCTCACGAGTCGCTGGGTGAGCTCTCCGGTCACGGAGAGAGCGATCCAGATCGCCACGACGAGAATGAATCTCGCGAGCGGGGACAGCTCGTCGAGGTTGGAGGCGACCAGCCAGATCAGGCCGATACCGACGAAGAACGAGCCCAGCGCGAGGATGACCCGGACCGGGAGGTTCGTGACCCCACCCGAGCCGGCCACCGCATACCGACTGGTGATGGCCTCGGCGGTGGGCGCGTCGATCAGGCCCTCCTGCTGCCAGGCGCGCAGCTCCCCGGTCAGCCACCGGAAGCGTTGGGCGCTCGTCGTGAACTGGCGGGGACGGGGCTCTCCCGCAGGCGTCTGTGCCGTCATGGCCTCAGTGAACCGCACGCCGGTCGGCGATGTCCCTGAGTCGCGGTACTCAGTTTCGAGTCGTGTCGCGCGGGGACCTGGATTACCGTCTGATCCCATGACTGCGGACACCACTCCAGCCCCCTCCCCCGACACCGAGTCGCCGGCACCCTCCGGCAGCGCAACGACGACCGAGGGCCCCGACGCCGGACCCGTCTCGCGGTCCGGGGACAAGACCGAGCACGAGCCTCCCAAGGGCTCGAGCCGCCGGGACACGTGGGCCGGCCCCGACGGCGAGGTCGCCTACGAGGCGGTGGCGCGCTGGACGGTGCTCCGCGAGGCCGACGAGCCGGTCGCCGAGATGTTCTCGGTCAGCTACCTCGCCGGCACCGAGGCTGCGCCGGCCGACGTCGACCGTCCGGTGACCTTCGTCTTCAACGGCGGGCCGGGCGCCTCGAGCGCCTACCTCCACCTCGGCGCCCTCGGCCCGGCCAGGGTGAGCTTCCACGACGACGGCACGGCACCGCCGCCGCCCTCACGCCTCGTGACCAACGAGGAGTCGTGGCTCGCCTTCTCCGACCTGGTGTTCATCGACCCGATCGGCACCGGCTTCAGCCGCCTCATCAAGGGCGACAAGGCTGCCGGCAAGGGCGACGGCAAGGATGCCCAGGCCGCGGCGGCGGGCCCGGAGGACGAGAAGAAGGCGAAGCGCTTCTTCGCCTTCCAGCGCGACCTGGACTCGATCGGTGAGTTCATCCGGCGTTGGCTCACCGCCCACGACCGGTGGGGCTCGCCGGTGTTCATCGCCGGTGAGAGCTACGGCGGCTACCGCGTGGCCCGCCTCGCCAAACTCCTGCCGGAGAAGTACGGCGTCGGGCTGAACGGGGTCGTCATCATCAGCCCCGCCCTGGAGCTCAACCTCCTCGTGCCGAGCGACTATGCCGTGGAGACCTGGGTCGACGTGCTGCCGACCATGGCGGCGGCCGCCCACCAGAACGGCCTCGGTCGCGTCTTCCCGGAGGACGCGGACATCAACGAGGTGCTCTCTGCCGCAGAGGAGTTCGCGACCTCCGAGTACGTCGCGTTCCTCGTCCAGGGCGCGTCGATGTCGCGCGAGCGGCGCAGCGAGATCCTCACGCGGACGGCCGACTTCATGGGTCTGCCGCTCGAGCTCGTGGAGCGCGCCGAAGGACGCATCCCCATCTACCGCTTCGTGCGCGAGCTGCGGGCCAAGGACGCCGAGGTCGTCGGTCTCTACGACGCGAGCATGGTCTCCGCCAACCCGTTCCCCGACCGCGACGGGATGACCTGGCCCGACCCGACGCTCTCGGGTATCGAGCGGATCTTCGCGGCCGGCGCCAACCAGCAGATCCGCAGCGGCATCGGCGTCGACACCGACCGCGAGTACCTCCTCCTCTCGCACGAGGTGAACCAGTCCTGGAGCGAGGACGCCCAGCGCCCGTGGGTCGCGCCGCCTCCGGGGGCCGTCGACGACCTGAGGTACGCGTTCGCGCTGAGCCCGCATACCCGCTTCTTCCTCTGCCACGGCCGCTTCGACCTCGTCACGCCGTACCACGCAAGCGACCGGCTCGTGAACCTCATGCGACTGCGCGAGCAGGACCGGGGGCGGCTCACGACCGAGCACTACCTCGGCGGACACATGTTCTACACGTGGACCGAGTCGCGCCGGGCCTTCCGCGACGCGATGGTCCGCTTCTATGCGGAGGCCACCGGCGGCTGACGGGTGCGGCCCGGCTGACGGCAGAGGTCGGACGGAGCGAGCACATAGGGTGGTGAGGCATGAAGCTTCCCTCGGTCCTCGACGGCCTCATCTCCCGGATCCCGCTCACCGACAAGATCCCCGGCAGCCCCGGCGAGAAGGTCCTTCTCGAGCTCGACCTCGGCCGCGGGCTCGCTGAGGCAGGGCCGACGAACCCCCTCGAGGCCCTCCGTGCGCTGCGCACCCCGCAGCTGCGCACTCTCGTGGACCACCTCCGCAAGGCTCAGACCGACGACACGGTGGTCGGTCTCATCGGCGTGATCTATGGCGGCGGCCTCACCCTCGCCCAGGCCAATGAGCTGCGGGCCGCGGTGCGCTCGTTCCGCACGAGCGGGAAGCCCACGGTGGCCT
>JAAYCP010000082.1 GCA_012729695.1 Actinomycetales bacterium | reverse complement strand
TGCCCTACTGCCTCTCGGGAGGCACCGACAACAAGGCGCTGTCGACTCTGGGCATCGCCGGCTACGGGTTCGCGCCCCTGCAGCTGCCCGCGGACCTCGACTTCGCACCGATGTTCCACGGCATCAACGAGCGGGTCCCGACCGCGGCGCTGGAGTTCGGCGCCACGGTGCTACACCGCTTCATCCAGCTGAGTGGGCGCGAATGATCTTGCGGCGCAACCAGGTCCGCCGGCGACCGCCGGTGTAGATCCGGGTGCGGAACAGCTCCCAGTGGCCGTACTCGGCGTCCTCGGCCAGCCGCTGACGAACCTCGGAGCGAGGCACGTCGCGAGTGAACTCGAGCACGCGGACCTCGTACTCACCCCGGTAGCGGCCGCCGGGTCCAGGAGCGATCACGCGGTCTGTGGGCAGGATCTCGTCGATCCTGCGCAGGCGTTCTGGGCGTTCCATCGCTGCCATTGTTACCCACAACCAGTAATGTCGCTGCCATGAGTGCAGACCCGCGCGCCGCCCTGGCTGTCTTCACCGCCGCCCTAGAGCGGCACCTCGAGGCATGCGCCTACAAGCACGGCGAGGATGACCCGGCGGTCATCACCGCCGCGGACGCGCTCGCCGACGCCTTCGACGCCTATGACGAGGCCCTCCTCGAGGCCTACGGAGAGGTCACCCCTCTGGAGATCTACGACGGAGAGGGAATCGACGAGTTCGAGGACGAGGACTTCGACGGCGACGACGGTGATGACGACGATGACGAAGACGATGAGGACGACGAAGACGACGAGGACGACGAAGACGATGAGGACGACGCTCCCGGCGACGACTTCGACGACTTCGACGACCACCTCGAGGGCGACGAGGACCTGACTCCCTGACGCCATCTGCGACGCCTGTCACCTGCCCTCATCTCCAGCGCCCCATGACCGGCGACACCGTCGTCAGTGAAGCATCTTCAGTGAGAAACCACCCTCAGTGACCCAGCCACCCCGTGAAGGACACATGAAGCTCGGCATCAACCTCGGCTACATCGGCCTCGGCACCCACGGCAACGACCCCGTGGCAGCCCTGGAGACCATGACTTCAGCGGCGGTCTTCGCCGACCACCTCGGCTACTCGGTCGCGTGGGTCGCCGAGGCCTACGGCTCGGACGCGCCGACGATCATGTCCTGGATCGCCTCGAAGACGACGTCGATCGACGTCGGGTCCGCGATCCTGCAGATCCCCGGCCGCAGCCCCGCGATGACGGCGATGACCGCGGCGACCCTCGATGCCCTGAGCCGCGGACGGCTCCGCCTCGGGCTCGGGGTCTCCGGGCCCCAGGTGAGCGAGGGCTGGCACGGCGTCCGCTTCACGAGCCCCCTCGGACGCACCCGCGAGTACGTCGAGATCGTCCAGACCGCCCTGCGCCGCGAGCGGGTGGCCTACCAGGGCCGCCACTACCAGCTCCCGCTGCCCGACGGGCCGGGCAAGTCCCTCAAGCTGACGATCCGTCCGGTCCGGGACTACATCCCGATCTACCTCGCCTCGGTCGGACCGAAGAACCTCGAGCTCACGGGTGAGATCGCCGACGGCTGGCTGGCCATCTTCTTCTCTCCCGAGCACGCCGGGGATCAGCTCGAGGCCATCCGCCGCGGACGGATCAAGGCGGGCCGGGGGAGCGAGGCCGATCCCATGGAGGGCTTCGACGTCGTCCCGACCGTCCCGGTGGTGCTCACCGACGACGTCCAGGCCGGGCTGCGCCGGATCGCGCCGTACGCTGCCCTCTACATCGGCGGCATGGGCTCACGCGAGCAGAACTTCTACAACCAGCTCGCCTGCCGGATGGGCTTCGAGAAGGAAGCCGCGATCATCCAGGACCTCTACCTCAGCGGCCGTCAGCGCGACGCTGCCGACGCCGTGCCGGACGAGTTCATCGACGCGACGTCCATCGTCGGGCCGAAGGAGCGCATCGTCGAGCGGGTCCAGCGCTACGCCGACGCGGGGGTCACCACCCTGACCGTCGCGCCCTACTCGGAGAGCATGGAGGAGGGGGCCGCGCTGCTGCAGACGATGGCCGAGGTGGTCCTCGGCGAGACCGCGACGGCGGGCAGTCCGACTCCATGACCACCTGCCTCCTCGTGCGGCACGGGCAGTCCGAGGCCAACGTCGGAGGCACCCTCGCCGGACACCTCGACGTGGCTCTCACGGCTGCGGGGACCGACCAGGCCACCCGGGTGGCGACGGCTCTCACGGAGGTGCCGCTCGCGGCGGTCATCACCAGCCCCCTCCTGCGGTGCCGCTCCACGGCTGAGGCGATCTGCGCATACCAGGGCACGGACTGTCAGCCGCGGGTCGAGGACGCCTTCGCCGAGGTTCGGTACGGCGCCTGGACGGGGCGGAGCATCAAGGAGCTCGCCGAGGAAGACCTGTGGCGGACCGTCCAGTCCTCGCCCAGCCAGGTCACCTTCCCTCCCGACCCGAGCGGGGAGCACTGCCACGAGTCCATGACCGCCATGGCCGAGAGGGTATGGGCGGGCTGGGACACGTGGGAACGTCGCCTTCGCGAGGAGCACGGGGAGCAGGCCGTCTGGGTGGTCGTCTCGCACGGTGACGTGATCAAGGCGCTCCTCGCCCGTGCCCTCGGGCTGGAGCTCGACGCCTTCCAGAGCATCGTCGTGGACCCGGGCTCGGTGAGCATCGTCCACCGTCACGATGACCGGACAGCCGTCACGGCGATGAACCTCCGCGACGACGTCTATGCCCGACTCGCCGCGTCGGTGGCCGCTCGCGACAAGGGTGTCGCAGGGGAGGGCGGGGACGGCGCGGGTGGCGAGAGCACCGACTCGGGACCCAGCGTGGGGGTCGTCGGCGGCGGCAACGCGTAGTCCGCTTCGGCGTGCCGACCCGCGCCGTCCTCACAGGCGCACATGGGCGCGCGCCGACAGAGTGTGTGCCGAGAAGTATCGGAACAGAGAACTAGGGTGGAGGACATGCCGACCATCGACTTCGACCCTCCGACCCGGTGCGTCGTCGGGACGGTCGGACCTCCTGGTGAACGCACCTTCTTCGTCCAGGTGCGCGATGAGTCACGCACCGCCGCGGTCTCCATGGAGAAGTTTCACGTCACGACCCTGGCCGACCGGATGAACGACGTCCTCGACCGGGTTGCCGGCTCGGCCGCCAGTGAGGCCGCGGCTGCGCTCGTCGCCGACAACGACCCGTTGGACACCCCGATCGAGGAGGACTTCCGGGTCAGCACCGTCCGCCTGCTCTGGGACGAGGAGCGCGGCGCCGTCGTCGTCGAGCTCTTCGACGAGGACCCGGACGAGACCGAGGACGCCGAGGGGATCCGCATCTGGCTCGCCCCACACCATGCCCGCGCCTTTGCCCGCCGCGCCCTGGCGGTGGCCGCCGCCGGCCGCCCGCCGTGCCCGTTCTGCGGGGGACCGCTCGATCCCTCCGGTCACATCTGCCCCCGATCGAACGGCTACCGGCGCCAGTGACCCCGGCCGCGACCGAGGCCGTCCTTGCCGCACTCGCGGA
>JAAYCP010000081.1 GCA_012729695.1 Actinomycetales bacterium | reverse complement strand
GTCACCGGTCACGCGACCACGGGTACGTGCAACGGCTACGGCTTCTTCGACGGTGTCGATGACCCGAACCGTGGCTGCCCCGGGGTCGTCCCCATTGCGGACCGCTGGTCGCTGACCAACCCGGACGGCATCCGCTGCACCATCGCCGACACCATGACCAACGTGTACGGCGTCGACGACCAGGGTCGCGGTCTGCGCGTCATCCCCGACAACGTCGGTGTGCAGTACGGCCTGCGGGGCCTGCAGTCCGGTGACATCTCGATGGACAAGTTCCTCGCCCTGAACGCCAACGTCGGCGGGATGGACATCGACGGTGTCCGCTCCACGGCGCGCTCGGAGTCCAGCGTCGAGGCCATCGAGCGGGGCTTCGCCACGGGTCGCTTCAACCTCACGACCGGCGGCCTGGCCTACATCCCGGTCATCGACCACCGCAGCTACACCGACATGCAGGGTGACTTCCACGACAGCTACCGCTCAGCGGTGCTGCGCGAGCGGTTCCTCAACGCCTACGGCGAGGCCGGGACCCACGTCGCCTGGCGGGCCTCCGGTGCGGGTTCGGCGGTGATGAACGCGCGGGCGATCGAGAAGCTCGACGAGTGGCTGACGAACCTCGAGGCCGCGGGCGCGCTGGAGAACCCCAGCCGCACGGCGACGATCGAGGCCCGACCTGCCGACATCGAGGACGGCTGCTACATCAACTCGACCACCTTCACCGCAGCACCGCTCGACTGGTACGCGCCGGCATCGGAGAACCCGTGCAACGCGGCCTTCCCGTTCCATGCCGATCCGCGGATCGTGGCCGGCTCGCCGCTCTCCATCGATGTCATGAAGTGCGAGCTCAAGGATCCGGTGCGGGCGGACTACCCGGAGATGACGGACGAGCAGTGGGCCCAGCTGCAGTCCATCTTCCCCGATGGGGTCTGCGACTACAGCAAGCCGAGCCAGGGGTACACCGAGCTCGAGGGCACCTGGCTCTCCTTCGGACCGGATGAGACCGTCGATCTCGGCACGCCGGTGATCGTCGGCACCCCGCGGGTCGGCGACACCCTCTCGGTCTCGGTGGCGGCACCGTCGGGCTCCGCGCTGGAGTACCAGTGGATGATCGACGGCGTCGCCGTCGATGGTGCGACCGGTGCCACGCTCGAGCTCGTGCCTGACCACCAGGGCAAGCACGCGACGGTGCGGGTCACCGCCTCGCTCGACGGCTACGTGTCGTCCAGCGAGATCTCCGAGCCGAGCAAGAAGATTCGGTTCGACAACAAGGGTGGCGGCAAGAGCTAGCGCTGAGTACCCCCCTGCCCGGTGGCCCAGCACGGCGTGAGTCGTGCTGGGCCACTCGGCGTCTCGGGGGGCGGTGCTGTCAGGCGTCGTCGGCCTGTACGCCGCCCCGGCCCTGCGCATACATCGTGCGGAGCTGGTCCTTGCGGATCTTGCCCGTCGCGGTGACCGGCAGCTGCTCGACGACGTCGACGGACCGGGGGATCTTGTAGCGGGCGAGGCGGCCGGCCAGGTGCCGGCGGATCGCGTCCTCGTCGAGGGGGACGCCGGGGCGGAAGGTGACGTATGCGTGGGGCACCTCGCCCCATCGCTCGTCCGGGACCCCGATGACCGCCGCGGAGACGACCCCGGGCAGCTCGAGGATGGCCGCCTCCACCTCGACGGGATAGACGTTCTCCCCGCCGGAGATGAACATGTCCTTCAGCCGGTCGGTGACGAAGAGGAACCCGTCCTCGTCGCGGTAGCCGAGGTCGCCCGTGTGCAGCCACCGGTCCTCGGTGAAGGCGAGCGCGGTGGCGTCCGGGCGGTTCCAGTAGCCCGCCATGACGTTCGGGCCCTGGACGAGGATCTCGCCGATCTCGCCGGGACCGGCGGGCGAGCCGTCCGGCAGGACGATCCGGACGTCCGTGAAGAAGTGCGGCAGGCCCGAGGAGCCGATCCGCTCTGCGGAGAAGCGGGCCGGCAGGCTCGTCGCCCCCGGGGAGGTCTCGGTCATGCCGTAGCCGCACGTGAAGGCGAGGCCGCGCTCCTGGTACGCCTCGACCAGCCGCCGGGTGATGGCCGAGCCGCCACAGGTGAGCGTGTGCAGCGAGCTGAGGTCCGTCGTCGCCCACCGGGGGTGGTCGGCCATCATCTGGAAGGTCGTGGGGACACCGCTGAGCATCGTGATGCGGTGACTCTCGATGAGCTCCAGGGCGCGGCCCGGGTCGAACTTCGTCTCGAGGACGACGCACCCACCCTTGAGGAGGACGGGCAGCGTGCCCATGCACAGAGACGCGACGTGGAACATCGGCGAGACCATCAGGGCGACCGCCTCGCTGGTCAGGTCGTAGTCGACGAGGACGTTCATGCAGTTCCACGTGACGTTGCCGTGGGTGAGGACCGCGCCCTTCGGACGTCCCGTCGTGCCGGAGGTGTAGAGGAGTAGGGCGGGATCATCAAGGGTCACGGGCTCGTCCACGAGGAGCGGGTCGACGCCCTCCAGGACGACGTCGAACCACGCTCCGTCCGGCGGGGGCTCACTCAGCCGATTGTCGCTCGCCGCCGGGACGATGATCCGCGTCGTCACACCGGTGCCCTCGAGGGAGGCGGTGGCGAGGCCGGTGAGCTCCTCCGCGTGGACGAGGAGGGTCGCGCCGGAGTCCTCGAGGATGTAGCGGACCTCCGGCGGGGCGAGGCGGGTGTTGATCGGCACGAACACCGCCCCGACCAGACCGGCGCCGAAGAGGCTCACGAGGTACGCCGGATGGTTCTCGCCGAGGTATGCGATCCGGTCGCCTGGGCGGGTCCCGCGCTCCAACAGGAAGGTCGCGAAGCGATCGACCTGCTCAGCGAGCCCGTCGAAGGTGACGGTGGTATCTCCCGCGATGACCGCCGGTCGCCCGGTGGACTTGATCCGGCGGCGTCGCGGCCAGCTCCCCAGTCCGGCGTTGCGCATACCCGATGATCCCGCGGTCAGCGGTAGAAGCGGTAGATCGAGCGGGTTACCGCAGCCGGCTTGGGGGAGCCCTCGACCTCGATGGTCTGGTCGACGACGAGCTGGACGCCGGTGTCGCCGACCTCCGTCACCTCGACGATCGTCGCCGCCATCCGCACCCGGGAACCGGCCTTGACCGGGGAGATGAAGCGCACCTTGTCGAGCCCGTAGTTGACCTTGGTCGTCACGCCCTCGACATCGAGGAGCTCGGTCCACATCGGCACGCAGAGAGAGAGGGTGAGGAAACCGTGGGCGATGGGGCCGCCGAACGGGCTCTCCTTCGCGGCGCGCTCGGGGTCGACGTGGATCCACTGGTGGTCGTCCGTCGCGTCGGCGAAGGTGTTGATGCGCTCCTGGCTCACCTCGTACCAGCTCGAGGTGCCGAGGTCCCGTCCGGAGAGGTTCTTGGCCTCGTCGAAGGTGACGGTCAACATGGGGTCTCCTAGGTTCGCTCGGTCGGTCGCGCGTCGGTCGGTGTCGTGGCGGTCGGTGTCGTGGCGGTCGGGGTCGTGGGAGTGATCGTGGTTGGGGGTTTCAGTCAGCGGCCGGAGGCTGCAGCTCCGCCGGAAGAGGCGGGAACTTCTCACCGACGGACTGGGCGTTGGCCCGCAGCTCGTCGGCGAGCTCGACGAGGGAGTCGGCGTCCCAGCCCCCGTCCTTGTAGCGCGTGAGGGCCGGCTCCGGGTGCGTCCACAGCTGGAGCCGGTCGCCGCCGACACCGATGGCCTGTCCGGTGATGTCGGCGGACGCGTCCGAGACGAGGAACTCGATGAGGCCGCAGACGTCGTCCGGGGTGCCGAACCCGAGCTCCTTGCGGAAGAAGTCCGGCATCGGCTCGCCCTTGTCCATCGCGTCGATGGCGGCGGCGAAGTACGGGACGGTCCTGGTCATCTCGGTCGCGGCGACCGGGATGACGGCGTTGACGGTGACTCCCGCCCGCTTCATCTCCATCGCCCACGTGCGGACCATGCCGACGATGCCGGCCTTGGCGGCGGCGTAGTTCGTCTGACCGAAGTTCCCCCGCTGACCGGTGGGCGAGCCGATCGTGATGATGCGGCCCGCGACCTCGTTCTCCTTGAAGTGCGCGTACGCGGCGCGGACGCAGGTGAAGGTGCCGCGCAGATGGACGGCGATGACCGTGTCGAAGTCGTCGTCGGTCATCTTCAGGATCGACTTGTCTCGCAGCACACCGGCGTTGGTCACGAGGGCATCGAGGCGACCGAAGTGCTCCACCGCCGCCGCGACGAGTCGGTCCGCCGTCTCGGTCGGGCCCACAGGTCCGACGACGGCGACGGCTCGCCCGCCTGCTCCGGTGATCTCGGCCGTGACCGCTTGGGCAGCACTCTCGTCGACGTCGTTGACGACCACGGCGCAGCCGGCGGCGGCCAGTGCCCGCGCATACGCAGCCCCCAACCCGCGGCCTGCTCCGGTGACGATGGCGACCTTCTCGTCCAGTCTCATCTGTTGCTCCGCTGCTCGTCGTTGCCCGGTCAGGGGTGCTGGCCCCCGCAAACCTGTGTGTACGTCATCTTCGTGAGATTCGTTGAGATTGTCAATGGTTGTCAAAGGCACGGATATGAGAGGATCGGGCCATGCCGGCCAAGGACACCGCGGCGTCTTCGACGCCTCTCTCAGGTGCCGACCTGTGGTCCTCGTCGCTGGCGAGCCACGTCCCCTTCCTCATCGCCCGTGCCCGTGCGCTGATGGTCCGGCGCTGCAACCAGGCCCTGCGGCCGCTCGGTCTGAACGTGCGGACCTTCTCGCTGCTGTGGCTCACGACCGAGCCAGTCCCGGCGACCCAGCGCGAGCTGAGTGACTTCCTCGATCTCGATCCGAGTCAGGTCGTCGCGCTCATCGACGACCTCGAGGCTCAGGGGCTCGTGGAGCGTCGCGCCAACCCGGCCGACCGGCGGGCGCGCCAGACGGTCGCGACCGAGAAGGGACGTCGGCTCTGTGGGACGGCCCAGGCGGCCGTCGACCGGGCGACGGAGGAGGTCTTCGCCGGCCTCACCAAGGGAGAGCAGGCGCAGCTGACGTCCCTCTTGCTCGGCATCAACCGACAGAAGCCCTCCAGGGCCTAGCGGCCGGAGCCGGCGGACTGCGGCCTCAGCCGGCGAGATCGAAGGCCTCGCTGTCGATGTCCTTCGCCGCAGCCGGGCCGTAGCGGTTGCCGACGACGGTGTGCTCGTTGAGCAGCTCGCCGGCGCGGGTGAGCACCTCCGCAGGCACGTCCACCAGTGCACCCTCGACGTCCTCCGTCAGGTGCTGCGGGCTGCGCGTCCCCGGGATGGCGACGATGCGCTCGCTCTGGGCGAGCACCCACGCCATCGCCAGCTGGGCAAGCGTGCAGCCGGCCTCGTCCGCGAGGTCCTGCAGCCGGTCCCGGATCGCGAGGTTGGCCTCGTAGGCCGCGCCCTGGAAGCGCGGCATCCCGTGGCGCAGGTCCTTCTCCGGAAGGTCCGCGAGCACGGGAGGCGCTGAGGTGAGGAAGCCGCGGGCGAGTGGGCTGAAGGCGACGAACGAGATGTCCAGCTCCGCGCATACGTCCAGGACGGCGATCTCGGGGTTGCGCGTCCAGAGGGAGTACTCACTCTGCACGGCGGCGATCGGGTGGACCGCGTGTGCCCTGCGGATCGTGGCGGCTGAGACCTCCGAGAGCCCGATGGACCGGATCAGCCCCTCCGCGACGAGCTCGCCGAGGGCGCCGATCGACTCCTCCACCGGGACGTTCGGGTCGACCCGGTGCAGGTAGTACAGGTCGATGACGTCGGTCCGCAGCCTCCGGAGCGCCTCGTGCGCAGTCGCTCGCAGCGTCTCGGGCCGGCCGTCGATGACCCGCTTGCCGTCGATCCCGGTCATCCCGCACTTGCTCGCGAGGACGATCTCGTCCCGCCTCGACCCGAGGTGGCGGCCGAGGAACTCCTCGTTGGCGCCGAAGCCGTAGAGCGCTGCGGAGTCGAAGTGGTCGATGCCGAGGTCGAACGCCGCGTCGATCACCGCGGCCGCCTGCTCCTCGCTCGGGATGGGATGGTAGACGTGCGAGAGGTTCATGCACCCCAGCCCGACCGGCGCGACCTCGAAGGGACCGAGCCGGCGGCGGGATGCCTTGTCGAGGACGCGACCGGTCATCGGGCGTGGGCCCGACGCTCCGGGTCGATCTGCTGCTCCAGGTCGTGCAGGACCTGGTAGCACGGGAGCACCTGCGCGATCGAGGAGTTGGGCTCGCGACCCTCGCGGATCGCGGCGACGAACTCCCGGTCCTGCAGCTCGATGCCGTCCATGGAGACCGCGACCCCGCTGACGTCGATCGGCTCCTCCTTGCCGTTGACGAGGTCGTCGTAGCGGGCGATGTAGGTGCCCGTGTCGCCGATGTAGCGGAAGAAGGTCCCGAGCGGACCGTCGTTGTTGAACGAGAGCGCCAGCGTGCAGAGCGCGCCGTTCTCCGCGAGCAGCTGGATCGACATGTCCATCGCGATCCCGAGCTCGGGGTGGATCGGGCCCTGGAGGGCGTTGGCCTTCACGATCGGTGAGCCGGTCTGGTAGGCGAAGAGGTCGACCGTGTGCGCGGCGTGGTGCCACAGCAGGTGATCGGTCCACGACCGCGGCTGGCCGAGGGCGTTGAGGTTCTGCCGACGGAAGAAGAACGTCTGCACGTCCATGTGCTGGATGGAGAACTCGCCCGAGCTGACGCGCTGGTGCACCCACTGGTGGCTGGGGTTGAACCGGCGGGTGTGACCGACCATGCCGACCAGCCCGCTCTCCTGCTGCACCCGCAGCACCTCCTCGGCGTCACTCAGCGAGTCGGCGAGCGGGATCTCCACCTGCACGTGCTTGCCGGCCTGCAGGCAGGCGATCGTCTGGGACGCGTGCAACTGGGTCGGGGTGGCGAGGATGACGGCATCGATCGAGTCGTCGGCGAGCACCTCGTCCAGGGAGCCCATGCCCGGACCGACGCCGTGCTCGTCGGCGAAGGCCTGCGCGCTCTCCTTCGTGCTGCTGACGATGTTCGCGACCTCGACGCCCTCGATCCGCTTGAGGGCATTGACGTGCTTGGCGCCGAAGGCCCCGCCACCGGCAAGGGCGATCCTGAGGGTGTCGGACAAGGTCACTCCTGGGGTTGGTTCGAGAGGCTGGGCTGGTTCGAGAGGATGAGGTGGCCGACGGCGGTGTTCGACGCAGGCACGTGGTAGAAGCGGTGGTCGACCTCGATCTCGCCGCTGCCGTCGATGTCACTCATCGCACCGCGCGCGATGAGCCACATGACGAGCTCGATCCCCTCAGAGCCGGCCTCCTCGACATACTCGAGGTGCGGCACCTTGGCCAGCTCGGCGGGCTCGGCGATGAGCCGGTCCAGGAAGCGGTTGTCCCACTCGCGGTTGATGAGACCCGCGCGCGGTCCCTGGAGCTGGTGGCTCATGCCGCCGGTTCCCCAGACCTGGACCTTGAGCGGCTTGTCGTAGGACTCGATGGCCTTGCGCAGCGCCTGTCCGAGCTTGAAGCAGCGCGCGCCGGAGGGCACCGGGTACTGGACAACGTTGACGTGGAAGGGGATGACCTTGACCGGCCACTTCTCCACGTCGCCGAACATCAGCGACAGCGGGACGGTGAGGCCGTGGTCGACCTCCATCTCGTTGACCAGGGTCAGGTCGAAGTCGTCGCGGATGAGCGAGTGCGCGATGTGCGCCGCGAAGTCGGGGTCACCCTCGATGCCGGGCACCGGGCGTGGACCGTAGCCCTCGTCGGCCGCCGGGTAGTACGCGCCCGTGCCGAGGACGAAGGTCGGGATGAGGGAGAGGTCGAACGCCGTCGCGTGGTCGTTGTAGACGAGGAAGATGACGTCGGGGAGGTTCTCCTTCATCCAGGCCCTGGAGAACTCGTAGCCGTCGAAGACCGCCTTCCAGTAGGGCTCCTCGGTCTTGCCCAGGTCCATGGCGGCACCGATGGCCGGCACGTGGGAGGTGAAGACGGCACCGGTGATCTGCGCGTGCCCCTCGACCTCACCCTTCTTCTCCGCCGCGCGGACCGCATCGCCCATCGGGTCGTCCTGCTGGGCGGCTGCGACCTCGGCGTC
>JAAYCP010000008.1 GCA_012729695.1 Actinomycetales bacterium | reverse complement strand
GGCGGCGTGGTGGGCGGCGTGGTCTCGGTGGTGGGCGGCGTGGTCGGGACCTCCTCCGGCACCGCGGAGCAGATGATCACGTGCGAGTTGCCCTTGGACTGGTGCGACAGCGCCCAGCCAGCCTCGGGCTCGTAGTAGAGCTCGTTGGCCGAGTCACCGGCGCCGCCCTTGACGACTGCGAGGACCCAGGCCTGGCCGCTCGGAGCCGCGGGAACGATCCACGGGTCTCCTGGCTTGTCGTCCTTGGTGCAGGTGGCCTCGATGCCGAACTCCTCCAGGAGGTACGCCTCCCAGAACGAAGCCTGGTTGTGCGTGTTGTCGTGCGGGATTACGTCGTCCGGCACGGGGGTGGCGTCAGCGAAGGCGACACCGGCAGAAGCGAGGGACAGGGCGGCACCGGCGGCAAGGGCCGCGACGGATCGGGACAAGGTGGATCGCATGTAGGGAGGTACCTCTCAGGGAACGAGCAATTGCATCGTGGCAGGGGGACTCGCCGCGGCTCTTCACCGGGCGGGTACAGCGCTCAAATATGGGCCCGGAACCTCCTTCCGTACACGGTTTCCCCACGAAGCCCCTGGCGATTCCCGCCGAGGATTGTCCGAACGGCTATGCCGTGGAGGCCCGCACGTCCCTCACTCGGACGCGTCGACCCACCGGTCCGGGGAGAATGCTTCCATGAGCACCTCAAGACCCGGTGGGCGTCGGGACCTGTGGAACGAGCGGTACGCGTCGGCTGAGCGGGTCTGGAGCAGCGGACCCAACGAGCACGTCGAACAGATCGTCGCCCAGTTCGAGCCGGGGACCGCCGTCGACCTCGGCGCGGGCGAGGGACGGCACGCGCTGTGGCTCGCCGAGCGCGGCTGGCGGGTGACCGCTGTCGACTTCGCCGAGGTCGGGCTGGCGCGTGGACGGCGAGAGGCCGAGGAGCGCGGCCTGGGCGACCGGATCGACTGGGTGGTCGCCGACGTCACCAGGTGGTCCCCACCCGAGGGTGAGGCCTTCGACCTGGTGCTCATCGCATACCTCCACCTGCCGGAGGACGTCTTCACGGCAGCGACCGCGTGGGTCGCTCCCGGTGGCCATCTCGTGGTGGTCGGCCATGCCCTCCGGAACCTCACCGAAGGTTCCGGAGGACCGCAGGACCCGGCGCTTCTGCACTCGCCGGATCAGCTGCGGCAGAAGGCGTCCGGCCTCGACATCATCCGCTGTGAAGAGGTCGGGCGCACCACAAGCAGTGGTGCGCCCGCCATCGATGTCGTACTGGTGGCTGCTAGACCCCGGCCCTGATGTTCGCGGTGCGCAGGTAGGGGAAGTGCTCCTCGACGTCGTCGAAGCGCTCGCGGGCGTCCTCGGTGGAGAGGGTCGGGGGCACGATGATCTTCTCCCCCACTCGCCAGTCGACGGGCGTGGAGACCGAGGCCCGGTCGGTGGTCTGCAGGGCGTCGACGGCGCGCAGGATCTCCTCGAAGTTGCGGCCCACGCTCTTGGGGTAGGTGATCGAGAGCCGCACCTTCTTCGCCGGGTCGATGACGAAGACCGAGCGGACCGAGGAGGTGTCACCCTCGCCCGGGTGGATCATGTCGTAGAGCTCGGCGACCGCCTTGTCCTGGTCGGCGATGATCGGGAAGCCCACGGTCGTCTGGCCGAACGCCTCGATCTGCGGGCGCCAGCTCGCGTGGTCCTCGGCCGAGTCGACCGAGACCGCGATCGGCTTGACGCCGCGGGCGTCCCACTCGCTCTGGAGCTGGGCGACACGGGAGAGCTCGGTCGTGCAGACGGGGGTGAAGTCAGCCGGGTGGCTGAAGAGAACGACCCAGCTGTCGCCGGCCCACTCGTGGAAGGAGATCGGGCCGGCCGTGGTGTCGGCAGTGAAGTCGGGTGCGGTGTCGCCAAGGTGAAGTGCCATGCCGGTCACTGTGCCAAAGGGTCGGCCCGGTGCAGAGAGCCGTTCCACATGTCGGAACGTTAGTCATTCAGTAACGCCCTGTTATGAGGCGACCCGGTCCGCGAGGGCTGTGAGCGAGGCGCTGAGATCTGCCCGCAGGTGCAGGGTCGCGCGCTCCCCTCCCCGCTGCAGGTGGTGGGTGATGATGACGACGGGTATGCCTCGCGCGGCTGCCCGACGGACGAACCGCAGACCGCTCATCACCGCCAGCGAGCTCCCGAGGACGAGCAGTGCGTGGGCCTCCTCGGTGAGGGCGAAGCATCTCTCGACCCGGTCCTTCGGGACGGACTCACCGAAGAAGACGACGTCGGGCTTGAGGGTGTCGCAGCCGCAGACGAGACAGCGCGGCGGGACGAACCGTGCGACGTCGATCTCCTCGAGGGAGATGTCGCCGTCCGGGCGGATCTCCTCGCTGTCGACGACGTAGTCAGGGTTGGCCTCGCGCATCCGCTCGTCCAGGTCCCCTCGCGTCGTCCGGTCCCCGCACGTCAGGCACACGACGTCCGCGAGGGCTCCGTGGAGCTCGACGACATCACGGCTGCCGGCGGCTTGATGGAGGCCGTCGACGTTCTGGGTGATGACCGGACCCACGGCGCCGGCCGCCTGGATCCGGGCCAGCGCATGGTGGCCCGCATTGGGTCGGGCGGCGGTGAACCGCTGCCACCCCACGAACGAGCGTGCCCAATACCGTTGGCGCGCAGCGCTCGAGGCGACGAACTCGGCGAACTGCATCGGCGTCACCCGACGCTCGCCATCCGGGCCCCGGTAGTCCGGAATCCCGGAGTCGGTGCTCATCCCGGCCCCCGTGAGCACCAACGGCGCGCGCTCTACGAGGAGCTCGGCGACCCACTCGAGCACCGAGTCCTCGTCGCGCGCGCCCGACACGTCACTGGAGAGCATGGCCGTGGAGAGCGGGGCGGGCGCGGTCACTCCACCAGTATGCGGTGGTCCCGGGACGTGCACAGCGACCGCTGAGAGGGGGCTCGGGTGGAGGGGTCCGAGCTGCGGCAGCCTGCGACAGGTGCGCGACGCATACATGCTGCGGTCGGAGCGCTCGAGTCGTGCCGGACCGGCCGCAGGCTCAGCCGTGCACCTTGGCAGCCTCGACGAGCGCGTCGATCGTCGCCGCGACAGCGGGCACGCGGGACAGGTCCGGTGTGGTGACCGCGAAGATCTCCCGCCGCGAGGCGGGCTCCACCGGCAGCGCCACGACATCGGGGTGGTGGGTCGTGCGCAGGATGAGGTCCGGGATGAGGGCCACCCCGAGACCCTCGGCGACGAGTCCCTGCACCGCGACATAGTCCTCGGTCTCGAAGGCGACGTCCGGCGCGAACCCGGCCTCGCGGGCGAGGTGGAGCAGGTGTCCCCGGCACTTCGGACACCCGGCGATCCACGGGTCGTCGGACAGGTCGTCGAGGCTGACCCCCTTGCGCTTGGCGAGCGGGTGGTTCTTCGGCAGTGCGAGGCGGACCTCGTCGTCGAGGAGCTTCGTGACAGCGAGCGACTCGAGGTCCTCCTGGATCTCGCCGAGATCGAGGCCCTCGTAGGTGAAGGCCACAGCGATGTCGCACTCCCCTGCCCGCAGGGCCGCGAGTGACTCGGGAGGCTCGGCCTCGTTGAACGTCACGACCACGTCGGGGTAGCGGCGCTTGACGAGGGCCAGGGCGTGCGGGACGACGGTCGCCGACGAGCTCGGGAAGGCCCAGAGCCGCACCCGCCCGGACCGCAGGCCGGCGATGGCGGCGACCTCCTCCTCGGCCGCGTCGAGCGCAGTGAGGACGGTGCCCGCGTAGCGGGCGAGGACCTCACCGGCCTCGGTCAGGCGGACCTTGCGACCGAGGCGCTCGACGAGCACGGTGCCGGTGCGCTGCTCGAGGCGGCGCACCATCTGGGAGACCGCAGGCTGGGTGTAGCCGAGGGAGGCCGCAGCGGCGGTGAAGCTCCCCTCGTCGCGGATCGCCTTCATCACCCGCAGGCCGGCAGCGTCAATCATTCGGCCATTCTATAACGGCTCGTTATCCAGATGGTGAGCCTCGCATACGTCTTCGTATGCTTCGGCCGCGCCGTGCGGACCGGCCCGGTCAGAGCGGGTTGGCCGCCAGCCGGCGCCGGATCTCACGGCGCGCGATGACCATCTTGTGCACCTCGTCGGGGCCGTCGGCGAGGCGCAGCGTGCGCTGCATCGCATACATCTCGGCGAGCGGGAAGTCCTGCGAGACACCGCCGCCGCCGTGCACCTGGATCGCGCGGTCGATCACCTTGAGCGCGACGTTGGGGGCCACGACCTTGATCGCGGCGATCTCGGTGCGGGCGCCCTTGTTGCCGACGGTGTCCATGAGCCAGGCGGCCTTCATGGTAAGCAGACGGGCCATGTCGATCTCGATGCGGGCCTCGGCGATCCAGTCCTGGATGTTCGAGCGTTGCGACACCGGCTGCCCGAAGGTGACCCGACGGTTCGCCCGGTCGATCATGAGGTCGAGGGCGCGCTCGGCGGCGCCGATCGAGCGCATGCAGTGGTGGATCCGGCCGGGCCCGAGCCGGGCCTGGCTGATCATGAAACCGTCGCCCTCACCGGCGAGCAGCGCCGTGACGGGGACCCGGACGTTGTCGAAGTCGACCTCGGCGTGACCCTCGCGGTCCTGGTAGCCGAAGACCGACAGGTTCCGCATGATCGTGACCCCGGGGGTGTCGACGGGGACGACCATCATCGACTGCTGCCGGTGGGTCTCGGCGTCCGGGTCGGTCTTGCCCATCGCGATGAGCACCTTGCAGTTGGGGTGCATGGCGTTGCTCGTCCACCACTTGCGGCCGTTGAGGACGTACTCGTCGCCGTCGCGGCGCATCGTCATCTCGATGTTCGTCGCGTCCGAGCTCGCCACGGCCGGCTCGGTCATCGCGAAGCCCGAGGCGATCTCCCCGTCGAGGAGGGGTCGCAGCCACTTCTCCTTGTGCTCGTCGGTGCCGAAGTGGCTGAGCACCTCCATGTTCCCGGTGTCGGGGGCGTTGCAGTTGAAGACCTCCGACGCCCAACCGACGCGCCCCATGATCTCGGCGAGCGGCGCGTACTCGGCGTTCTTCAGTCCCGGGCCCCACTTCGGGTCGGGGTGGAACAGGTTCCAGAGGCCGGCCTCCTTGGCCTTGACCTTGAGGTCCTCGAGGATCTGCGGCTGGTGGTGCGGCGTGTCCGCGGCGGCCATCTGCTGGTGGTAGGTCGACTCGTTCGGATAGATGTGCTCGTCCATGAAGGCCAGCAGCCGGGCCTGGTAGTCCTTGCAGCGGTCGGTGAGCTCGAAGTCCATGTCCGTCACCCTAGTGGCGAGGAATTCACCGGTGCGCCGGGGCGGCACTTTCCACCAAACTGGGTGGATGAAGCTCGGGATGCAGGTCTCCTACTGGTCCTGGCCGGACGCGCCGCACTCGATCGGACCGACGTTCACCGGCATCGCCCGCCGGGCCGAGGACGCCGGTCTGAGCAGTCTGTGGGTGATGGACCACTACTTCCAGATCGGCGGGATCGGACCGCCGGACCTAGAGATGCTCGAGGCCTATACGACCCTCGGGTTCGCGGCAGGCGGCACGTCGGCCATCGAGCTCGGCGCGCTCGTCACGGGGGTGACCTATCGGCACCCGGGCATCCTCCTCAAGACGGTGACGACGCTCGACGTGCTCTCCGGCGGTCGGGCCTGGCTCGGTATCGGTGCCGCGTGGTTCGAGGAGGAGCACCGGTGTCTCGGGGTGCCGCACCCGCCGCTCGCCGAGCGCTTCGAGCGGCTCGAGGAGACCCTCCAGCTCGCCCACCAGATGTTCGATGGTGACGACTCGACGTTCGAGGGCAGGCACTACTACCTCGAGCGCCCGGTGAACAGCCCGCCGCCGGTGCGGCGACCGCCCATCCTCGTCGGCGGTGGAGGCGAGCGGAAGACGCTGCGGCTCGTCGCGAACTACGCCGACGCGTGCAACATCTTCGACATGGGCCCGGAGCGGGTGCGCGCGAAGTACGACGTCATCGACCAGCACTGCGCCGACGTCGGACGGGACCCGGCCGAGATCCGACGGACGGTGCTCTCGCGAATCTCGCTGACTCCCAGCGGCGGCGAGAAGATGCCCACGGGAGAGACCTCGCTCAGCGTCGCGCAGGCGGTCGACAAGCTCGGCGCCCTCGCCGAGATCGGAACCGACACCGTCATCCTGGGGATGGCGAACGACACCGACCCGGCGGCCTATGAGCTCGTGGCAGACCTCGTGGCGCAGGCGGCTGACCTCTAGGCCAGTCCCTCGGGTCGGACTCACGGCGGCCGGCTCACCCGCCACCTCAGCGCGCCGTCCTCCCGCGGGGAGAGAACGGCGATGTCGCCGTGCTCATCGGTGCGGAGCAGGACGCAGCTGAGCGAGCCGAAGAGGTCGAGGTGGGACCTCGTCGGGTGCCCGAAGTCGTTGTCGCCCACGCTGATCACGGCGATCACCGCGGGCACGGCCTCCATCAGCCCCGCGTGGAGGTTGGCGCTCCCGTGGTGCGGGGTCTTGACGAGGTCGATGTCGTGAGCGAAGTCCTGCCACCCCGGCTCCCGCCGAAGTGTCGTCAGGAGCGCCCGTCCCGCCTCGGACTCGATGTCGCCGAGCAGCAGAGCGCGTATGCGCTGGTCGGGCTCACCGGTAGCCGCCGCGCCTGGTGGTGGCACCCCGTTCATCGCGTCGCCGCTCGTGGCGTCGTGGGTGGCTGACGTCGGCGGCCCGGCATCCTGCTCACCCATACCCGGCGGCTCACCGATCGTCACCGCAAGGACGACGCTGGCGTTGTTGGAGACCGAGCCACCGTGGAGGACACGCGCCGGCCACCACACGTCGGCGCTCACGGCGTCCCAGGCGAGTCGGTCACCCGCCCACACCTCGTGGACGGGGATGTTCCGTTCCGCTGCCTGCTGCTCGACCCAGACCGCACCCGACTCCGGCTTCCGCACCGGCGAGACGAACAGCTCCCGCACCGGCCACCCGTCGAGGACCGGCTGGAGACCGCCGACGTGGTCGGCGTCGAAGTGGCTGAGGACGACGGCGTCCAGGGACTCGACACGCAGCCTGCGCAGGCAGTGGGCCACTGAACCCGTCTCCGGTCCGACGTCGATGACGACGGCCGAGCGCTCCCCCGTCGCGAGGACGACCCCGTCACCTTGACCGACGTCGCAGACGACCACCCGCCAGTCCGGGGGTGGCCACGTGAGCCGCGGTACCGGCCCGATCGTGACGACCACGATGAGGACCAGGGCGCCGGCTGGGAGCGGTCGACGGCGCACGACCCACGCAAGCCACGGCCCGGTGAGGATCGCGGTCACGAGGAGTCCAGCGAGGAGCAAGGCCCCCTGTGGGCCCTCCGGCCACGGGATGACAGCCCCGGGGACGGTGGCACCGATACGACCGATCTGCGCGGTCAACCAGGCCGGAGGGACGCTCAGCCACGCCACCAGCGCGCCCACCGTCGGGAAGAAGGGCGCGATGAGCGTGGTCAGCGCCCCGGCCAGGGTCGCCGGCGCCACGAGGGGTGCTGCAAGCAGGTTGGCAACCACTGCGACGAGCGAGACGTGACCCTGGAGGAGGACGACGACAGGAGCGGTCATCACATGGGCCGCGACCGGGATGGCGAGCGCGTCTCCCACCCACGGAGGGAGCCGAGCCCGGGCCGGCAGCGCGCGCAGGAACGCCCGCCCCCAGGGTCGGGCGAACAGGATGAGACCGAGGGTGGCGAGCGTCGACAACGCGAAGCCGTAGGAACGCGCCAGCCACGGGTCGAAGGCAACGAGCGCGACGATCGTCGCCGAGAGCGCCGGGAGGCCGGCCGCCGCGCGTGCCCGGGAGAACGCGATGACTCCGACCGCACCCATTGCCGCTGCCCGCATGACGCTCGGCTCGGGGCGCGCGACGACGATGAAGACGACGATGACGAGCAGCCCGATGAGGACCCGCCACCTCCGTCGGATCGGGGTGTACACGACGACCGCCATCACGGCGGTGAGCAGGATGGCCAGGTTCGAGCCCGACACGGCGGACAGGTGGGTCATGCCGCTGATCCGCATCGCCTCCGTGAGGTCCGGCGGGGTGAGGCTGGTGTCGCCGACGACCAGCGCCGGGACGAGGGCTCGGGCATCCCGGGGCAGCCCGTCGACGGCGACCCGCAGACCGTCCCTGGCCCGGTCGGACGCCGCCAGCAAGGTCGACTCCCGCACGGCGACCTCAGGTGGGCCGAGCGGTACGAGGACCGCACGCTCCGCCGACCCGGGCTGGGCTAGACGCAGCCGCGCCGGGAAGCGAACCTCCTCACGCCACTGCAGCCGCCGCCACCGCTCGTCGCCACGGACCAGGACCGGCGTCGAGACCGCCGTTCGGTACCCCCTCGCCACGACCTCAGTGACCCGGAAGCGGACGAGCACGCGCACCTCGTCCGCCTCACCCGAGATCGGGATCGGCTCGGCGAGCACCTGCCCTCGCACCTGGGCGACGGCTCCGGCTGCCGCGAGCTCGGCGACCGGCCCGGCACTCTGCCGCCAGGCCTGCTGCGCACTGGTGAGCAGGATGAGGGCGGTCACTGCAAGGGTGAGTCCGGCCAGCCCGCTCCAGCGGGCCAGCAGGACCGCCAGTGCGACGAGTAGGGCACCGATCACCAGACGGGACAGCGGAGTCCACGTATGCGCCCACACCCCGATCGACCACCCCACCAGGGCAGGGATGAGCACTCGAAGGTCGGCCTGCTTGTCGGAGATCGATCCGACCGCACTGACCACCTGCTTGCTGGGGCCGCCCCGCGGCCCCTCACTGGCCAAGACCTCCCCACCGCTGCTGGCACGACGTCCGCTTCTCCCACCTCCCGCACTGGCCACGGCCTACCCCACCCGCACCTTGTCGCGGAGGCGGCTCAGGAGCTTTTCCCCGATCCCACTGACCTCGGCCAGCTCCTCCACCGAGGTGAACCGGCCGTGCTCGGTGCGCCAGTCGATGATGCGCTCGGCCAGCACAGGTCCGACCCCGGGCAAGGCGTCCAACGCAGCGGCGTCAGCCGTGTTGAGGTCGATCACGCCATCACCCGGACCGTTCCCACCCCCGCCGGCGCCGGCGCCGGCCCCTCCTCCCGACGCCGACGCGGGTGGCAGCTCGCCCGGGGCCGGCACATACACCTGCTCCCCGTCGACGACCGGACGCGCGAGGTTGACCAACGCCAGGTCCGCCTCGGCGGTGGCGCCACCGGCACCTTCGATGGCGTCGATGACCCTGCCGCCGGGGGCGAGTCGCACGATCCCCGGACTCTTCACCTGCCCGGCGACGTGGACGATGAGCTCCAGCTGCGGCTCCACCGTCGGAGACCCCACTGCGCCGGCGTCATCCGCGGACGCCGTCTCGGCCTGCCGCGACAGCTCCCCCTGCTCCAGGGCACTCGTCGGGTCGGCCGTGACGACCTCGGGACGACTGTCCCGCACCGCCCAGGCGACCCGGACTCCGCCGAGCCCCGCGACGAGAAGAACGACGACAACGACGCCGATCACCGCGGGCCTGGACACCCGGAAGCGACCGAGCCGCACCCGGCTGGGCACCGTCACGACCCTCGGCCGGTGCCGCGAGGCACGGTGCCGGCCGGCCGGCTGCTGAGCCTGTCGCACGAAGTCGAGCGGGTCGAGCGGCTCGCCGTCCTCGGGACGGGTCGCCGCCCCCAGAGACGCGAGCACCCGGGCCGACGCCCGCCGCGCCGCCTGGTCCAGGCCGGGACCGGGCACCGAGGAGGGCGGCGTCGTGGGCACACTGCCGACCGTAGGAAGCCCAGCGGCGCCCGTCAGGACCGGCACCCCTGCTGTGGACGACACACCCGACACCGCATCGCCATCCACGGCGCCACCAGCTCAGGTGAACTCCATCACATCTCAGGCAAGGCCCTGACAGCCGGACTCTGCATTACTACCGTGGGTCGTAGCACAGAAGGTGATCGTGATGACTCGTCTCATCTCCCCACAGACCCCACCCAGCTATCCGGTCCACGTCACCGCAGGTCCACAACCGGACCAGCCCTCACGCGGCCTCTGGCTGATCAAGTGGCTCCTGATCATTCCGCACGCGATCGTGCTGTTCTTCCTCTGGGCGGCCTTCGCGGTGCTCTCGCTCGTCGCCCTGTTCGCCATCCTGTTCACGGGCCGGTATCCCCGGGCGATCTTCGACTTCAAACGTCTGCGTCATGCGGTGGAGCTGGCGGTGTCCCGGCGCAGGTCCCGCGTGGTGTACAGGTGCGACGGCGAGAGGGCCCGCTGCCACCACTTGTAGAACCACGAGATCGAGACACCCAGCAAGGCACAGGTCAGCGCGACAGGCACCGCGTAGTTGGT
>JAAYCP010000080.1 GCA_012729695.1 Actinomycetales bacterium | reverse complement strand
CCGGCTCAGCCCTTACCGAGGAACTTCTCGAACCCCTTCGGCAGGTCCTTCGGGTCCAGGCTCGCCAGGTTGCCCATCGGGTCGGTCGGGTCGGCGCCGGCGCCGAAGGCGGCACCGATCGCGCCGACCGCCTTCTCGCGGGCGGCCTTCTCCTCGGCGGCGCGCTTCGCGGGGTTGCCGGACTTGCTCTTGCGACGACCCTGCTGAGGCTGCTGGCGACCCTTGCCGCGCTTGCCGCCGCCGGCACCCGGCAGACCCGGCATGCCGGGCATCCCCGGGATGCCGCCGCCGCGCGCAAGCGACTTCATCATCTTCTGCGCCTCGCCGAAGCGCTCGAGGAGCTGGTTGACCTCGCTCACGGTCACACCGGAACCGCGCGCGATCCGGGCCCGGCGGGAGCCGTTGATCTGCTTGGGGTGGTTGCGCTCGAAGGGCGTCATCGAGCGGACCATCGCCTCGACCCGGTCGAACTCGCGCTCGTCGAAGCTGTCGATCTGGGCGGCCATCTGCCCCATGCCGGGCAGCATCTTGAGCATCGACTTCAGCGAGCCCATCTTCTTGATGGCGGCCATCTGCTGGAGGAAGTCGTCGAAGGTGAAGTCCTCGGCAGCGAGGAACTTGCGCGACATCGCGTCGGCCTGCTCGCGGTCGAAGGCCCGCTCGGCCTGCTCGATGAGGGTGAGGACGTCACCCATGTCGAGGATGCGCGAGGCCATCCGGTCCGGGTGGAAGACCTCGAAGTCCTTGACGTTCTCACCGGTGCTCGCGAACATGATCGGCCGACCGGTCACGCCGGCGACCGAGAGAGCGGCACCACCACGGGCGTCACCGTCGAGCTTGGAGAGCACCACGCCGGTGAAGTCGACGCCCTCGAGGAAGGCCTCGGCAGTCTCGACCGCGGCCTGACCGATCATCGCGTCGATGACGAAGAGGACCTCGTCCGGGTCGGTCGCGGCGCGGATGTCCGCCGCCTGCTTCATGAGCTCGGTGTCGACGGCGAGCCGGCCGGCGGTGTCGATGATGACGACGTCGTGCTGCTTGCTCTCCGCCTCGCGCACGCCGGCCTTCGCCACCGCGACCGGGTCACCGAAGGACCTCGTGCCCTCGCCGGTGGGGCCGACGGCGTCATGGCCGCCGACGTTGCCGCGCTCCGGCGCGAAGACGGGCACGCCCGCGCGCTCACCGACGACCTGGAGCTGGGTGACCGCGTTGGGACGCTGCAGGTCCGCTGCGACGAGGATCGGGGTGTGGCCCTGCTCCTTGAGCCAGTAGGCGAGCTTGCCCGCGAGGGTGGTCTTACCGGCACCCTGCAGACCCGCGAGCATGATGACGGTCGGGCCGGTCTTGGCAAAGCGGATGGTCCGGGTCGCCCCGCCGAGGATCTCGACGAGCTCCTCGTTGACGATCTTGATGACCTGCTGGGCCGGGTTCAGCGCCTGCGACACCTCGGCGCCGAGTGCGCGCTCACGCACCTTGCCGGTGAATTCCTTGACGACGGGCAGCGCGACGTCCGCGTCGAGCAGTGCCATCCGGATGTCACGGATCGTCTTGTTGACGTCGGACTCGGACAGCCGGCCCTTGCCGCGGAGGTTCTTGAAGGTCGCTGTCAGGCGGTCGGAGAGGCTGTTGAACACCACACAAGGCTAACCGTTGCCCGCAGTCGTCCTTGACTCCGAGCCGAGAGGTGGCTGGTCGGCGCGGCCTCCTGGGTCGGCCGAGCCTGCGGGGGGCCGACCCAGGAGGCCGCAGCCGTCAACGGCAGGCAGCCGTCAGCGGCAGGCGGCCGCCACCGAGTCCAGGAGTGCCTCGACCCCGGCAGACGTCCCCGCGCCGCCGACCGGGCGCACGAGGAGGACGTCCCTCGCCTGTCCGGCGTAGGTGCGCACGTGCGCGCTGCGGATCTCGAAGCCGCTGCGGGCGATCGCGTAGCCGAGGTCCGCCAGCAGCCCGGTCCGGTCCTGGCAGCGCACGTCGAGGACGATGCTCGCGCGCGCGGGATCGGGGTGGACGAGCACGACCGGCGCCGGCCGCTCCCCTTGCCGCGTGCGACGGGCAGCACGCACCGGTGCCGCACCCCTCGCGAGCCGCTCGAGGGCCCGGCGGACCCGGTCGAGGTCCGGCGCCCCCGCCGGCGAGTCGACGATCCAGGTGTTGACGGCCAGATCGTCAAGGGTCCGGATGACCGCGCCGCGCACCGTGAGGCCGCTGCTTGCGAGGGCGCTCGCGCAGTCGGCGAAGAGGCGGGCCCGGTCCGGCTCCACCACGTCGATGCGGTAGCCCGAGCCCTGCGGCTCGACACCGATGAGCGGGACACCGGCCCGTACCCGCTCGCGGGTCGCCTCGTCGAGCCGGGGGTATGCGTCGCTCGCCTCGCCCGACCCACGCGCCGCACCCGCAGCGATCTCCTCGGCCGGCAGCGCCTCGCCTGAGAGCAGCGCGCCCACGTCGTCCGGGACCACCGGCCCCAGCCGACGCTTCAGCCCGGCGACGAGCGTGCCGAAGAGCGCGGCCCGCGCGCGGGACCAGGACGTCGGGCCGGCGGCCCTGGCGTCGGCCTCGGAGAGGGCGATGAGGATCTCGGCGAGGAGCGGGTCCTGCTGGACCACCGCATACGCCTGTGCGACGGTCTCGGTGTCGCTCGGGTCATGCTTCGTCGCGAGCTCCATGAGGGTGAGGTGCTCGGCGACCGCAGCGACGACGATGCGGATGTCGTGCTCCTCATAACCCATCCGTTCCAGGACGGTCTGCGCGATCGCGGCGCCGACCTCGCTGTGGTCCTCGGCACCGGACACCTTGCCGATGTCGTGCAGGAGGGCGGCGATGAGGAGCAGGTCGGGACGGGCGACGGTGCGCATGAGCCGGCCCGCCTCGACGACCGTCTCCAGGAGGTGCCGGTCGACGGTGTGCCGGTGAATCGGGCTGCGCTGTGGGCGGCTGCGGACCGCGGACCACTCGGGCAGCCAGGAGCTGATGAGCCCGACCTGGTCGAGGCCTTCCCAGACGGCGAACAGTCCCCCACCGCTGGCGAGCAGGTCCACCCAGAGGCCCCTGGCCTCGGCCGACCACGGCTCACCGAGGTCCTGGTCGAGGCGCGAGAGCGAGCCGAGGGTGACCGGAGAGATCGGGACGCCGGCGCGCGCAGCGGTCACGGCGCAGCGCAGCGCGGTCGTCGGACGGTCCGGGAGCCCGCGCGGCCCGACGACGAGCTCGCCGTCGTTCTCGTAGAACCCGTAGCCGAGCGGGGTGAGGCGCGCCTGGCGCGGACCGACCCGCAGGGTGCGGGCCCGCTGGGCCTGGCCGGCCCGCCGCATCGTCGCGTCGAGGGCGTATGCGACGGTCCGGCCCGCATCGGAGGTCGCGGTGAGCAGGGCGTCCCGGTCTGGGTAGCCCAGCAGCGCGGCGACGTCGTCGTGCAGGTCGCGGGTGAGCCGCGTGCGGCCCCGACCCGAGACGACGTGCACGGCGTCGCGGACGTCGAGCAGCAGGTCCGTGGCGTCTTCGAGCCGGCCGTGCGGCTGGTCGGCGAGCCAGGCGGCCACGAGTGCCTGGATGACGGTCACGTCGCGCAGCCCGCCGCGCGACTCCTTGAGGTCCGGCTCGATGCTCTGGGCCAGCTCGTCGTAGCGTGCGTGCCGGACCCGCAGCGACTCGAGCAGGCTGGGGAGGCGGGTCCGGGCCGCCTTGCGCCAGTCGTGGTGCAGGCAGGCACGCACCGAGGCGCTGACCTCGGGGTCGCCGGCGACGTGGGCGAGGTCGAGCAGGCCGATGGCGGCGGTGAGGTCGCCGGACGCGACCTCGCGGCACTGGGCGAGGGTGCGGACGCTGTGGTCGATCTTGGCGCCGCTGTCCCAGAGGGGGTAGAGGAGCCGGTCGGCCAGCGTGCGCAGCTCGGCCGCTGACCGGGACCGGTCGTCGTGGAGGATCACGACGTCGAGGTCGCTGCGGGGTCCCGCGTCGCCTCGCCCGACACTGCCGAGGACGACGAGCGACACCCCGGAGGTGGAGACGCCCTCGGTGGCCTCGGCCCAGTGACCGGCGAGCCAGCCCGTGAGGTAAGAGCTGATGGCGACCCGGCGACGGCCACCGGCACCGGGGGCTGCGAAGCCCTCGGTGCCGGTGATCTCGTCCAGGCCGGTGAGTCCTCCCCGGCCGAGTCGCGCCACCTCAGATGGCGGCAACACCACGTTCTCCGGTGCGGACCCGGGCGACGTCCTCGACCGGGACCACCCAGACCTTGCCGTCGCCGATACGGCCGGTGGTGGCGGCCTTGACGATGATGTCGACGACGGAGCCGGCATCGACGTCCTCGACGAGCACCTCGACACGGACCTTCGGCACGAAGTCGACGGTGTACTCAGCACCCCGGTACACCTCGCTGTGTCCGCGCTGGCGACCGTATCCGGAGGCCTCGCTCACGGTCATCCCGGAGATGCCGTAGGTCTGCAGGGCGTCCTTGACCTCCTCGAGCTGGTGCGGCTTGATGACTGCGGTGACGAGCTTCATGCCCGGGCCTCCTCAGAGGTGTCGGTGTCCTTGAGGGACGGTGCGGATGATTCGGCGCGGGCGGCTCCCACTCCGGTGAGGCGTCCGGTGCCACCGGTGTAGTCGTACGCCGACTCGGCGTGGACCGCCTGGTCGATGCCGGCGACCTCGGCGTCCTCGTCGATCCTCCAGCCCATTGTGGCCTTGAGGATCAGGGCGATGATGGCGGTGACGACGGCCGAGAAGATCACGGCGACCAGGGCGATGAGGATCTGGACGACGAGCTGGGAGATGCCGCCTCCGTAGAACAGGCCGGAGCCGGTGGCGAGGAAGCCGAGGGCGACCGTACCCCAGAGGCCGGCGACGAGGTGGACACCGACGACGTCGAGGCTGTCGTCGTAGCCGAAGCGGTACTTCAGGCCGACCGCGAGGGCGGAGAGGACACCGGCGATGACGCCGAGCGGGATGGCCCCGACCGGGGAGACGTCACCCGCTGCCGGGGTCACGGCGACCAGACCGGCGACGATGCCCGAGGCGGCACCGAGGGAGGTGGCGTGGCCGTCACGGATCTTCTCCACGAGGAGCCAGCCGAGCATGGCAGCGGCGGTCGCAGTGGTTGTGTTGACCCAGGCCAGACCTGCGCCACCGTCGGCGGCATAGGCGGAGCCGGCGTTGAAGCCGAACCAGCCGAACCACAGGATGCCGGCGCCGGTCATGACGAGGGGCAGGTTGTGGGGCCGCATCGGCGTCTTGCCGAAGCCCTTGCGGACGCCGAGGATCAGCGCGAGCACAAGAGCTGCGACACCGGCGTTGATGTGGACGACGGTTCCACCGGCGAAGTCGATCGGGGACGCGATGGAGGCGAAGGGGCCGTCACCGCTCAGCAGGCCGCCACCCCAGACCATGTGGGCCATGGGGAAGTAGGCGAAGGTCGCCCACAGACCGGCGAAGACCATCCAGGTGCCGAACCGGGCGCGGTCGGCGATCGCACCGCTGATGAGCGCGACGGTGATGATGGCGAAGGTGACCTGGAACCCGACGTCGACGACTGTCGGCAGACCGTCGGAGACGATGTACTCACCGGCTGCGTCGGTGATCGTGTCCTTGAGTCCGAAGTGCGTGAACGGGTTGCCGAAGATCCCGAGGATGCTGTCGCCGCTGTACGACATCGACCAGCCCCACAGGACGTAGATGACGCCGATGACGCCCATGGCGCCGTACGACATCATCATCATGTTGAGGACCGACTTCGAGCGGGTCATGCCGCCGTAGAAGAGAGCCAGTCCTGGTGTCATCAGGAGCACGAGCGAGGCGCTGATGAGCAGCCAGGCTGTCGTGCCGGTGTCAATTGCGTTTTCCATGGGGATGACTGTGCGCCCGTCATGTTTCGGTGCCGCACCCTTTCGTGTGTCCGTCGTGTTACGGCCGAGCCGCTTCTGTGACGGCTTCGTTGCATCCGGCCCCTGGTCCCGGATTCTGGACGT
>JAAYCP010000079.1 GCA_012729695.1 Actinomycetales bacterium | reverse complement strand
TGGATCCGCGACCCAGGGTGGCCGTGAGCACCCCTGTCCGTCGGCAGCATCCTCGTGAGTAGGTTGAGGGGGTGAGCAACCCCCGGCCCCGCGTCGTCGTCCTAGCAGGTCCCACAGCCGTCGGAAAGGGCACCGTCTCGACCTACATCCGGGAGCACTTCCCGGAGGTGTGGCTCTCGATCTCCGCGACGACCCGGGCGCCGCGGCCCGGGGAGGTCCATGGCCGGCACTACTACTTTGTCAGCCCCGAGGACTTCGACGCGATGGTCGAGCGTGGGGAGATGCTCGAGTGGGCGCTCGTCCACGGCCGCAACCGCTACGGCACGCCGCGCCGGGCCGTCGAGGAGGCGATCGAGCAGGGCCGCCTGCCGTTGCTGGAGATCGACCTCGAGGGTGCCCGACAGATCCGGCGCTCCATGCCGGACGCGCTCTTCGTCTTCCTCGCCCCACCGAGCTGGGAGGAGCTGGTGCGCCGCCTCGTCGGCCGGGGCACCGAGAGCGAGGAGGAGCGGGAGCGTCGACTGGCGACCGCGAGGGTCGAGATGGCCGCTGCGGAGGAGTTCGACAAGGTCATCATCAACGACGACGTTCGGCGTGCGGCCGAAGAACTCGTACACTTGATGAGATCCCAGTCTTCCTAAGGAGTACCCCGTGCCCGCAACCGTGACCCCGATCGGCATCACGAACCCCCCGATCGATGAGCTGCTGACCAAGGCGGACAGCAAGTATGCGCTCGTCATCTTCGCCGCCAAGCGGGCTCGTCAGATCAACGCCTACTACTCCCAGCTGCAGGAGGGCCTCCTCGAGTACGTCGGCCCGCTCGTCGACGCCCAGCCGCACGAGAAGCCGCTGTCCATCGCCCTGCGCGAGCTGAACGCAGACCTGCTCACCTGCACCCCTGAGGGCTGAGGTCCGACAGCCGGCGCCCACGCGCATACACCTGTCGACCTCACACTGACGTGCACGTCGTCCTCGGAGTCGCCGGCGGAATCGCCGCCTACAAGGCAGCCTTGCTGCTTCGTCTGCTCAAGGAGTCCGGCCACGACGTGACGGTCGTCCCGACCGCGAGTGCGCTGCGCTTCGTCGGGGAGCCGACGTGGGCCGCCCTCTCCGGGCGTCCTGTCGCCACTGACGTGTGGACCGACGTCCACGAGGTCCCGCACGTGCGGATCGGCCAGAGCGCCGACCTCGTCATCGTCGCGCCGGCGACGGCCGACCTGCTGGCCAAGGCCGCAGCGGGCCTGGCCGACGACCTGCTCACCAACACCCTCCTCACCGCCCGGTGCCCTGTCGTGCTCGCCCCGGCGATGCACACCGAGATGTGGGAGCACCCGGCCACCCAGGCCAACGTCGAGACCCTCACGTCCCGCGGGATCCACGTCGTGCCGCCGGCCTCCGGCCGGCTCACCGGGGTCGACACCGGTCCTGGCCGCATGCCCGAGCCCGTGGACCTGTTCGCGATCTGCCAGCGCGAGCTCGAGCGCGGCCGCACCACGGAGGCCGCGGAGCCGGCGCCTGCACGCCGGCGGGACCTGGCCGGACTGCGCATCGTCGTGACCGCCGGTGGCACCCGCGAACCGATCGACCCGGTCCGCTTCCTCGGCAACCGCTCCTCGGGCAAGCAGGGCATCGCGATCGCGGCCGCCGCCGCCGAGCGCGGCGCCCAGGTCCGCCTCGTGCTCGCCCACGTCGATGTCGAGCCGCCGCACGGGGTGGAGGTTGCGCGCGTGAGCAGCGCTCTGGAGCTGCAGGAGGCCACCCGGGCTGCTCTCGAGGGCGCGGACGTGCTCATCATGGCGGCCGCGGTCGCCGACTTCCGACCCGCCTCGGTGGCGCAGAGCAAGATCAAGAAGTCCCATGACCCCGGCGACCCGGACGCCGCCCCGTCGATCGAGCTGGTGCGCAACCCCGACATCCTCGCCGGCATCGTCCGCGACCGTGGGGACGAGACGAGGCCCGTGATCGTCGGCTTCGCCGCCGAGACCGGGGACGACAGCGGCTCGGTGCTCGAGCTGGGCCGGGCCAAGCTCCTCCGCAAGGGCTGTGACCTGCTCGTCGTCAACGAGGTGGGCGTCGACAAGACCTTCGGCCTGGACGAGAACACCGTGCACATCCTCCGCCGCGGTGAGGACGACCCCATCGCGGACGTCGGCCCCGCCGGGAAGGACGTCATCGCCCACGCAGTCCTGGACGCCGTGCGCGACGCCACCGCGGTGAGCGACACCCGTCGGACGCCGGCGTAACGCCCGCCGCGCTCCGCATAGACTGCGGGGCGGACCTTGCCCGCGCTGACCGTCCTCGCACGTCGGCACCCCGCACGCACCATGCACCCGCACTGAAGGAGCCACTTGTGGCTGGACGCCTGTTCACGTCCGAGTCTGTGACCGAGGGTCACCCCGACAAGATCTGCGACCAGATCTCGGACTCGATCCTCGACGCCATGCTCGCCCAGGACCCGGGTGCCCGCGTCGCCATCGAGACGATGGTGACCACCGGACTGGTGCACGTCGCGGGGGAGGTGACCACCGAGGCCTACGTGGAGATCCCGAAGATCGTGCGGGACACGATCACCCGGATCGGCTACGACTCGTCCACCAAGGGCTTCGACGGCCACACCTGCGGGGTCTCGGTCTCGATCGGCAGTCAGAGCCCGGACATCGCGCAGGGGGTCGACACCGCGTACGAGAACCGCACCGGGGGCGTCGACCCGCTGGACAAGCAGGGCGCCGGGGACCAAGGCCTGATGTTCGGCTACGCGTGCGAGGACACCCCTGAGCTCATGCCGTTGCCGATCTTCCTGGCCCACCGCCTCGCCGAGCGGCTGACCGCGGTGCGCAAGGACGGGACCCTCGCCTACCTGCGACCGGACGGCAAGACCCAGGTGACCATCGACTACGACGGTGACCGCGCCGTCCGCCTCGACACCGTCGTGCTCTCGACGCAGCACGCCCCCGATGTCTCCCTCGAGGACCTGCTCGTCCCCGACATCCGCGACCACGTCATCGAGCCGGTCCTGGCCGAGCTGGCCCACACCGGCACCGACCTCGACGTCGACGGCTACCGCGCCCTCATCAACCCCACGGGTCGTTTCGAGATCGGTGGTCCCATGGGTGACGCCGGCCTGACCGGCCGCAAGATCATCGTCGACACCTACGGCGGGATGGCTCGCCACGGCGGCGGCGCCTTCTCCGGCAAGGACCCGTCCAAGGTGGACCGCTCGGGTGCGTATGCGATGCGCTGGGTCGCCAAGAACGTCGTTGCGGCGGGGCTCGCCTCCCGGTGCGAGGTGCAGGTGGCCTACGCGATCGGCAAGGCCCAGCCCGTCGGTCTCTACGTCGAGACCTTCGGCACCGAGAAGGCCCCGATCGACACGATCCAGGACGCCATCACAGCCGTCTTCGACCTGCGCCCGGCGGCCCTGGTCCAGGAGCTGGAGCTGCTGCGCCCCATCTACCAGCCGACCGCCGCCTACGGCCACTTCGGACGCACGAGCGCCGAGGGAGTCCAGGACGCCTTCACCTGGGAGCGGACCGACCGAGTGGAGGCCCTGCAGCGGGCTGTCGGAGCCGGCGCCTAGGGTCTGAGCCATGAGCGTCGCCGCTGTCCTCGTCGACACCGGCCTGGCGCACCTGGACCGCCCCTTCGAGTACTCGATCCCGCAGGACCTCGCGGCCGGAGTGGCGCCCGGGGTCCGGGTCAAGGTCCGCTTCGCCGGTCGCGACCTCGACGGCTTCGTCGTCGAGGTCCGGGAGACTGCAGAGCACCCTGGGCGCCTGCAACCCATCCGGCGGGTCGTCTCGCCCGAGCCGGTGCTCACCCCGGCCGTGCTGGCTGCCGCCGAGCGCATCGCGAGAGAGTATGCGGGGGTCACCGGCGACGTCCTCCGCCTGGCGGTGCCCCCTCGGCACGCCCGCGCCGAGCGCGCGCTGGCGCTCGAGCCGCCCGAGCAGGACACCCTCGTGTGGAGCGAGGACTCGCCGGCCTGGGGCAGGTACCCGGCCGGACCGGCGCTGGTCCGAAGGCTCGCCTCCGGGGAGCGCCCGTGGGCGGCGTGGACCGCCGTCCCGACGCCCGATCCGGCGCACGACTGGCCTGCTGCCTTCGCGGAGGCGGCCGCCGCCACGGTGGCGAGCGGACGTGGCGCCATCCTGCTCGCTCCGGACCACCGGGACCTCGCCCGCCTCGATGCGGCTCTGTCCGAGCGGTTGGGCCGCGGACGGCATGTCCTGCTCACCGCTGACCAGGGACCCCAGGCCCGGTACACCGCCTTCCTCAAGGTGCTGCGTGGGCACGTGCCCATCGCGGTGGGCACGCGGGCGGCCGTCTGGGCGCCGGTCCGGGACCTGGGCCTCATCGCGTGGTGGGACGACGGGGACGACCTCTGGGAGGAGCCCCGAGCGCCCTATCCGCACGTGCGCGACATCGTGCGGGCCCGGGCCGAGATCGAGGACACTGCCGTGCTCGCCGGAGCTTTCGCCCGCTCCGTCGCGGTCCAGGCCTGGGTCGAGGAGGACGTCGTCAAGGAGGTCGTCGCACCGCGTCCCCTCGTCCGCGGTGATGCCCCTCGCATCCTCGTCGCCGGTGACGAGCACGAGCGAGAGCTCGACCCGGTCCTCGCCCGCGCGCGGATCCCCGGCCTGGCTTGGCGGACGGCGAAGGCCGCGCTCGAGCGCGGGCCGGTCCTGGTGCAGGTGCCCCGCCGTGGCTATGTCCCGTCGCTCGCGTGTGTCCACTGCCGCCGGCGCGCCCAGTGCCGGCACTGCGGCGGGAGTCTCGGCCTGATCCAGCGCCGACCGGAGCCGGTGTGCCGGTTGTGCCACACCGCGGAGCCGGACTTCCGCTGCCCGCAGTGCAACGGGCACCAGGTGCGGGCCCAGGTCATCGGCGCCCGGCGCACCGGGGAGGAGATCGGGCGTGCCTTCCCGGGCGTCCCGGTGCACACCTCCGGGTCGAGCACGGTTCTGACCAGCGTCCCTGCTGAGCCGTCCATCGTCATCTCCACCCCGGGTGCCGAGCCGGTCGCGGAGGGTGGGTACTCCGCGGCGCTGCTGCTCGATGCGTGGGCGCTGCTCGACCGGCCGGACATCGATGCCGGAGTGGAGGCGCTGCGGCGGTGGATGGGTGCGGCGGCGCTCGTCCGGGGCGCCCACGACGGCGGGGCGGTGGTCCTGTGCGGTGTCCCACCACACGGTCCGGTCCCGGCGGTCGAGGCACTGTCCCGGTGGGACGCGCCCTGGCTGGCGGCCCGCGAGCTCGCCGAGCGGCGCGAGCTCGCCCTGCCTCCCGCGAGCGTCATGGCGGTCGTCACCGGAGGCCGGCACGCGGTCCTGGCCGTGGCCGAGGGACCGGTGCCCGAGGGCGTCGTCCTGCTCGGACCCGTGCTCGGTCCGGACGACTCGGCCCGGCTCGTGCTGCGGGTTCCGCCCGAAAAGAGCGTCGAGCTGGCGGACCACCTCGCCGGGGTGCGGCGGGTCGCCATGGCCAAGAAGGACGACGAGGTCGTCGCCGTCCGGATGCGCGTGGCGGATCCGACCACCTAGAGGGCCGCAGGATCCGCCGGCGCGCGCTCGCGTCAGCGGCCCGCAGGATCCGCCGGTGCGCGCTCGCGTCAGCGGCCCGCCCGCGATGAGGCGCGCGGGAGGCCATGGCGAGGTGCGCATACAATCCTGGGGATGTCCGTCCAGCAGATCCGCCTCTTCGGTGACCCCATCCTGCGCACCCGCGCCGATGAGGTCACCGACTTCGACAAGGAGCTGCGCCGGCTCGTCTCCGACCTCACCGACACCATGCTCGACGCGCCCGGCGCCGGTCTCGCGGCCCCGCAGATCGGGGTGGGCCTGCGCGTCTTCACGTGGTGCGTCGACGGGGAGGTCGGGCACCTCGTCAACCCCGTGCTCGACCTCACCGAGGAGGAGCAGGACGGCGAAGAGGGGTGCCTGTCCATCCCCGGCCTGCGCTTCGACCTGGCCCGCGCCTACGGTGTGGTCGCGAAGGGGCAGGACATGCACGGTGAGCCGGTCACGGTGGAGGGCACCATGCGCCTCGCGCGGGCGCTCCAGCACGAGACGGACCACCTCGACGGCATCCTCTTCATCGACCGGCTGGACCGCGAGCAGCGCCGGGAAGCCATGCGCCTCATCCGCGAGGCGGAGTGGAGCGGCGCGCCGGTGCCCACTGTCAAGGCCAGCCCGCACGCCACCTTCGGCCGAGCACTCTGATGCGGGTCGTCTTCGCAGGCACCCCCGAGGTCGCCCTGCCGTCCCTGCGCGCCATCGCCGAGTCCACCCACGAGCTCGTCGGCGTCGTGACCCGCCCCGATGCGCGGTCCGGCAGGGGCCGCACCCTTCAGCCGTCCCCGGTCAAGGAGCTCGCCCTGACGCTCGGTGTCCCGGTGCTCACCCCGGCACACCCACGCGAGGAGGACTTCCAGGCGGCGCTGCGGGAGCTGGCTCCGGATGTCTGTGCCGTCGTCGCCTACGGTGCGCTCCTGCCGGCGTCGGCGCTGGCCATCCCGCCCCACGGCTGGATCAACCTGCACTTCTCGCTCCTCCCCGCCTGGCGGGGCGCCGCTCCCGTCCAGCACGCGATCCTCGCCGGGGACGAGATCACGGGCGCCTCGACGTTCCTCATCGAGGAGGGTCTCGACACCGGGCCGGTCTACGGCTCGATGACCGAGCGCATCCGCCCCCGCGACACGTCCGGGGAGCTGCTCGAGCGTCTGGCGCAGGCCGGCGCGCCGCTCCTGGTCGCGACGCTCGACGCCATCGCCGACGGGTCGGCCGTGCCGGTGCCGCAGCCCGGCGAGGGCATCTCGTACGCGCCCAAGATCGAGGTGGCAGACGCAGAGGTCCGCTGGAGCGACCCTGCCTTCGCGGTCGACCGACGGGTGCGGGCGTGCACCCCTGCGCCGGGAGCCTGGACGACATTCCGGGGACAGCGCCTCGGCCTCGGGCCCGTGGAGCCGGTGGCCGGGGCAGAGCCCGGGGGCGTGCCCGACCTGGCCTCCGGGGAGCTGTCGGCCGGCAAGCGTGACGTCCTCGTGGGCACGGGGTCCGGCGTCATCCGACTCGGCACGGTGCGCCCCGTGGGCAAGAAGGAGATGGCGGCTGCGGACTGGGCCCGCGGTATGCGCATCGAGGCAGGGGAGCGACTCGGTGAGTGACGGGGGCGCGGGACGACGACCACGAGGGCCCGGACCCGGTCAGGGCCGACGGGGGCGGCAGCGCTCCGCCCAGGCACCCCGTGACCGCAGCCGCACGGGCGATCCGGCCCGCCGCACCGCATACCGTGTCCTGCGTGCGGTGGCCGACGGCGCCTACACGAACCTCGAGCTGAGCACGGCCCTGCGCCGGGCTCGCCTGACCGGCCGGGACGCGGCGTTCGTCACCGAGCTCGTCAGCGGGACGACGCGTTGGCAGGGCCGCTACGACCCGATCATCGCGCTCGCGTCCGGTCGGGACGTCTCCCGCATCGACCCGGCCGTTCTCGACACCCTGCGCCTCGGTGCGCACCAGCTCCTCGGCATGCGGGTCCCCGAGCACGCCGCGGTCGGGGAGACGGTCGCCCTGGCCCGGGCCGTCAACGGCATCGGGGCCTCGACGCTGGTCAACGCCGTGCTGCGGCGGATCAGCGAGCGGAC
Organism: Actinomycetales bacterium; assembly: GCA_012729695.1. GTDB lineage: Bacteria > Actinomycetota > Actinomycetes > Actinomycetales > Dermatophilaceae > F2B08. The sequence continues at coordinate 20,301 of JAAYCP010000079.1, read as the reverse complement.
CCTGGAGGCCTGGCTCGAGGAGACCGTGCCTGCCGAGCCGCTCACCGCCCGTCTCGCGGTGCTGCAGTCGCACCCCGAGTGGATCGTCAAGGCCCTGCGCCAGGCCCTCATCGGTCATGGGGCCGCGGACCCCCAGAGCGCCGACACCGAGCTCGAGCGGCTGCTCGTCACGAACAACGAGCCGCCGACGGTGCACCTCGTCGCCCGGCCCGGGCTCGGTGCCGAGGAGGACCTGAGGGACGCAGGCGCCGAGGAGTATGCGGTGGCTCCGACCGCGTGGACGCTCGCCGGAGGCGACCCGGGGCGGATCTCCGCGGTGCGCGACGGTCGGGCGGCTGTGCAGGATGCCGGTTCCCAGCTCGTCGCACTCGCCCTGGCCGCGGCTCCTGTCGTAGGACAGGCGCAGGCGGACGGTGGCAGCGGGGCGGGTGAGCGGTGGCTCGATCTGTGTGCCGGTCCGGGCGGGAAAGCCGGACTCCTCGCGGCCCTTGCGTTGCAGCAGGGGGCAGACCTCGTCGCCAACGAGGTGAGCCCACACCGCGCCGAGCTCGTGCGGTCCACCCTTGCCGCAGCGGCCGCGCGCGCAGAGGCAGTCGGCGGGACCCTCGAGGTCCGGGTCGGTGACGGCCGCGAGCTGGGGGAGAGCGAACCCGGCACCTACAGCCGGGTCCTCGTCGACGCACCTTGCACCGGGCTGGGCGCCCTGAGACGGCGCCCCGAGGCCCGCTGGCGGCGGCAGCCCTCCGACCTGGCGGCCCTCGGCCCGCTCCAGAGGGAGCTGCTGCAGAGTGCCCTCGATGCCACGGCTCCGGGCGGCGTCGTCGCCTACGCCACCTGCAGCCCGCACCTGGCGGAGACGACGTTCGTCGTCGGGGACGTGCTCAAGCGTCGCTCCGACGTCGAGGTGCTTGATGCCCGGGAGCTGGTCCGGGGGAGGGACGGCGAGCCCCTCGCCGACCTCGGAGAGGGACCGTACGTCCAGCTGTGGCCGCACATGCACGGCACCGACGGGATGTTCGTGGCCCTGCTGCGGCGAATCGAGGGTGTGTCATGATCGACGGAACGAAAGAACCGCGTATCGGGAGTCGTCGCGCTGCGAAGGGCGACGAAATTCCCTGGTGTGTCTAGTGTTCGGCGTGAGGCTGCTCGGCGTAAGGCATGGAAGTAGCTAGTGGAGGCAAGAAGACCGTGAGACGGTTGGATCGGATCGAGCCGACCCAGAGCCTGCTGGCGGGCACGGAGGACCTGCCCCGCCCCGTCGACGACGGAGCCGCGGACCACCTGCCGGGCAGGGCGATGCCCATCACCGCGCTGCTCGGGACCGACGGCGCGCGGGTGCCCCTCAGTGATCTGCCGCTGGGACGGACGGTGATCTTCGTCTACCCGCGCACCGGCAAGCCGGTACGGCCCGGGTCGGCGGCAGTCGAGGAGATCCAGGGAGAGCGAGGCTGTACCGCGCAGCTGTGCAGCGTCCGGGACGCGATCGACGACCTGCGCCAAGCCGGGGCGGTGGCCGTCTACGGGCTGTCGACGCAGGACCACGCCTATCAGAGCGAAGCGGTCTGGCGGCTCGGTCTGCCGTTCCCGCTCCTCGCGGACCCCACGGTGAGCGTCGGCCGCGGGCTCCGGCTGCCAACTGTCACCGACGGTGGATCGACGCTGTACCGCAGGCTCACGCTGGTCATCCAGGACGGTGTGATCGAGAAGGTCTTCTATCCTGTGTTCCCGCCGCACACCCACGTCGACGAGGTCATCTCCTGGCTCCGATCGCGGCGCCGGTGACCCACGTAGGCTGTGCGCGTGCAGATCTCCCCGTCGATCCTCTCCGCCGACTTCGCCAACCTCGAGTCCGAGCTGAACAGGATCAAGAACGCCGACTGGGCCCACGTGGACGTGATGGACAACCACTTCGTCCCGAACCTCACCCTCGGCCTGCCGGTCGTCGAGGCGTTGCTCAAGGTCTCCCCGATCCCGATCGACTGCCACCTGATGATCGAGGACCCGGACCGCTGGGCCCCTGGGTACGCCGAGGCGGGTGCCACGTCGGTGACGTTCCACATCGAGGCGGCGAAGGACCCGGTGCGGCTCGCTCGCACCATCCGCGCCGCCGGGGCGCGGTCGGCCTTCGCCCTGAAGCCCGGGACGCCGTTCGCCCCGTACGAGGACCTGCTCCGCGAAGTCGACATGGTCCTCGTCATGACGGTCGAGCCGGGCTTCGGGGGCCAGTCGTTCATGGCCGACCAGATGCCGAAGGTGCGGGAGGTGCGCGAGGCGGTGCGCCGGCATGGGGGCGAGATCTGGATCCAGGTCGACGGGGGAGTGTCCGCGGCGACGATCGAGCAGTGCGCCGACGCGGGCGCGGACGTCTTCGTCGCCGGGTCCGCGGTCTATGGAGCGGAGTCGGCCGCTGACGCCGTGGACGAGCTCCGGGCCCTCGTCCGCAGCCACCGGGGCCACTGATCCGGTATGAGCAGCGAGTCCATCCCCGTCGCTGACCTGGCAGGACTGGACGCGATCGGCGGACGGATCATCGTCGGGGATCTCGAGCCCGACACCGATCTCGCTGACCTCGACCTCGAGGAGTGCCGGATCGAGCGGGCCGGGCTCGAGCGATCCACCTGGCGCCGCTGCTCCTTCGACACGTGCACCTTCGTCGGCGTGAACCTGTCGATGAGCCGGCTCGTGGACGTGCGGTTCGCCGAGTGCACCATGGTCGAGAGCAAGGCCCAGGCCGTCTCGTGGACCGGGCTTCGGACCAGTGGGCTGGCCGAGCGGCCGATCTCCTTCGAGCGGTGCCGCCTCGACTACTCGTCGTTCATGGAGGTCGATCTGCGGCGAGCACGCTTCATCGGGTGCTCCCTCGTCGACGCCGACTTCGCAGGCTCGGACCTGCGCGAGACCGAGTTCGTCGACTGCGACGTCTCCGGGACGCGCTTCGCCGGCGCGGACGTGCGGGGCGCCCGGTTCGCGCAGGTGCGCGGACTCGGTCTCGACGTCCGGGAGACGCGCAGCCTGGGGCTGCGCGTCGACACGGCGGCAGCGCTCGACCTCATCGCGACGATGGGCATCGAGGTGGACGACTGAGGCGCGGTCGCCGAGTGCCACCCTGACGGGCGAACGGCCGGGCGGGATGGCCGGCAGGCGCCCGACGCCACCGGGAGCCTTCGGCGTCAGACGGCCTGCAGCGCCGGTGCAGGGAGGGGTGCCCAGTGCATCGCGAGCAGCTGGCCGGACACGCGGTGGACCGGGATCTGCATCCCGAACACCTCACTCAGCACCTCGGCGCGCATGACCTCGTCCGGCGAGCCGTCGATCACGACCCGACCGTCCCGCATGGCGACGATCCGGTCGCAGTAGCTCGCGGCGACGTTGATGTCGTGCAGCACGAGGATGACCGTGCGGCCGAGGTCGTCGGCGGCGCGGCGCAGCAGCTGCATGATGGCCGCCGCGTGACGCATGTCGAGGTTGTTGAGCGGCTCGTCGAGCAGGATGTAGTCGGTGTCCTGGGCGAGGACCATGGCGATGAAGGCGCGCTGGCGCTGGCCGCCGGACAGCTCGTCGAGGAAGCAGTCGCGCATCGGGGTCATGTCGACGTACTCCAGGGCCCGCTCGACGATCTCGTGGCACTCCGGGCGGAGGCGCCCCGAGCTGTAGGGGAAGCGGCCGAAACGGACCAGGTCGACGACCGAGAGGCGGGCGGAGATCCGGTTGTCCTGGCGGAGCACGGCCATCCGCTTCGCCACGACGGTGGGCGCGGCCTTCGTGACGTCGACACCGTCGAGGAGGACCTGGCCCGAGCCCGGCACGAGCAGTCGACTCATCGCCGAGAGGAGCGTGGACTTCCCCGCGCCGTTGGCACCGACGAGGGCGGTGACCTGACCGGGCGGGAAGTCGATGGCGACGTCGTCGAGCACCTTCGGAGCGCCGTCGAAGTAGGAATGGGACACGCTCTTGATGTCGATCACAGTCGCACCGCCTTGAGAAGGAGATAGAGGAAGTACAGTCCGCCGACGAGGTTGACGACCACGGACAGGGTGGTGTTGAGGGCGAAGACGTGGGTCACGAGGAACTGACCGCCCACGGTGGCCAGCACGCCGACCGCCCCGGCAACCGGGACAAGGACGGTGTGCCGGTGGGTCGGGACGATCTGCCGGGCGAGGTTCGCCACGAGCAGGCCGAGGAAGAGCATCGGTCCGACGAGCGCGGTGGACGTCGCCACGAGGACGGTGACGACGACGAGGGTGATCGTGACGATCCGGTGGTAGTCGAGACCGAGCCCGGTTGCCGCGTCCTTGCCGAGGTCGACGACATCGAGGCGGCGCAGGAGCGGCACGAGGGCAGCCATCCCGAGGACCGCGACGGCGGCGGTCACGCCGAGCAGCTGGACATCGACGGTCGTGAAGCTCGCGAACAGCACGGTCTGGAGGGTGAGGTAGTCGTCCGGGCTGAGCATGCGCGAGGCGAAGGTCGCGAGCGAGGTGAAGAACGAGCCGACGACGATGCCGACGAGGACGAGGACGAAGAGGTTGCGGCTGTGGGCGCGGAAGAGCCACCGGAACAGGAGGAGGCCGAAGCCCGCCAGGAGCGCCGTGTTGAGGATGAACCGCTCCGGGACGCCCATGAGCTGCAGAGCGCTCGGCCCGAGGACCGAGACGATGACGGTCTGGATGAGGACGTAGAGCGAGTCGAAGCCCATGACGCCCGGGGTGAGGATCCGGCTGCCCGCGATCGTCTGGAAGACGAGCGAGCTGGCGCCGACCGCGGCACCCACGACGACGAGCGAGGCGAGCTGGCGGGATCGCAGGTCCAGCGCATACGACCAGCTGCCCTTGACGTCCCAGAGGAGGTATGCGGCGGCGAAGCCCGCGCACAGCAGGCCCAGGATGACGGCCGTCCGCCGGATCGACCTCAGCCGCTCCCGCTCGGTGACCGATGTGCCGGTCGCGGGGTGGAGCCCGAGGATCTCGGACGCGCGGTCGGAGACGGCGGTCATCGGGTGGCTCCCGGACGGCGGGCGGCCCGCAGGATGAGCCAGACGAAGACGCCGGCGCCGAGGACGCCGGCGATCGTTGCCACCGGGATCTCGTAGGGGAAGCGGACGGTGCGGCCGATGACGTCGCAGAGCAGGACGAACCCGGCGCCGGCGAGGGCGGTGACCGGAAGCGTGCGCCGCACGTGGTCGCCCATGAACATCGAGACGACGTTGGGGACGATGAGACCGAGGAAGGGGATGGCACCCACGACGACCACGACGACTGCGGTCATGACCGAGAGGATGATGAGCGCGGTGTAGAGGATCCGCAGGTAGCTCACGCCGAGGTTCGTGGCGAACTCCCGGCCCATGCCGACGACGGTGAACCGGTCCGCGAAGACGTACCCCAGCACGCCCACGGCGAGTACGGCATAGAGCGGCTCGTACTGACCCGACATGACAGCGCTGAACGAGCCGGTCGTCCAGATCTCGAGGAGCTGGAGCAGGTCCCGCTGGTAGGCGATGAAGACCGTAATGGCCGAGAGCACGCCTCCGTACATCAGTCCGACGAGGGCGACGACGATCGGGTCCCGGTGCCGGATCCGCTGCAGGAGCTGGAGGAAGATCATCGTCCCGGCCACCGCCACGACGATGGCGACCACCATCTTGCCGAGGAGCGAGATACCTGGCACGAGAAGCGTCGCGACGAGGATGCCCAGGACGGCGGCCTCCACCGTGCCGGAGGTCGAGGGGGAGACGAAGCTGTTCTGGGTGACCCGCTGCATGATGAGTCCGGCGACCGCCAGCGCCGCGCCGGAGAGCAGGACGGCGACCAGTCGGGGGATGCGTACCTGGCTGAGCAGCATCCACTGACGCTCATCGGGGGAGAGCATGTCGCTCAACGGGATGGGGACGACCCCGACCGCGAGCGACAGGTATGCGCCGACGGCCAGCACCACCGCTCCGAGGGAGACCCAGAGCGAGGTGCGGCCGCCGGTCGCGAGGACGTTCACGCGGGGATCACCATGTGGTCGTCAACCTGCTGTCGTGACTGGCGCTCAGAGGGCCTTGCGCACGTCGTCGACCATCTGCTGCCACGAGGACGGCGCAGCGGTGGCGAGGTACCAGGCGAAGCCGTCGATCTCGATGATCTTGCCGTCGGCTGCGGCGTCCGTGGTGTCGACGAGGCCGTTCGACAGGACGTCGAGGGCGGGGGTCTGCTCCTCCCCGATGGCCTTGGCGCGGTCGAGGACGAAGATGACGCCGGGGTTGTACTGGACGAAGAACTCCTGGCTGATCTCCTCACCGTGGGAGCCGCCGTCCTCGATCGGTGCCTGGGTGGGCGTGAACCCGAAGTCGGTGTAGACCTGACTGAACCGCGATCCCGGGCCGTAGGCGCTCACGGTGCCGTCGGAGACCTGCACGACCATGGCGGTCCCGAGGTCGCCGGTCTGCTCCTTGACCTCGGCGATCTGGGTCTCGAGGTCGGCCATCAGGTCGGTGGCCTCCTGCTCGACACCAAAGATCGAGCCGAGCTGGACCACGCGCTCGGTGGTCAGGTCGAAGACGTCGGCGGGATCCTTCGCGCGCACGGACATGTCAAGGACTGCAGGGGCGAACTTCTCGAACTCCGCGACGACCTCGGGGGTGCCGCTGCGCGAGCCCACGATGACGAGGTCTGGCTCGAGGGCGGCGATCGCCTCGTAGTCCGGCTCGAAGACGGTGCCGACGGTGGTGGCGTCCTGGTACTCCGCGATGTCCTCGGGCAGGGCGCCGGAGGACTGCGGGACGGCGTCCACCTCCACGCCGAGGTCGGAGAGGGTGCGGATGACGCTCCAGTCCATGACGACGACCGTCCCCGGGGTGGTGGGGACCTCGACCTCGCGGTCCTGGGCGTCGGTGATGGTGACCGAGACCGGGACGTCGCTCGTGCTCGGGCTGGGAGCGCCATCGGGCGTGTCGGTGGCCGAGGACTGGCTCGCGGAGGACGTGCCGCACCCGGTGAGAAGGACCGCGCCGGCGACGGCGGCGGTGAGGAAGCGGGGGAGGGACATAGGTTTCTGGCTCCTGAGGGTAGGTAAGGCTTACCTAAGAAACCACATGGGGACCGGAACGTGCAAGCCGACGTCGTCCTTCGGGATCCGAGCCGCGGGCGATAGGGTGAATGAACATGCGGCACATGGAGTCCCAGGCCCGCTGGCAAGGCGGGGCCAGGCTGGGGTGCCTCGTCGGAGCGGTGCTTCCGTGAGCGGATACCACGAGGGCGTCGGACGCCTCCTCGACAGCTACCTGAGCCTGCCGCCCACCGCGCCGGTGCGCCTGGCCAAGCGCACCTCGAACCTGTTCCGCCCCCGAGCCGAGGCTGCGGCCCCGGGACTCGATGTCTCCGGGCTCACCGGGGTCTTCTCCGTCGACCCGGTGTCACGCACCGCGGAAGTGGGTGGGATGTGCACCTACGAGGACCTCGTCCGGGCCACACTGCCGTACGGCCTGGCGCCGCTCGTCGTGCCCCAGCTGAAGACGATCACCCTCGGCGGTGCGGTGACCGGGCTCGGGATCGAGTCGACCTCCTTCCGCAACGGGCTCCCGCACGAGTCGGTCCTCGAGATGGACATCCTCACCGGGGCAGGTGAGATCGTCACGGCTGCTCCGGACAACGAGCACAGCGACCTCTACCGCGGCTTCCCGAACTCGTACGGCTCGCTGGGCTACGCGACGCGGCTGCGGATCGAGCTCGAGGAGGTGCGCTCGACGGTGTCACTACGCCACGTGCGCTTCAGGGATCTCGGCGAGGTGATCACGGCCATCGGCGACATCGTCGGGACCGGCATGTGGGGGGGCGAGCCCGTCGACTACCTCGACGGGGTGGTCTTCACGGCGGACGAGGCCTACCTGACCCTGGGTCGCCGCAGCGACGACCCCGGCCGACCGAGCGACTACACCGGTCAGCAGATCTACTACCGCTCGATCCAGCACGACGTCGCCACCCCCAAGCACGATCTGCTCACCACCCACGACTACCTGTGGCGCTGGGACACCGACTGGTTCTGGTGCTCGCGTGCCTTCGGCGCCCAGAACCCCCGGATCCGGCGGCTCTGGCCGCGCCGGCTCCTGCGCTCGAGCGTGTACTGGAAGCTCATCGCGCTCGACCACCGGTGGTCCGTCTCGGACCGTCTCGAGGCGCGTCAGGGACAGCCGCCCCGCGAGCGCGTCATCCAGGACGTCGAGATTCCGCTCGAGCGGACGGAGGAGTTCCTCCGCTGGTTCCTAGAGAACATCCCCATCGAGCCGATCTGGCTGTGTCCGTTGCGACTTCGCGAGCAGGGCACAGCCGGAGATGGGGAGCTGGAGGCCCATCCGTGGCCGCTTTACCCGTTGCGCCGTGAGCAGACGTACGTCAATATCGGCTTCTGGTCGACGGTCCCCGGGACGCCAGGTCGGCCCGGTGCTGCGAACCGCAGGATCGAGGAGATGGTGGACCACGTCGGAGGCCACAAGTCGCTCTACTCAGAGAGCTTCTACGACGAGGAGACCTTCGACCGACTCTACGGAGGAGACGAGGTGAAACGGCTCAAGGCGATCTACGACCCCAACGGCAGACTCCTGGACCTCTACAGCAAGGCGGTGCGCAGGGCATGACGACAGCTGAACGGACTCGACCGCAGACACCGACGATCGGCGAGCTGGTCGACGAGATCACCGGCGGGACGATGGGGGTGCGGTTCACCGCATACGACGGCTCGTGCAGCGGGCCAGCCGACGCGACCCTGGGTCTGCACCTGAGGACGCCACGCGGTCTGGCCTTCCTCGCGACGGCGCCGGGCGACCTCGGGCTCGCGCGCGCCTATGTCGCCGGCGACCTCGACGCGACCGGGGTGCACCCCGGTGACCCCTACGAGCTGCTCGCCGCCCTCAGCTCGCTCCGGTTCGAGAAGCCGACCCCGTCCGCCGCCCTCACGGTGGCGCGCCTGCTCGGGGTGCGCGGGCTCCTCCCCCCCGAGCCGCCGCCCCAGGAGCGTCTGCCGCGCTGGCGCCGGACGGTCCACGGACTGCGGCACAGCCGCCGCCGGGACGCCGAGGCGATCAGTCACCACTACGACGTCTCCAACCGCTTCTACGAGATGGTCCTCGGGCCCTCGATGACCTACACCTGCGCGGTGTACCCGACTCCCGAGGCGACGCTGGAAGCGGCCCAGGAGAACAAGTACCGGCTCGTCTTCGACAAGCTCGCGCTCTCACCGGGGGACCGGCTCCTCGACATCGGCTGCGGCTGGGGCGGCATGGTCCGGTATGCGGCCCGCCAGGGAGTGCGCACGCTCGGCGTGACCCTGTCGAGGCAGCAGGCGGACTGGGCCCAGAAGCAGATCGCCGAGGATGGCCTCAGCGACCTGGCCGAGGTGCGGTACGCCGACTACCGCTCGGTCACCGAGACCGGCTTCGATGCCGTGTCCTCCATCGGTCTCACCGAGCACGTCGGGGTGCAGAACTACCCGTCCTACTTCGAGTTCATCCGGGAGCGGCTGCGACCCGGTGGCCTGCTGCTCAACCACTGCATCACCCGTCCGCACAACCAGCACCAGGAGACCGGCGCGTTCATCGACCGCTACGTCTTCCCCGACGGCGAGCTCACCGGGTCGGGGCGCATCATCACCGAGGCCCAGAACGCCGGCCTGGAGGTGCTCCACTCGGAGAACCTGCGGCAGCACTATGCGCTCACCCTCGCTGCGTGGTGCCGCAACCTCGTCGACAACTGGGACGAGTGCGTAGCCGAGGTCGGTCCCGGGACGGCCAGGGTGTGGGGTCTGTACATGGCCGGCTCCCGGCTCGGGTTCGAGCAGAACACCATTCAGCTGCACCACGTCCTCGCCGTGCGCCCGGAACCCGATGTGCAGCTGCCGCTGCGTCCCTGGTGGCAGCCGTAGGCTCCGCTCCGCCCTCCTGAATCGCGCTGTGCCACCTGGCGGCACATCCGCACCCGAGCAGTCTCAGTGAGCGGAATCACCGGTCTCGTGGTTCGGGGTCGCCGCCGGGCGTGGGGCATACTGAGAGGCACGTGCTCCGGGGTCGGTGCAATTCCGAACCGGTGGTGATAGTCCACGACCCGCTTGCAGCCAGTGAGCGGTTGACCTGGTGAAACTCCAGGACCGACGGTGAGAGTCCGGATGGGAGGCAGCACGAGGTCATCACGACCGGCAGCGCGACATGCTCGGTCTGCCACGTGATGACGGTGAGTCGCCATGGTGCGGTCACCGTCCGCCCGGAGCCCGATCAGATCAGGATCGACGGCACGAGGGCAGGACATGAGCAGCCAGGACGTGAGCAGCCGACGCGTGGACCACGCGTCGCAGCGGCGCGTCGTCGACGCTGCCATCGTGGATGCGGCGCCGACGGGCGCCGACCTCCTCGACACCGAGAGCTCTGTCGTTGGCAGTCCCGCTCCCGACACCCCCGCTCCTGACACCCTTGGTCCTGACAACACTGCGTCTGACACCCCCGTTCCTGACACCCCCACTTCTGACACCTCTGCTGCCGGCGGCCGTGACGTCGCCTTCATGGAGCTGGCGATCACCGCGGCCCGTCGCGGCCCGGTGATGGACCCCAACCCGCGCGTCGGCTGCGTCATCGTGCCGGCGGACGGGTCCGCCCCGGTGACCGGATGGCACCGCGGGGCCGGGACTGCGCACGCCGAGGCCGACGCCCTGCGGCAGGCGGGGGACTCCGCTCGCGGGGCCACCGCATACGTCACCCTGGAGCCGTGCGCCCACACCGGGCGGACCGGGCCGTGCGCCGACGCCCTCATCTGCGCCGGCGTTGCCCGGGTCGTGTATGCGGTGGCCGACCCCAGTGCGGCCGCGTCCGGCGGAGCCCGTCGGCTGGCTGAGCACGGGGTGAGCGTGCAGGGTGGGCTGCTGGCCGACGCCGCGCGGGAGGTGAACCGCACCTGGCTGCACAGCGCCGAGCTGGGGCGCCCGTTCGTCACGCTCAAGACGGCGACCACGCTCGACGGCCGGGTGGCCGCGGCCGACGGGTCGAGCCGCTGGATCACCGGACCCGAGGCCAGAGCGGATGCCCACCGGCTCCGTGCCGAGTGCGGCGCGATCCTCGTCGGCTCCGGCACTGCGCTCATCGACGACCCCGGCCTCACCGTGCGCGACGAGTCCGGTGCCCTCGTCGGTCGGCAGCCCCTGCGCGTCGTGGTCGGTCACCGCGGTCCGCGTCCGGGCTCGCGCCTCACCGACGGATCGGCACCGACCGAGCACCTGGCCACCCACGACGTGCGCGAGGTGCTGACGCACCTTCAGGGCCGCGGCGTGCACCACGTCCTCGTCGAGGGTGGGCCCACGCTGACGGCTGCGTTCCTCCGTGCGGACCTCGTCGACGAGGTCATCGCCTATCTGGCGCCCGCGATCCTCGGCGCCGGCCCTGCCGCCGTCGCAGACCTGGGCATCGTCTCGATCGACGACGCCCGTCGCCTCACCATCACCGACCTCCGTCTCGTCGGTGCGGACGCCCGCATCACGCTGCGCCCGCACCGTCGCGCCCCCCTTGAGGAGAGGAGCTAGATGTTCACCGGCATCGTCGAGGAGCTCGGCCGGGTCGAGGAGATCGCGCACGGCGAGGACTCGGCCAGGCTCACCATCCGCGGACCCGTCGTCACGACCGACGCGGCGCACGGGGACTCGATCGCGGTCAACGGGGTCTGCCTCACCGTCACCACCGTCGAGGGCGACACCTTCACCGTCGACGTCATGGCGCAGACGCTCGCGCTCACGGGCATCGGCGACCTGCGGCCGGGCGACCGGGTCAACCTCGAGCGGGCGATGGCCGCCGACGGACGCTTCGGCGGACACATCGTCCAGGGCCACGTCGATGCCACTGCAACGGTCGTGTCCCGCACCCCCGGAGACCGGTGGGAGACGGTGCGCTTCACCCTCCCGCCGGCCCTCGCGCGCTACCTCGTCCCGCAGGGCTCGATCACGGTCGACGGCGTGAGCCTCACCGTCGCCTCGCTCGAGGACGACACGTTCACGGTGAGCCTCATCCCGACGACGCTGGAGCTGACCACGCTCGGCCTGCGCCAGCCGGGGGAGCGGGTCAACCTCGAGGTCGATGTCCTCGCCAAGTACGTCGAGCGCATGCTCGCTGCCCGCACGGGCCAGATGCCCTCCGCCACGGAAGAGCCCAAGGTGATCTCATGAGTGAACTGTCCACCATCGAGGAGGCCCTGGACGCCCTGCGCGCCGGCCTTCCGGTGCTCGTCGTCGACGACGAGGACCGTGAGAACGAGGGCGACGTCGTCCTCGCAGCAGAGACCCTCACCACCGAGTGGCTCGCCTGGACGATCCGGCACACCTCGGGGTACCTCTGCGCGCCGTTGCCGAACGACCTGGCCGACCGCCTCGACCTGCCCCTCATGGTCGCCCAGAACGCCGACCCGCTGCGCACCGCATACACCGTCTCGGTGGACGCCCGGGAAGGGGTGACCACCGGCATCAGCGCCGCGGACCGCACCCGGACCATCCGCCTGCTCGCCGACCCGCACACGACCGCCGCGGACCTGGTCCGCCCCGGTCACGTGCTGCCGCTGCGCGCGAAGCCAGGAGGTGTGCTCGAGCGGCGCGGCCACACGGAGGCCACGGTGGATCTGTGCCGGCTCGCCGGGCTGCGACCCGTGGGGGTCATCGGCGAGCTCGTGCGCGACGACGGTGACATGATGCGCCTGCCCGAGGTGCTCGAGCTCGGGCGCGAGCGCGGCCTGCCCGTCATCTCGATTGCCGACCTCGTCGCCTACCGGCAGCGCCCGAGCCGGGTCACCGAGGTCGTTCGCACCGTTCTGCCGACCGCCTACGGCCGCTTCGACCTGTACGGCTTCTCCGACAACGAGACCGGCGACGAGCACCTCGCCCTCGTGAGCCCGCGTGGTCTGACGGGCAGTGACGGCGTGCCCCTCGTGCGGATCCACTCGGAGTGCCTCACCGGGGACGCCCTCGGCTCCCAGCGGTGCGACTGCGGACCGCAGCTGCAGTCGGCGCTGGAGCGCGTCGGGCGCGAGGGCGGTGCCGTCATCTACCTGCGCGGTCACGAGGGCCGTGCCGTGGGCCTCCTCGCGAAGCTCCAGGCCTACGCCCTCCAGGACGCCGGTGTCGACACCGTCGACGCCCAGACCCACCTCGGTCTTCCGGTCGACGCGCGAGAGTACGGCGCCGCTGCAGCCATCCTGCGCTCTCTCGGGGTCGAGCGGCTCGCCCTGCTGACGAACAACCCCGCGAAGGTTCAGGCGGTCGAGTCCGCCGGCATCGTCGTCGAGCGGATGGTGCCGTCCCTCACGACGGTCCACCCCGCGAATGCGACCTACCTGCGCACCAAGCGCGACCGGCTGGGCCACCTGCTGCCGGACCCGCTCGCGAGTCGGCGACCGCCCGCCCCGCAGGAGCGCACCGACACGGACCCGAAGGACACCGGCCACCACGACAGCACCACCAAGGAGAAGAGGGCATGAGCGGAGCCGGAGCACCCACCCTGAGCGTGACCGCGGAGGGCATGCGCGTCGTCGTCATCGCCGCGTCCTGGCACGAGCAGGTGATGGACGGCCTCATCGCCGGTGCCCGTCGCGCTCTCGTCGAGGCCGGTGTCGCAGACCCCACCCTCGTGCGGGTCCCCGGCACCTTCGAGCTCCCCGTGGCCGCGGCCCGGATCGCTCCTCACGTGGACGCCGTCGTCGCGCTCGGTGTCGTCATCCGCGGCGGGACGCCCCACTTCGAGTACGTCTGCAACGCGGCCACGAACGGGTTGACCGAGGTCGCGGTGCGCACCGGCGTCCCGGTCGGTTTCGGCGTGCTCACGTGCGACAACGAGGAGCAGGCTCTGGACCGGGCCGGTCTGCCCCACTCCTCGGAGGACAAGGGCTACGAGGCCGCTCAGGCCGCGCTCGTCACCGCCGACACGCTGCGCTCGCTCCGGCTCGCGAGGTAGTAGCCGGCAGGCGGTTGACGACACCCGAGCGCTCAGGACCGCGTCAGGACCTCTGAGTCGGCGTCGCCTCGCGACAGCGGCTTCGCAGGACCTGGGCACCGGCCTCCTGAGACGGGTGGGGGTCGGTCGGCCGCTGACCCGTAGGCTGGTTCGCGTGAAATCCTTCGACCAGCTGTACGCCGAGCTCGCTGACAAGGCAGCCACCCGCCCCGAGGGGTCCGGCACCGTGGCCGCCCTCGATGCCGGCGTGCATGCGATCGGGAAGAAGATCGTCGAGGAGGCGGCCGAGGTCTGGATGGCGGCTGAGCACGAGAGCGCAGAGCGCGCGGCGGAGGAGATCAGCCAGCTCCTCTACCACCTCCAGGTCCTCATGCTCGCCCGGGGCATCAGCCTCGACGACGTCTACGCACATCTCTGACGGACGCCTCAGGCGCTTGACTCAGAGCGCCACCTCCCTGCTTCACCGCACGCCTCAGCCTCACCACTCAGCTTCAGATCCAGAACACATACGAGAAGGCCATGCTCCGAATCGCCGTCCCCAACAAGGGAACCCTCTCCGACTCCGCCGGCGACATGCTGCGCGAGGCGGGGTACCGCACCCGCCGCGATCCCAAGGAGCTCGTCGTCACGGACGCGAGCAACGAGGTCGAGCTGTTCTACCTGCGACCCCGTGACATCGCCGTCTATGTCGGCAGCAGCACGGTCGACTGCGGCATCACCGGGCGGGACCTCCTGCTCGACGCCGAGTCCCCGGCCGTCGAGGTCATGCCGCTCGGCTTCGGTCAGTCGACGTTCCGGTATGCGGCGCGCCCGGGCGTGGTGGGGTCGGTCGCCGAGATCGCGGGTCGTCGGGTCGCCACGTCCTACCCCGGCCTGGTCCAGCAGCACCTGGCCGACCTCGGCGTCGGCGCCGAGGTGGTCCGCCTCGACGGTGCTGTTGAGACCGCCGTCTCCCTGGGCGTCGCGGAGGTCATCGCCGACGTCGTCGAGACCGGAGCGACCCTGCGCAGCCAGGGCCTCGAGGTGTTCGGCGACCCCATCCTGCGCAGCGAGGCCGTGCTCATCAAGGACGAGAACTCCCCTGAGCAGGCCGCCATCGAGGTGCTCCGCCGCCGGCTCCTCGGGGTCGTGACGGCGCGGTCCTACGTCATGCTCGACTACGACTGCCCGCGGAGGGTCGTCGACGCCGCCTGCGAGGTGACGCCGGGCCTCGAGTCACCGACGATCTCGCCGCTCGCCGACCGGGACTGGGTCGCCGTGCGAGCCATGGTTCCCCGCTTCGAGACCAACCAGATCATGGACCGGCTCTATGACCTCGGTGCGCGCGCGATCCTCGTGACCGAGATCAGCGCGTGCCGGATCTGAGGGAGAGTGCGATGAACGAGGCAACGACGCCGACCTCCGGAGCACCGGACAGCGCAGACCTGTATGCGGTGTTCCGCTCCCGCCGGGGGCGAGCCGTGCCGATGGTCATGTCCACGCTGGCCATCCTCCTCTTCACCGGCTTCGCGGTCTTCGTGCCGGGACGCGGCGAGGGCGGGAGCTTCGGGCCGGGGGACCGGGTCATGATGTTCGCGATGGGCGCGATGATCGGGCTCTTCCTCTGGCGCTACGTCGGGATCCGGGCGGTTCCGGACGAGCGCGGGATCTACGTGCGCAACCTCATCCTGTCCCGCCGCGTCGAGTGGCCCGAGGTGGAGGCCGTGCGCTTCCACGGTGGGGCCGCGTGGCCGGTCCTCGCGCTCCACGACGGGGACGAGGTCGCCGTCATGGCCGTGCAGAAGGCCGATGGTCCCAGGGCGTCCGCCGAGGCCACCCGGCTCGCGACCCTGGCCCAGCTGGGCGGGGGAGCCCATTAGGCGGTGGTGACGACGAGGTCGGCTTTGGCGCGAGTGCCGTCCCGGCCGGACATCGCTAGCCGGTCGTGACGATGAGGTCGGCCTTGGCGCGAGTGCCGTCCCGGCCGAACAGCTCTGCCTCCTGAGCCGCCCACCGCTCCCAGTTCGGCCGGTAGGCCGCACCGTCGCGGGCCAGCCCGCGCTCCCTCCGCACCTCCACAGGTGCCTCGACCCACACCCGGACCGCCGCATACTCCCCGGACGGGCCGACGCTCGAGCCGCACCCTTCGATGACGAGGAGCTCGCAGACGGGCACCTCAGCCGTCCCGTTCCACCCGTCGCGGTGCCAGTCCCAGATCCGGTATGCGGCCTTCTCGCCCCGGGCGAGCGGCTGGAGCACCTGTGTCGTGAGCAGCCCGACCGACTCGGCAAGCCCGTCCCACCCGGGATAGATGCTGTCCATGTGGAGCACCGGCGCACCGAGGGCTGCTCCCACAGCCGCGGCAAGCGTCGTCTTCCCCGCCCCGCTCAGCCCGTCGATGGCGACAATCCGTACGCCCCCGCAGCGCGGCTCCGCCGTGCCGACGGCCTCGACCACCGTGGCCACGTCCGCCGGATCTGCCCGGTCCGGCACCTGGAACCGCATGAGCCACGAGTCTAGGAGCGGTGTGTAATGGGCTGCATGACGCAGTCAGGGAGTCAGTCATCGGTCGCGGTGCGGGTCATCCCGTGCCTCGACGTCGACGCCGGCCGCGTCGTCAAGGGCGTGAACTTCGCCGACCTGCGTGACGCCGGTGACCCGGTTGAGCTGGCCGCCGCATACGGCGCAGCGGGAGCGGACGAGCTGACCTTCCTCGACGTCACGGCGAGCAGCGGTGACCGGGAGACGATGTACGACGTCGTGAGGCACACCGCCGAGGAGGTCTTCATCCCCCTCACCGTCGGAGGCGGGGTGCGCAGCGTCGACGACGTCGACCGCCTCCTCCGCTGCGGGGCGGACAAGGTCGGGGTGAACACCGCTGCCATCGCTCGTCCCTCGCTCATCAGTGAGGTCGCGGACCGCTTCGGGGCTCAGGTGCTCGTCCTGTCGGCCGATGTCCGGCGCCGTCGGGACGAGGACGGTCGGATCCTCGGCGGGTTCGAGGTCACGACCCACGGAGGACGGCGGGGCACCGGCATCGACGCCATCGAGTGGTGCGCACGAGCGGCCGAGCTCGGCGCCGGGGAGATCCTCCTGAACTCGATGGACGCCGACGGCACGAAGGCTGGCTTCGATCTCGAGCTCATCCGCGCGGTCCGGGCCGAGGTGACGGTGCCGCTCATCGCCTCGGGCGGAGCCGGCGCCGTGGAGCACTTCCCGCCGGCCGTCCAGGCCGGAGCCGACGCCGTGCTCGCGGCCAGTGTCTTCCACTTCGGCGAGCTGTCGATCGGTGAGGTCAAGGGCGCCCTTCGCGGTGCCGGGATCACCGTCCGCTAGACCCTTGCGAGAATGTCACCTGTGACCGACCGTCTAGACCCCCGGATCGCCGACCGGCTCAAGCGCGACAGTGCCGGTCTCGTCGCCGCCATCATCCAGGACCACGAGACCCGTGAGGTCCTCATGCTCGGCTGGATGGACGACGAGGCCCTGCGCCGCACGCTCGAGGAGGGCAGGGTCACCTACTGGTCGCGATCCCGCGGCGAGTACTGGCGCAAGGGGGACACCTCGGGCCACACCCAGCACGTGCGTTCGATCTCCCTCGACTGCGACGGCGACGCGCTGCTCCTCACCGTGGACCAGGTCGGCGCTGCCTGCCACAACGGCACGCGGACCTGCTTCACCGAGATTGCCGCGTCGTGACCACCACACCGCATCCGCAGCTCACCGTCGGCACCACGTGGCCGGACCTGGAGACCTTCGAGATCCTCGCCGAGGACCGCCGGGTCATCCCGGTCGTGCGCCGGCTCATGGCCGACGCCGAGACACCGGTCGGGCTCTACCGCAAGCTCGCAGGGTCGCGGCCGGGCACCTTCCTCCTCGAGTCCGCCGAGCACGGGGGAGTCTGGTCGAGGTACTCCATCATCGGTGCGGCGAGTCGCGCGACGCTCACCGCGCAGGACGGGGAGGTGCGCTGGATCGGCGAACCTCCGGCCGGGGTCCCTACCGAGGGTCTGGCCACGGAGGCCCTCGCCGCCACGGTCGACGCGCTGGCGACCGAGCCGGTCCCGGGGTTGCCGCCGCTCACCGGCGGGATGGTGGGCCTGGTCGGCTACGACGCGGTGCGGCGCTGGGAGCGGATCCCGGAGACCACCACGGACGACCTCGGTCTGCCCGAGGTGGCGATGATGCTGGCCACCGACGTCGCGGTCCTGGACCACACCGACGGCACCGTCCTGCTCGTCGCGAACGCGATCAACTACGACGGCAGCAGTGAGCGGGTCCAGGAGGCGTGGGCGGACGCCATCGAGCGTCTCGACCGGATGACCGCCCAGCTCGCAGCCCCGGCCGAGTCGACCGTGGTCGCCATCGACCACGGCCAGGTGGCCACCGTCCTGAGCTCGGTGACGAGCAGCGCGACCGAGGAGTCCTTCGTCGCCCTCGTCGAGTCGGCGAAGGAGGACATCCGGGCCGGCGAGGTGTTCCAGGTCGTGCTGTCCCAACGGTTCTCGGTGCCGTGCCCCGCCCACCCCCTCGACGTCTACCGGGCGCTGCGGGCGAGCAACCCCAGCCCGTACATGTACCTGTTCCGGATCCCGACCCTCGACGGCGACATCGTCGACGTCGTCGGCTCCTCACCCGAGGCCCTCGTCAAGGTGAGCGGCCGCACCGCGATCACCCACCCCATCGCAGGGTCCCGACCGCGCGGCAAGACCCCGGAGGAGGACGTGTGGCTCGAGCACGAGCTGCTCGCGGACCCCAAGGAGCGCGCGGAGCACGTCATGCTCGTCGACCTGGGGCGCAACGACCTCGGTCGGGTGTGCCGACCCGGGACGGTCGAGGTAGTCGAGTTCATGGAGGTGCGGCGCTACAGCCACGTCATGCACATCGAGTCCACCGTGACCGGCGAGCTGCGCGACGGCATGCGTGCCTATGACGTCCTGCGGGCCACCTTCCCGGCCGGCACGCTCTCCGGTGCGCCGAAGCCCCGGGCGATGGAGCTCATCGACCACTACGAGGAGACCCGGCGCGGCGTGTACGGGGGAGTGGTCGGCTACATCGACTTCCACGGAGACCTCGACATGGCCATCGCCATCCGGACGGCGGTCCTGCGAGGAGGCACCGCATACGTCCAGGCGGGTGCGGGGATCGTCGCCGACTCGGACCCGCTGAGTGAGCACCGCGAGTGCATCGCGAAGGCGACCGCCGCGCTGCGTGCCGTCGCCACGGCGGCGAGCATGCGACCGATCGGCGGGACCGGGGAGGGGGGTCGATGAGCGTCCTCACCCGCCGTGCCGGAGCGGTCCTCATCGGAGCGCTCGCGGCGCTCCTCACCGTCATCGCGGCCGGGCGCCCGTGGATCGAGGGCACCGTCGACGACGCCATGATCGGCGGCAGCCTGCAGCAGGTGGGCGGTGACGAGGCCGTCACCGGGATCGTCGCTCTCGGCCTGGTCCTCCTCGCCGGAGCGGTGGCAGCGGCCGCGACCCGCACGGTCGGACGCCGCGTCGCCGCGGTCATCCTGCTCCTCACCGCCCTGTTCCTCGGAGCACTCGTCCTGCGCGTCATCATGGACCCCTCCGCCATCCTCGGATCGGCGGCCGCCGCCGACACCGGCCGGACCGGGTCGCTCACCGCGACCGGCGAGGCCACCGGTTGGGCCTACCTCGCGCTCGTCCCCGCCCTCCTCGGGCTCGTGCTGGCCGCCCTCGCCTGGCGGGGGGCGACGGCCTGGCCGCAGCCGTCCAGCGCATACGACCGGCCCGGGACCGAGCGCCCGGGCAAGCGCGGGGAGCGGGTGACCTCCGACTGGGAGCGGCTCTCCGAGGGGGAGGACCCGACGGCCGATGCCGGTGCCGTGGACGGCTCGGGCCGCTGACGGTAGCCCCGGATAGCCTGTCGAGCATGCCGACCGTCCTGGACCAGATCATCTCCGGCGTCCGTGCTGACCTGCGCGCACGCGAGGCGCGCGTGCCCCTCGGCGACGTCATCAAGGCGGCCGCGGCCGCACCCCCGGCGCGGCCGGTCCTTCCCGCGCTGCGCGGGCGGACGCTCTCGCTCATCGCCGAGGTCAAGCGCCGCAGCCCGAGCAAGGGCGCGCTCGCCGAGATCCCCGAGCCGGCCGTCCTGGCCAGTGAGTATGCGTCGGGCGGGGCCACCGCGATCAGCGTCCTCACCGAGGAGCGCCGTTTCGGCGGCAGCCTCGCTGACCTCGACGCCGTCCGTGCTGCCGTCTCCACCCCCGTGCTGCGCAAGGACTTCATCGTCACCGACTACCAGGTGCACGAGGCCCGGGCCCACGGCGCCGACCTCGTCCTTCTCATGGTGTCCGCGCTCAGCTACCCCGATCTCACCCGGTTGTACGGCCTGACCCGGTCCCT
>JAAYCP010000078.1 GCA_012729695.1 Actinomycetales bacterium | reverse complement strand
TCCGAGCGAGCACGGCCTGCGGGTCCGGCAGTCCTACTTCGACACCACGCCGTACGTGGAGACCGACGATGCGGGTCGCGCCACCTACGTCGAGCACCACCGCACCCTCGAGCAGCGGGTGGCGGAGGTCGTCGCTGCCGGACTCGTCATCGAGCAGCTCCGGGAGCTTCCGTGGAAGTCAACGAATGAGGCCACCTGGGGCGGCTGGTCGCCGCTCCGAGGTGGCCTCATTCCGGGAACGATGCTGCTGGTCGCCAGTCGCGCCGGCTAGTCGGGTCCCTAGCAATCCGGGAGGAGTCGAGCCGTACCTGACGAGAGAGCGACGGTCTAGAGCTCGCCGGCCTCCCGCCGCGCCGCCCGGGTGTCCGGCTGGCCGGCTCCCGCCTCGTCGAAGAACTGCTCGGTGCGATCCGAGTACTGGTCGTCATAGGTCTGCTCTGCCTCGTCCGCGTACTCGTCATCGGCGTCGGTGCGGCCACCGGCGAGGAGCAGGAACGCTCCGAGCCCGAGCAGGATGAGGCCAGGGATGAGCAGGTACCACATCAGCGGGCCGTGGATGAGGCCCAGCAAGCGACCCTTGCTGCCCCACTCCTCGGCGTTGGTCTTGATGGTCTCCTCGTCGAAGCCGATGGTGCCCACGGTGAAGTCGACGGGAGCGCGACCCGCGGTGCGCAGGGTCTTCTCGACCTGCTCCTCACCCTTGATGACGACGCCGGTGTTCGGCTCGACCCAGAGGGTGCGGGTGTTCTTGTAGTGGAGGTTCGCGGTGACCATGCCGGAAGCAGGCGGGTCGAAGAGCGAACCCGGCACCTGCTGGGTGCGGATGACGGTGTTCGGGATCTGCTGCTGGAACCGGTAGGTGGTGGTCCCGAAGATCTCCTCCTCGTCCTGGAACTCGGCGGGAAGAGCCTCCTGGAGGTCCGCGTCCCACCACTCGTAGCTCTGCTTCTGCACGTTGAAGGGGAACTTGAACACCAGTCCCTCGTGCTCGGCGTCCTCGACAGCGTTGGGGTCGTCGAGGTCGCCCGTCGAGCGGAAGTCGCCACAGCAGTTCGTCGCCTCACCCGTCCGGCGGTCGATGGAGACCCCGGAGTCGCTGTAGCTGAGGTCGACCCACTCACCGTCCACCTGTGCTCGGGAGACACTGGTGCTCTGCCAGAACGCCTGGTCGTCCTCGACGCCGTACTCGTAGGCGATGCCGGGGATACCGTTCACCTCTCGGGTGTTCTGGACGGTGACGCCGGTCAGCTTCTCGATCACCCCCGCGCCGTCCTTGACGTGCGGGTAGAGAACGTTCATGTTCTCTCCCATCGAGACGGACGTGGTCCGCTGGTCCAACGGGACGATCGCGAGGCGGTCGTACATGAAGGGCTTGGCAAGCAGGCCGATTCCGACGAGCAGAGCACCCAGGACAATGGCGATGTAACCGAGCACTCGGCGCATCCTCGAACACCTTTCGGTCGACGGTGAGTCGGGAGAAGCGTACCAGCGGGTAGCCTGTCCGACGACTGTCCCAGAGGAGGAGCTCCCGAGCGTGTCCGAAACCGATGAGGACTCAAAGCTTTCAGGGCGCCTGAGAACTCGAAAGACCCTGCCTGACGAGTGGGATGCCGTTGCCGGCGCAATCATCGCCGTCTTCCTGCTCGCGACCTACTGGTTGATCGCCGGCGGTGGGCTCTATGTCGACGACATCCGAGCCCAGGCCTATGCGGCCGGCGAGCCCATCTGGCCCTTCATCGTGGAGAGCAACCAGACCCACCTGGCCCCGTCCGCGCGGGTGGTGGACTGGTTCCAGGCGACCTACGCACCACTCGAGCACACGCCTGCCGTCGTCGTGACGATGGTGATCGCTGCCGTCCTGGCCATCGCCGTGTGGATCTGTGCACGGTGGGTGATCCGGCATGAGCTTGGCGCTCTCCTCGGCCTGTTCCTCGCCCTGTTCAGCGCGACGATCGTGCCCAGTATCGCGTGGTACCGACAGGCCTTGACCGGGCTTGCGGCCTTCGCTCTCGTCCTGGTGACCGCGATCCTCGTTGTGCGGTTCGTCGACAGCGCACGGTGGTGGTGGCTTGTTCCGGTGCCGATCGTGCACGTGACTGCGCTGGGCTTCTCGGAGCGTGCACTCGTCGCACCGATTGTGATCCTGGCCGCGCTGGTCCTCCTCCACCCCGCGGGCGCCCGGCGTGCCCTGCAGTGGCGAGGAGGCATCACGATCGGACTACTGGGAATCGTGAACATCGGTTTCCTGGCGGTCTACCTGACGGGCGAGTTCGACAAGGCGGTGGGTGCTCGACCAACCGTGGGTGGGTTCGTCGCCTCGACCGCCTACTCGATCTTCCGGAACACTCTGCCGGCATTCTTGGGCGGTCCGTGGCGTTGGGGGGGTGACGGTGTCTACGGCTACGCCAGGACACCCGCCGCACTGGCGGTCGTGGCAGGCTGCGTCGGGGCGGCGCTCGTCGTCGCGGCACTACGGCTCAGCAGAGGTCGTGCTCTGCGCATCATCGTGTGCGCTCTGTCCTATGTGCTTCCGGTCTACCTCATGGTGTACGTCGGACGTGTCGCTCGCGTCTCCGACATCACCAGCGTCAGCGACCTGCGCCTGCACAGCGACGCGGCCATCGTCGTCGCCCTGTGCATGGCCGGACTGCTCGGGATGGTCGTTGGTGACACGCGGATCCGGGAGAAGGTGTCGTCCGGGGTCCCCCGTGCACTGGCCGTCACCGTGGCCAGCGTCCTTATGGTGACCACGATGACCGGGGTCTGGGTCAGCTGGGTCGGCTTCGGCGATCGTTGGCACCAGAACAGCTCGGGCGACTATGTGGAACGCCTAAGGGTGGGACTGACCCGCAACAGTGGCACCGTCCTTCCGGGCCCTGTCCCGGAGAGCATCGTCCCCTGGTGGGTTCAGCCGGACTTCAGCACGGA
Organism: Actinomycetales bacterium; assembly: GCA_012729695.1. Taxonomy (GTDB): domain Bacteria; phylum Actinomycetota; class Actinomycetes; order Actinomycetales; family Dermatophilaceae; genus F2B08. Next base: position 12,659 of record JAAYCP010000078.1, on the reverse strand, counting down.
GCGCCTGGTCCTCCTCCTCTCCCCCACGACCGAGACGTCCCTGCTCCGCCCACCGGTCATGGCGGTCGATCTGTCCGGGGACCTGGTCGCGGCACGGTTCATCGTGCTCGACACGCTTCCGACCCCTTCTGGTTTCTGCGGGGCCCCGATCCCGGCGGGGACCGCCTCCGTCCAGATCGAGTCCCCCGAGCCCCTACCTGTACGCCGACAGCAGCTCGTGGAGGTCGGACTCTTGGTCGGGGACACGACCAGGATCGGCGTCTCCTTCGTGGATACTGCAGGAGTGGTCCACCCGGCGTCCTACTACCGACCCCCGACTCTGCACCGAGGACCGGGCCGGGTCATCGCCACCGTCCCGGTCAACGTCTCCGTGCGCGCTGTCCAGATCGAGGCACTGGACGCGAACCCGTCCGGCGTCTGCGTGACCTCCGTATCCGCCGGGGTCTCGGGGGCGACGTTATGACCCAGTCGGTCGAAGCGTCCGGGCGCCTCTCTACAGAAGACGAGAAGCCGCATCCTGTCCTGCCTCACCTGCAGGAGCTCGAGGTGTGGCGCGCACTGGCCGCATTCGCGGTGCTGCTCACCCACGCGGGCTTCATGTCCGGTGCCATCGGTCGTCATGTCCTTCCAGGGTTCCTGGCCCGTATGGACATCGGCGTTGCGGTCTTCTTCGTCCTGAGCGGGTTCCTGCTCTACCGGCCCCATGCGATCGCCGTCGCGCGGGGCGAGTCGCCACCTCGCCTCCGCCGGTATGCCATCCGGAGAGTCGCACGCATCGGACCGGCTTGGGCAGCGGTGCTGGTGGGTGTCCTCTTCCTTGTGCCTGAGACCCGCTCCGCGTCCCGTGCCCAATGGCTCGCGAACCTCGTGCACGTGCAAGCACTGCGCGTCGAGTGGGATCTGCCTGGTCTGGCCCAGTTGTGGAGCCTGTCCACGGAGGTGGCCTTCTACATCGCACTCCCGATCATCGCCTACGTCATACGTCGACTCACGCTCAACCGGTCCGCGATCACACAGCTGTCGGCAGTCGCCGGCCTGGTCGTCGTCGCATGGCTGTTCCGGTGGGCTGCTCACTCATGGCTACCGGAAACTTTCGCCTGGCACCGGACACTGCCTGCGATGCTCGACTGGTTTGCTGTCGGGATGGTCCTGGCGGTCATCATGTCCTTCCACGAGCGTTGGGCACTGGCGATCCATGTGCTGCGCCGCTCGGGGAACGCGTTTCTCCTCTCCGCGGCCTCCATCTTCTGGGTGCTCACGACGTCGCTTGCGGGTCCCTACGACCTCAGCGCCCCCAGCCTGTGGCAAGCGAGTGTGAAGCACGGCGGTTACGCCGTCGTGGCGCTCCTCCTGATCTATCCCTCCGCCCTGGGAGCACACACAGTGCTGACCGGGCTCCTCACCTCCCGCCCACTCGCCTACTTGGGCAAGATCAGCTACGCGTTCTTCCTGTGGCACATGCCTGTGATGTTCTGGGTGCGAGCCACCTTGGGCCACGAGCTGTTCACAGGGCACTTCTGGAGCACCGTGATCATCACCACGGGCGTGACCCTGGCGCTCTCAGCCCTCAGCTGGCACCTCCTCGAGCGGCCGGTCCTCGGGGTCGCCCGACGCCGCTCGTGAGCGCTGACGTGCGTCGCTGATCGCGCTGGAACCCCACACCAGGGCCACCAACGACCAGGCGATGACCTGGGAGAGCGCATCCCTGTTGGTTGCGGACGCGGACGGCCATGGGGCCACCGAGCACCAGATCAACAGAGCGAGACTCAGCGTCAGAAGGACGTATGCCACCCGACGGGGCTTGAGGGCGAGGGCAGTAAGGAGCGCAAGAACGCTCATCAGGCCTCCGACCGGCCCCGCCACGGCCAGTCCGGCGAGCAGCACCAGCGGCCCGGACACGAGGAAGGGCAACGACCCCGCGGGGGCGGCCACGCGCGTCTCCTCCCGGCCCAACCTCCTCGCTGCCCATGCCGAGTAGGCGGAGAGCCCGACCAGGAGGAGTGCAGCGACCAGACCCCCCACGAGGACCCAGCGGAAGACCGACTGAGGGGTGAACGTCAGCGACACCTCACCGGTCGTGCCCGCGGGGACCAACCATCCCTGAGCCCAGCCATCCACCGTGACCGGCTCCAGTCGCCGGCCGCCGATGGTGGCGACCCATCCGTCATTGGCGTTCTCACGGACCGCAAGGATGGCGTCCTGCGATGCCGGCTCGGAGATCGTGACCATGCGGTCACTGGCCTGCCACGAGATGACGTCCACCCCCACCGCGGCGTGCGGTGAGCGTGGGGCGCCGATCCCCGAGGCAGTCAAACGCAGACTGCGGGGTTCGAACTCCGACGAGGCGATCATTCGGGCACGCACGGTCCCAGCGGGGACGGAAATGGTCTCGCAGACCTTGAGCTCGAGCGCGTCCCCGGCAATGAGCTGACCACGGGTCCCGGAGACTGACGTGGGATACACCTGGCCGGCCACCTGGACCTGCGGGCCGAATCCACACGGGACTTCGACCGGGCTGTCGAGCGTCAGAGCGCCGTGTGACCACGCATCGCCGAGAATCGTGAGCTCACCGAGCACCATCGGCATCTGACGCGGTTGGGAAAGCGTCGCTGTCGTCTGCGAGGTGGTCTCGGTGATCGTCACAGTCAGCTCCGTCGCCATGGAGGCCGGCAGCCGGACGAGGCCGTCCTCGGGTACCGCGCGGGTGAACTCTGCCCCGGCGACGACGACTGTGACCTCCGTCGGCCGTCGCCCAGCGACATCGCTGTGCGTCGACAATTGCATACCCTGTACCAACCGTGGGGCTGGCCACTGGAGGGTGATGCTGGGCTGAGAGTCATCCGGATCGCTGGCCCAGTAGGTCCGGTCGTCTCCGTCGAGGACGAGGTGCGGGCTCACAGAGGCCCCGTCGACCCAGCGGCTCGATGCCTCCGCCCGGATGCCGTCGAGACGCTCCAGGAAGCGATCGGCGGCGTTACTCGATCGTGGGTACACCGTCCCGCTGCCGGAGAAGTCGGTGTCGTCCGGAAGGGAGAAGAGTCGGCGGAGATCAGCTGCCTCTTCCCCTTGGCGCGCGGCGCCAGGATTACACACCACGACCCCTGAGGACATCGTCGTGCACGCCGGGAGCCGATCGCCCGTGACCTCCATGACGATCTCCTCGAGCGGCACATCCACAGCAGGGATCGCGGCCCACGTCTCCGCGCGGGGTACCGACCCGACGCCGACGTCCCAGACCCGGACGGTGGGTGCGCGGTCACGCACGTCTGCGACCGTGATCCGTATGCGAGTGGTGGGACCGGAGGGAACTGCCACCGGGAAGGCATAGTGCTCAGGATCGTCCCGCTCCACCAGTGATGCAGGGGACACGGGCGTACGCGTCTCGCCTTGGTCGGTCCGGACGGTCACCGCAGCAATATCAGCCCCGTCTACTGGGTCGATGACGACGAAGATGGTGTCCGGGAGCTCGAGGGGCTCCGTCCACCGGGCCTCGACCCACTGCCCGACCGGGTCGGCACCCGAGGACTGCCAGGCGGTGTCACCGCTGGGATCGAAGGCGCTCTCGGGCCCGGCACGCAGTCGCCTCGGTTGACCCAGTCCAGGTAGAGCAAGAGACGACGATGCCGTGACTTCCTGGACACCCGACCACACCCGGGTGGTCTGGTAGGTGCTGGCTTGGTGCGGCTCCACCCACCGCGGGAGCCAGTCATGGACGTTCCGAGGGGCAACATACTCGTCATCCGCTGTCAGCAAGGGGCCGTAATTGTCGCGGACGGCCGAGAAGGTCGCTTCGCGCCTCTGCATCGTGTCCGACAGCACCCCCGCCACGGGTTGAGCCACACTCACGCTCTCCTCGTCGGAGGCCAGCACGGTCAAGCGGTCCACGACCCGGGCCGCACCTTCGGGTCCGCCGGAGAGGACTCGAAGGTCGTCCACCGGCACGAGGGTCGCAGGCGCTATCGTGCCGGGCTTGGCCAGGTCGAGGATCTCGATCGCCCGGAGCGGTCGATCCATGCCGAAGCTCGACGCGAACTCAGGGTCGCGCGATCCACCGATGAAGGGACCGAATGCTGCGGCGTGTGTCGCACCCGAGGTGACGAGAGCATGACGCACCACGGTGGGATTGACGCCGCCGGAGAAGAGGTCGGCCCTCAGCAGGACGCGGCTCACGCCGAGGCGAGCTAAGGACTCGGCCAGTTCCTCGCCGCCGAAGCCACTCATGACCCGAGCCTCGATGTCGTTGAGAATTCTGATCGCGCCCGCAGAGCCCAGCGGTACGGCGTCCCGGACGATCCACGGGGTCATGCCCACGGCCTGCATGGGCTCGTCCCGCGGATCTCCCCAGACACTTGTTGCGGGATTGCTTCCGGGAAGAACGAGCGTCCGACCCCCGTCCGCGTGGTCGGCCAACCACTGGGCACTCTCGGTCCAGTAGTCCGGAACTGCGATGTAGCGGCCGCGCTGACTGACCCCCGTGAGCGCGGGAAACGCCGTTTGCCCGATGATCGCGATGACGACGATGAGGTAGCCGAGCCGAGGCCACGGTGCGCGCCACAGCCTGGCCAGGGCATGAAGACGCGGGAGCACGTGAGCAAGTCCGCAGACGAGGGCAATCCGGATCAACGGTTCGAACTTGTGGGTGTTGCGGAGAGGCGTGAGCGGCCCGTCGAGGAGTGCCGCAACGTACCCCGCCCCTACCCCCGTGGATGCACCGACCCGGCCTGCTGTGACAAGGAGCAGACCCACGATGAGGGAGGTCCGGGCGAACGCTGCCCACGAGCGAGGGGACCGCCACAGACCCAGCAGCCCGAGAACGGCTAGGAGCATCCCGAGCGCCACAGTCGCTCTCGACGTGAGGACCCCGAAGCCGGCGATCCACAACGGACCGCGGGAGCCAGCGATGCCGGCGAGCCACTGAGTCGTGCCTCGAAGCGCCTCAGGAAGACTTGCCGCGGCGCTCGTCACCGCAGCGTTCTCGATCCAGTCGAGGAAGGGCGGGCTGTAGCGCCCTAGCAGCACCAGAGGTCCGATCCACCACAGGCTGGCGAGGATGACCGACGGCACCCACCACGCCATCAGCCTCCATCGAACGGACGATGCACGGCTGAGGATCCACAGACCTGCGGGGATGACGGCCGCGAGCGTGGCCGTCGCGTTGACCGCGCCGATGAGCAGTACGGCAACACCCGACCAGATCGCGGCCGCGCGCTCCGTGCCCTGGGCCGTTCGCACCAGCGGAACGATGACCCACGGGGCCATCGCCATCGGCCAGATCTCTGCGCTGACGGCCCCGAGGCCCATCAGCATGCGTGGCGCCAGTGCATATGCGAACGCCGCGATCACCCGGGTTGTGGAGGTGCCGATCCTCAACCTGTCGAGCAGCGCGAGGGCTCCGTGGAAACCGACCACGAGGATGAGAGCCCACCACAGGCGCTGGATCAGCCACCCTGGGAGACCGAGCACATCTCCGATCCAGAAGAACGGCCCCATGGGGAAGAGGTATCCATAGGCCTGGTTCTGCAGTTGTCCCCCCGCACCGGAGGGGTCCCACAGGACCAACGCTCGAGCAAGGAGTCCTCCTGGATTCTCGGTGAGGTCGAGCTTCGTGTCGGGGGCGATCCACCCTGGCGCCTGCACGAAGGCCAGAGCGATGAGGATCAGGGTCAGCGAGCCCAGGCGGATGCGACTGGCCCAGCGATCGATCGCGTCGGAACCCGACGTCACGAGCGGTCCCTGGAGCTGGGCACGGTCTGCTCCACCCGGTGGCACGCAATGACAGCGTTCCAGCTGACTACCTCGCGGACACCGGGGACACGGACGACCCATTGCGCCCACTGAGGGTGGTAGCGGGGCAGCATCACGAGCCCTTCGACAGCGCCGGCGTCAACCTGTCTCTTCGCCCACCGCGTCATCCGGCCTACCGAGCAGGGGTAGAGAGAGCGCCCGTAGTCGTTCTTGGGTCGCCGACCGTGCCTCTTCTCGTACCGGTCGGCTGCTCGGCGACCGCCCAGATAGTGCCACGGCGAGGTCTCGTGGCCGCCCCACGGCGAGAGCCACGGGGTCCACGAGATGTAGACGAGCCCTCCCGGACGGGTCACTCTGACCATCTCGTCGGCCATCGCCTCGGGGTCAGGAACATGCTCCAGGACGTTGCTCGACATGGTCACGTCGACCGAACCGGATGCGATCGGCAGCGCGAGCCCTGATCCGCGCAGCGAGTCTCCCCCGACGATTCCCCTCGCGGTGAGCTCACCGGCATCGGGCTCGATCCCCGCATACCTTGCGCCTGCGGAGGCGAATGCATCCGCGAAGTATCCTGGCCCTCCCCCGATGTCGAGCACACTGCAACCCTCGAGCGGGGTCCACTGACGGATCTGGCTCACCGTGTCCTGAGCGAGCTCACCGTAGAAGTGGTCCGGGTTCGTCTGTTCGACGAGGAAGGCCCGAAAGAGATGAACCGACCGGCGCAGCGTCGCGGCATGCGGCAGCGCTGTGGCGTGGGTCGGATTCATGCAACTACTCTCGGGTAACATCCAACGGACATCAAGTGAGGCACCCTCTTGCGTATCGCTTTCTTCAACTGGCGTGACTTGACCCATCCCGAAGGAGGAGGGGCCGAGCTCTACGCACAGACGGTCTGCGCCGGACTCGCCGAGCGGGGGCACCACGTCACCTTATATTGCGCCGACCACGGCCAAGCACCGCGCGACGAGGACTGCGACGGCTACCGGATCAGGCGGCGTGGTGACCGGCTCACGGTGTATGCGGCCACCCTGCGCCAGATGCGCATGGATGCTCGAACCGATGGCCGCTTCGACGCTGCCGTCGACACCCAGAACGGCATCCCGTTCTTTACCCCGCTGCAGACCCGGACGCCCTCGGTGGTCCTCGTCCATCACGTCCACCGGGAGCAGTGGCCGGTTGTCTTCGGTCCCACGACAGCCCGTGTCGGCTGGTTCGTGGAGTCACGGGTCGCCCCCGTGGTCAACCGGAGCCGTCCCTACGTGGCGGTCTCGGAGATGACCAAGGCCGAGCTCGTCGATCTGGGTGTGGGTGCTGAGAGGGTCCGGGTCATCCACAACGGCACCCTGCCGGGTCGCTTCAGCGGTGCTGCCCGAGCGGTGGACCCAACGCTCGTCGTCCTCGGACGACTCGTCCCTCACAAGCGTGTCGAGCACGCGGTCGATGTGGTCGCGGCCCTGCGACACCGCCACCCGACCCTTCGGCTGCGCATTCTTGGCGAGGGGTGGTGGCACGCCGAGATCGAGGCACACGCCCGCCGGCTGGGCGTTGCTGATCGGGTGGACCTCCTCGGCTTCGTCGACGAAGACGTCAAGGCGCTCGAGCTGGACCGGGCCTGGGTTTCACTTGCACCCAGCCTGAAGGAGGGGTGGGGGTTGTCGGTGGTCGAGGCCGCCAGCCATGGAGTGCCCACCGTGGCCTATCACGGTGCCGGCGGGCTCTCGGAGTCGATCATCGACGGCGTCTCGGGGCTTCTGGTGCATGGCAAGGACGACCTCATCATGTCGGTCGACGCGCTCCTGCAGGACTCGACCCGACGGGGAGAACTCTCGACGCAGGCTCGGGAGCACAGCCTGCGTTACACCTGGGAGGCGTGCGTACAGGATTGGGAACAGACCCTGCTCGAGGCGAGCGCTCGGGGGTCGTTCGGACGTGGTGAGCGTCAGCCGCCGTAGTTGAGGACGGTCGCGGGGTCGAGGACCTCCGCCGGACCCTCCTGGATCGCGGTGTCATCGTTGGGAGCGTTCGCGGATACGAGAGCCACCGCGCCACCGCACGAGGCGAGCAGACCCAGAATGGCGCTGATGATCACAGCGATAACCGGTCGGCCGGTCCCGGTGCCAGCGGCCATGTATGCACTCACTCCTCATCCGTCCGGCCCCACGGTGGGGCCGGATCACAGGCGTCCAGTCTAACGGGTCGTGACCCCCGGATCGGACCACACCTCGAGGTGCTCTCCGTCGAAGGTCCGCCGCCACTCATCCGGAAGCCTCGGCAGCAAGCCGGGACTGTCCTTCCAGAAGATGACGTGCGCGACACCATTACTGGTTAGTAGCCCTGATGGTAGAGGATCGCCGGGCCCTGCGGTCAAGATTCGCCGCAGCGTGTCGATCTCTCTCTCGCCTTCTCCCCCGGCTTGGGTCCCCGCGTGCGGTCCCTGCGGCGAGCGGTCTGCGACCCCGATCGTCACCCCGTCGCGCGTGACGGTGAGTGTGGTGTCCACGAGCGCCCGGGCGCCGAGGGACTTGGGAGTCGGGTCGAGGAAGACTCCGGGAACCCACTCTGCGCGCCGCAACGGCTGCCAGGGAAAGCTCAGCACGAGCCCGTGGTCGTCGCCGACCGCCGCCATTGCGGGCTCCCAGTCGTTTGTGAACCAGATGGGGCGGTATGCGTCGTGCAGCCGCCCTGGACCGTCCGGCACGAGCATTACCGACAGCGATATCGGCAGGACGAGGGCCAGGGGTGCCATCATCGCTGCCCGACGCTCGCTCACCGTGGTGATGATGGCGGCGAGGCCGATCGCCGCGAGGACGACCGTGGCAAAGGTCGAGACCGCCAAACTTCGGTGCAGGTCCCGGAACAGGGCGACGCCTGGAACACTCTGGCCGCGGCTCCACCAGTGCAGGAGGGGACCGCTGAGCAGGCTCGCCACGAGGGGCACGAGCACGAACGACCCGAGCAGGGTGCCCGTCTGGAGTGCGCTTCTCCGGAGCACGGACCGCGCGCCCACGCCGATCGCCATGAGAAACAGCACAGCGGCGATGATCAAGGGGGCCCCTGGCCGAATGACCTGGGCGGTCGACGACCAGACACCAGCCCCGAGCAGCGCGGAGACGAGCATCCCGACCCCGGGCTCGCCGGCCAGCGCGAATGCCCGGGCACCGTTCTCATCGGCGCCCCCCGATCCGCTGGCCACGGCCGGGACGAGCCAGACCAGGCACAGTGCGGACGATGCGGCAGCCTGACCGACGAGCTCACCGGGGCGTCTGCGCCGGACCACTGTGACGGCGACAGCGACCGCCCCCACGAGAACACCACCCCAGGGGGTGAGGGCGCCTGGTACGGACGCCAGTGTGACCAGCAGGAGGCGCCGAATCCGGCCCCGCTGTCGCGATGCGACGACGATCCACGGAATGGAGGCGTATCCGAGCAGCAGCGTCCCTTGGCCCAGCAGGAGCCGTTCGACGACGTAGGGATTCGCGATCGCGAGCACCGAGGCAGCGAAGGACGCTGTTGCGCCCCAGCGCCGCAACAGCACCCCAGCGCCCAGTCCCGCGCCCAGCACCGCGGCGACGAGGATGCACTGCTGCAGCAGCCAACCCGGCAGGGCCTGGCTCCATGCCCAGACCACGGCGTCCAGCGGCCACGACCGCAGGCCAGCAGGTGCGGTCAGCGCCTGCCAGGTGGGCCGAGCCGGGTCGGGAACCGCGACATGGTCCAGGTACAGGACGTATCCGGGTCGCACCGCCGGCGCGAGGAGAACCCCTGTGGCGGCACCTGACCCGGCGACCGCCGCAAGCACCGCGACATCCCGTTGAGCGATCCCGCTAGTGCGCAGCGGCATGCCAGGTCTTGCCGAGGCCGACGTTGACGTCCAGCGGAACGGTCATCTCGACCGCTGAACCCATCTCACGCCGCACCAGCGCCTCGACGTCCTCGCGCTCCCCCGGCGCCACTTCGAGGACCAGCTCGTCGTGGACCTGGAGGAGCATCCGCGAACGGGCGCCGCTCTCCTCGAGGGCGCGCCTCACCCGGAGCATGGCCACCTTGATGATGTCTGCGGCCGAGCCCTGGATCGGGGCGTTGAGGGCCATCCGCTCGGCCATCTCGCGGCGCTGACGGCTGTCACTCGTCAGGTCGGGCAGGTAACGGCGTCGACCGAGCATCGTCTCGGTGTACCCGCTCTGTCGAGCCTGGGCGACGACGTCACGCAGGTAGTCGCGCACCCCGCCGAACCGCTCGAAGTACTCGTCCATCAGGCCCCGCGCCTCCTCGGTCGAGATCGTGAGCTGACGACTCAGGCCGAACGCCGACAGACCGTACGCGAGTCCGTAGGACATCGCCTTGATCTTCGCGCGCATCTCTGACGTGACCTCGGACGGCTCGACGGAGAAGACCCGGCTGCCCACGAACCTGTGCAGGTCTTCGCCGGAGGTGAAGGCCGCGATGAGTCCCTCGTCCCCCGACAGGTGGGCCATGATCCGCATCTCGATCTGGCTGTAGTCGGCGGACATCAGCCACTCGAACCCCTCACCCACGACGAACGCCTCGCGGATGCGGCGGCCCTCCTCGGTGCGGATCGGCACGTTCTGCAGATTGGGGTCGGTCGACGACAGCCTCCCGGTGGCGGCGATCGTCTGGAGGTACGTGGTGTGGATCCGTCCGTCCGCAGCCACCGACTTCAACAACCCCTCGACGGTTACCCGGAGGCGAGAGGTATCGCGGTGGCGCAGGACCGCTTCGAGAAAGGGGTGCTCGGTCTTGGCGTAGAGGTCGGCCAGCGCCTCGGCGTCGGTGGTGTAGCCGGTCTTGGTGCGCTTCGTCTTCGGCATCCCGAGCTTCTCGAAGAGCACGACCTGCAGCTGCTTCGGCGAACCCAGATTGATCTGCTCCCCGCCGATCGCTGCGTAGGCGTCCTCCTGCGCCGCCCTCATCTTCGCGTCGAAGTCGGCCTCGAGAGACTCCAGACCGCTCCTGTCGACCGCGATCCCGGTGTCCTCCATCTCGACCAACACATCGACCAGCGGCAGCTCGATGTCGTGCAGCAGGGCGGTCGCACCGATCTCCTCGAGCTTGTCCTCGAGGGCGTGGGAGAGCTCCAGCACGGCGCTCGCCCGCACCATCGCGTCCTCGGCGGCTGCGTCGGCGGCCGGTTCCTCGTCACTGTCGAAGGTGAGGACCCCCTGGCCCCCGGACTCGGTGGGCTCGCTGGCCAGCTCCCGCCCGAGATGGCGGACCGACAGGTCACCCAGGTCGTAGGAACGCTGGTCGGGACGGACGATGTAGGCGACCAGGGCCGTGTCGCTCGCCAGCCCACGAAGGCGCCACCCCCGCGCAGAGAGTGCGTGGAGAGCCACCTTCGCGTCGTGCATCGCCTTCGGCCTGGCGGGATCCTCGATCCAGGCGCCGAGCACCCGCTCACCGGTCTCGTCGAGCGTCACCAGGTCGATGTATGCCGCGCGGCCGTCGCGGGTGGCGATCGCCATGGCCTGCGCATCGCCCTCGCCCCTCGCCCAGTGACCGATAACGTGCACCCCGACCCGCTCGCTCCCACAGTGGTGCTCGACCCAGCCGGCGACGTCCTCGGGCAGAAGGACTGACGCGTCGAGCTCGAAGCCCCCTTCGATCTCGTCGACGGCTGAGTCGAAAGTGGCGAACAGCCGGTCCCGGAGGACACGGAACTCGAGGCTGTCGAAGACACGATGCACTTCCTCGCGCTGCCAGCTCCGCCGCTCGAGATCGGCGAGTCCGACATCGAGAGGCACATCCGCGACGAGCAGATTCAGCCGCCGGTTGCGCAGCACCTGATCCAGGTGGGCGCGCAGGTTGTCCCCCACCTTGCCCTTGATCTCGTCGACATGCGCCACGATCCCGGTCAGGTCGCCGTACTGATTGATCCACTTCGCGGCTGTCTTGGGGCCGACTCCTGGGACACCGGGCAGGTTGTCGCTCGTCTCGCCGACCAGCGCGGCCAGGTCGCTGTAGCGGTTGGGAGGGACGAGGTACTTCTCCTCCACCGCAGCGGGGTCCATCCGCCAGACCTCCGAGACACCCCGCACCGGGTAGAGCATCGTCACCTGATCGCTCACCAGCTGGAAGGCGTCCCAGTCCCCCGTGCAGATGATCACCTCGAACCCGTCGGCGACGGCCTGCGCGGTCAACGTGGCGATGATGTCGTCGGCTTCATAGCCCTCGACGCCCACGTGGACAATGTTGAGCGCATCGAGGACCTCCCGCAGGAGAGGCAGCTGTCCCGCGAACTCGCTCGGCGTGCTCGCCCGCCCCGCCTTGTAGTCGGTGTACTCCTCGGCGCGGAACGTCTTGCGAGAGACGTCGAAGGCGACAGCCACGTGCGTCGGGTCCTCGTCGCGAAGGACGTTGATGAGCATAGAGGTGAACCCGTACACAGCGTTGGTGTGCTGTCCCGTCGACGTCGAGAAGTTCTCGACCGGCAACGCGTAGAACGCACGGTAGGCAAGCGAGTGTCCGTCGAGGAGAAGAAGTCGGCTCACACCTGAAGGCTAGTTGACCGTTCCGACGGTCCTGTCAGGCATGGACGATCGCGCTGACACTCGTAGCAAGCCTGAGGTCGGATTCAGCGGTCGGTAGCAGCTCGGCAGCCCCCGAGATCCTCGACCGGACCTCACCCGCTAGGTTGGTCCGGACGCACCAGAGAAAGGGCAGCTGAATGGGCTTCGAGGACCTCACGACCTCCGACGAGGTCGTCGCTTGGATGAACGACGCGTCCAAGGGGACACTCGTGGAGCGGATGGAGATCGAGTTCGTCGAAGCCAGCCTCGAGCGGGTGGTGGCGCGGATGCCCGTACGCGGGAACACCCAGCCCTATGGGCTGCTCCACGGCGGCGCCTCAGTGGTGCTCGCCGAGACGCTCGGATCGATGATGGCCGCGCTCCACG
>JAAYCP010000077.1 GCA_012729695.1 Actinomycetales bacterium | reverse complement strand
TCGGGCTGAACAGTGTGCTGGCGTTCCGTCTCGTCCTGCTCGATGAGTCGAAGGAGATCGCCGGACTCAACCTGTACTCCCCGGAACGCAACGCCTTCGACGACGAGGCCGTCCGGAACGGCACGATGCTGGCCACACAGTGCTCGCTGCTCGTGAGTGCCCACCTCGCCAGCGACGAGGCGGAGAACCTGGCCCGCGCAATGGTGACCAACCGCGAGATCGGAGTCGCCATGGGCGTTCTCATGACGCGGAACAACCTCACCCGCGAGCAGGCCTTTGCGTTGCTCCGGATGGCGAGCCAGGACCTGAATCGCAAGGTCTCCGACATCGCGGCCGAGGTCGCAGACACCGGCCAGCTGCCGCTGAAGAGGCTGCGACCACGTCGCTGAGGCCGGCCGGCTCGCCGTTGCAGCGACTGCGAGCAGGCTGTCCGTTCCTGACGGGTCTGGAGGGAGCGGCTGACATCAGCCGATGAGGTCAGACCCAGTCGATGGGCTCCACCGGCGGCAGGGTCTGAGCCCTGAAGTGCAGGACGACGAACTCTGCTGGCTTCAGCGGGGCGAAGCCGACCACGATGTTGACGATCCCGGAGGCGATGTCGACGGGGAACGTCGTGCTCGCGTCGCAGGCGACGAAGTATGCCTCCCGAGGGGTCGTGCCCTGGAACGCGCCTCGCCGGAAGAGGTCGTGGAGGAAGGTGCCCACGTGAAGTCGCAGCCGAGCCCACAGGGCCTCGCCGTTCTGCTCGAACGCCGTCCACCGGATACCGCGGGTGATGCTGTCGTGCAGGTGCAGGGCGAGTCGGCGGACCGGCACGTACTTGTACTCGTCCGCGAAGCCGTCTGCGCCTCGCAGGGTGCGGGATCCCCACACGACGGTGCCATGTCCAGGCAGGGCGCGGATGACGTTGATGCCCTGTCGGTTGAGCTCGCCCGACTGCCCGTCTGTCAGCCTCACCTCGGGCCCGACGGTGCCGACCACCCTCGCGTCGGTTCCGGCAGGTGCACGCCAGACACCCCGCTGGACATCGGTGCGGACATAGACCCCGGCGACCGCCCCGGATGCCGCGACCGCGACCGGCGCTGCACCTCCAGCGCCCGCGCGGAGCAGCCGCGGAAAGTACAGGGCCGCGTCCACGGCGGCGGTTCCGGTCAGCCCGACGACGTCCGCCCACCCCCGGACCTTGGCCGCGGACAGGCCGGGTGGCGGATCGACGATGAGAAAGGTGCCTCGGGCGTGGCCGTACCGCAGCGCCGCGGCCCAAGCCGCGTCCGGTACCTGCCCTTCAGGTGTAGAAGGAGACAGGACAAGGAGATTCACGTCATCGACAGCGTCGAGTGTGCGCAGACCCAGCTCCACTCCGGCCGCGCGCGACCCGTCCTCGACCCGGACGACGACGGCCGTCGAGCCGCCGTTGACGAAGAACGCCTCGACAGCGGCACCCAGACCGGACGCGGGTGTCGCGCCGAAGGTGGTCATGAGGTCGGCCTGGTTGGTCACGGTCACGGGATAGTGCACCGGGCCGTGGGGCGCCTCACCGATGAACGCCGCGACCGAGGTGGGGGCGGTGCTGATGGGCAGTGACGTCGGGAGCTCTTCGACGTACCGGCCTGGAGGAACGAGGTTGTTCGGCATCGTGTCTCACTAGGGTCGACTGCGCACAGCGTCGCGCGGCGCGACCAGGCGGTCAATGTCCTTCATGGTCACTGTGATGGTCGGTGTCCGCGCTGGTCAATGGCCCGGTCGGCCAGTGTTCGGGTCCATCGATGTCCTGTGTGCAGATCCGCTCCGTGACAGCGGGCTCGTCTCACTAGACTCACCGACACACGTCACGCGGGCGCACACCTTTGAAGAGCAGGTGAGGATTGGAGTCTCGAGTCGGTCTGGAGGGCGCCGGGACCGAGGCGTCAAGCCGCTGGGAGAGGTTCACCCCCGGTCTCGTCGTGCTCCGGAACTACAAGCGCGCGTGGCTGCGCGGCGACGTCATCGCGGGGGTGACCGTTGCCGCATACCTCGTCCCCCAGGTCCTCGCGTATGCGGAGGTCGCCGGCCTCCAGCCGGTCACCGGACTCTGGGCGGTCATCCCGCCCCTGATCGTGTATGCGGTGCTCGGCAGCTCCCGCCAGCTCTCCGTCGGCCCGGAGTCGACGACCGCCCTCATGACCGCGGCCGGAGTCGGCGCCCTCCTGGCGGCCGGTGCCGCCGGTGGGCTCACCCCCGCGCAGATCGCCGCCCTCATGGCGATCGCGGTCGGGCTGGTGTGCCTCGTGGGCTTCGTCCTGCGACTCGGCTTCCTGGCCGAGCTGCTGTCGAAGCCGGTCCTCGTCGGCTACATGGCCGGGATCGCCGTCCTCATGGTCGTGAGCCAGCTCGGCAACATCTTCGGGATCGAGACCGAGGGAGGGACGACCCTCCGTGGGCTCTGGTACGCCCTGTCGCACCTGCACGAGACGCACGTGCCCACGCTGGTCCTGGCCCTCGCGACGGTCGTCACGCTCCTCCTCTTCCACCGCTACGCGCGACGCTTGCCCGGCCCGCTCATCGCGATGCTCGGCGCAGCCGCCGTCGTCTACGTCTTCGACCTCACCGACCTCGGCATCACCGTCGTCGGTGACGTGCCGCAGGGCCTGCCCACGCTCCACGTCCCGGACGTGACGTCGGTCAACCTGTGGCGGCTCCTGCCGGCCGCAGTCGGGGTGGCGGTCGTCGCATACACCGACAACGTCCTCACCGGCCGGGCGTTCGCGATCCGCCGGCGCGAGCGGATCGACAGCAACCAGGAGTTCCTCGCCCTCGGCGGCGCGAACATCGCAGCCGGCCTCTTCCAAGGCTTCCCCGTGAGCTCCAGCGGCAGCCGCACCGCGATCGCCGACACGGTGGGCGGCCGCACGCAGCTGCACTCACTGGTCTCGATGGTCCTCGTCGTCGCGACCCTGCTCTGGCTGGGGCCCGTGCTCGGCACCTTCCCCGAGGCGGCGCTCGGCGGGATCGTCGTCTTCGCAGCGATCCGGCTCGTCGACATCGGCGAGTTCCGTCGGTTCGCGTCGTTCCGCGACAGTGAGCTCGTCCTGTCGCTGCTCACGACGGTCGCCGTCCTCGTGCTCGGCGTCCTGGGCGGCATCGGCGCGGCGATCGCCCTGTCCGTGCTCGACCTGCTCCGCCGGATCGTCAACCCGCACGACGGGGTGCTCGGTTACGTTCCGGGGGTCGCGGGGATGCACGACGTCGACGACTATCCCGACGCGGTCCAGGTCCCGGGTCTCGTCGTCTACCGGTACGACTCGCCGCTGTTCTTCGCGAACTCGGCGAACTTCCTCACCAGGGCGCTCGACAGCGTGACTGAGGCGCTCAAAGAAGGTCCGGTCTACTGGATGGTGCTCAACGTGGAGGCGAACGTCGAGGTCGACGTCACGGCGGTCGACGCCCTCGACTCACTGCGGGAGACGCTCACCGACATGGGCATCGAGCTCGCGCTGGCCCGGGTCAAGCAGGACCTGCGCCATCCGCTCGCGGCAGCCGGCTTCCTCGACCGGGTCGGCCGGGACCGCATCTTCCCGACCCTCCCCACCGCCGTGGCGGCCTACGCCCAGTGGCACGAGGCGAAGTTCGGCGAGCCTCCTCCCGGTCTGAAGATCCCACCGCCTCCCTGGCCCCCGATCCCCTGATCCGCTCGAGTCACTCGGGCAGACGCGTCAGTCGCCGGGCGCCCGCAGGATCCAGAGCATCGTCTGGTTGTGCGGCACCGGGATCCCGTGGCCTGCGCCCAGCCCGACGACCCGTCCGGCGAAGATGTCGACCTCGGTCCGACGCCCGGCGAGCACGTCCTGGTGCATCGACGTCATCCCGTCGGCGGGCTGCCCGGCGAGGACCTCGTGCCAGCGCTCGACATCCGCATCGGTGAGGTCGACGCCCTCTGCCCGTGCGACGGCGCGCACCTCCTCGATGAGCGCCATCATGAGCTCGTATGCGGGGCCTGGCTTCTGGAAGCCGCCGTACCCCGTGCGGATGACGGCCGAGGCCTGGTTGATGCCCACGTTGACCATGAACTTCCACCACATCTGGTGCCGCATGTCCGGGGGCGTCGAGCTCGCCAGACCGGCGCGGCTGAGCGCCTCATGGAGGGCGGCGAGGCGTGGCGACCCTTGATCACCGATGCCGGTCGCGGGGCCGAGAACGAGGCGGCCGGCCTGGGTGAAGCGCACGTCGGGGCCGGTGCGCTCGGCGTCCATGGCCAGGGCGATGCACAGCGGCACCTGGTCGTCGTCGATCCGGACGCCTGCCTCCCGGAGGCCGCGGAGGATGATCTCCTCGCTCTCGAGGCCGTTGAGGACGGACAGGATCGTCGTGCGCTCGGTGACGACGGGCGCCAGGAGGGCGACCGTCTGGGGGAGATGCTGGTGCTTCACGGCGACGATCACGAGATCGGCAGCCCGGGGCTGAGCTCCAGGCTTGAGAGGATCGATGACCTCGGCGTCCAGGAGCGTGCCGTTGACGGTGGTCGGCTGGGCGCGCAGGCGTTCGGCCCGCTCGCCCGTGGCGAGGATCAGGGTGCGGAAACCGTTGCGGGAGAAGTGATCCGCGTACATCGCCCCCATCGCACCCGCTCCGACGATGGCGACGTTCTCGATGGGTGGATGGGAGCCGCTCATGCTCGCCCACTGTAGACGGCGCCGATGAGGCCCGGCTGCGCCGTCCCCGAGAGACGAACAGCCTTGCCAACCGTCGCTCCTCGCGGGGAATTGCGGGGACGAGAGGACGCCGAGTTGGCCACTCACGAGCACCCCACCGGCGCACTCACCAGCGTTGGTGGACGTCCTCCGCCCAGCCGTAGATCCCGTCGACGGCCACGTCGCCCACGCGCCCCGACCAGGTCCCGAAGCACTGGTGCGTGCGTGAGGCCAGCACCCCGAGCTGGGTCACAGCGCGCCGCACGTGCTCAGGCTGGAAGGTCACGTTGACGGCGCCGCCGTGCACGCGCCACGGCGCCATCCAGTCTCCCGGCGCGTAGTCCCACTGCAGGTCGTCACTGATCTTGGTGAGCCGCCCATCGACGATGATCGCGTTCTCCGTCACCCCGGTCCCGTCGGTCCACCGGCCACCCACCTGCAGCCCGATCCGGTGACCGTCGCAGACTCCGGAGCCGGCTCCCCAGTTCCACGAGATGGAGTAGGGCCACCGGCCGCGGCCGTGATCGAGGGTCGCCCAGGCGTCGGCTCCGCCGATCTCGTATGCGGTGCCGTCCACGGTCAGCCGGCCCACCGCCGGGCGGGCCGGGTCCTTGACGGTGTACTGGAAGAGCCGATCACTCCAGGGCACCACGACGCCGAGCCGCTCGTGCCCCTCGGGCAGCAGTGCGAGGACGTCGAGCTCGACACGATCCGTCATCGCCCTGATCCGGGTCCCGCTCGCCCCGGGCTCGAGGTCGATCCGGAGCTTCTTGCCCTGGACCCGCGACGGCCCTGCATCGAGGGTGCCCGGGAGGCTCGTCCCACGGGCGAACGGCGAGATGCCGTCGACGGCGATCTGCTCGTCCGAGCGGCGGTCCAGGACGAAGAGTGAGGGGACCCCCGCATACGAGATGTCGGAGGCGACCACGGCGGCGACGTGGGTCGGCGTGGTCACCGCCCAGTACTCCCAGCGCTTGTTGCGGCCCCAACCGACCCGACCGCGACCGATGCCGTCGGTCCGGTGCAGCGGGGTCCGGGTCCAGCCGATAGCCGCCGGGTTGAGCCGGCCGTCCGGCCGGGTGAGGTCGACAGGGGTCGTGATCTCTATCTCGGGCACGCCAAGACGGTAGCGTCACGACGGGTCCGGAGGAGCGCCGCGTCCGGTGCCGCTCGTCGCGGTCCTGTCGCCGCTCATCGCCCGCCCGCCTCTCGGCGGCGGGAGGGCGATGGCTCAGCCTCTACATTGACGAACCATCCGGCAGCGGGGTGCTCGACAGCGGCCCGCGAACAACAGCCCATTCGACGACGAGGGAGCAAGCGCGGTGCAGGTTGAGTGGTGGGGCATCATCCCGTTCGTCCTCATGCTCCTCACCATCGCGGTCGCGCCACTCGTCCCCGCCCTCAGCCACCACTGGGAGAAGCACCGGAACCAGCTGCTCGTCGCCCTCACGCTCGGTGTCCCTGTCGCGATCTGGTTCCTCGCCGGTGGCGACGGGCAGACGGTGGTCCACGCGCTCGTCGAGTACGGCCAGTTCATCGCGCTGCTGCTCGCGCTGTTCGTCGTCTCCGGAGGCATCTTCCTCGCCGGCGACATCCGCGCCACGCCGCGGGTCAACACGACCTTCCTCGCGGTCGGTGCGGGGCTGGCGAGCTTCATCGGCACGACCGGCGCGGCGATGCTGCTCATCCGGCCGCTGCTCAACACCAACCAGGAGCGGCGCCACCGGATGCACTCGGTGGTCTTCCTCATCTTCATCGTCGCCAACTGCGGGGGCCTGCTCACCCCGCTCGGAGACCCGCCGCTCTTCCTCGGGATGCTGCGAGGAGTTCCCTTCACGTGGACCTTCTCGCTCTTCCCCATGTGGGTGTTCGTCAACGCCCTGCTCCTGCTGACGTACTACGCGCTCGACCGGAAGCTCTACGCCGCCGAACCGGCTGAGAACAAGCGGCTGGACGCCACCCAGATCGAGCCCCTGCGGATCAGGGGCGGCATCCACTTCGCCTTCCTCGCCGTCATCGTCCTGGCGGTCGCCTTCGCGCCGAGCGTGGACCTGCACGCGATCGAGAAGGGGCACGCCTCATTTGCCCAGTGGGTGCCGTGGCGCGAGATCATCATGATCTCAGTGGCGCTCATCTCGCTGCGCACCGGTGACCTGAAGGCCCGGTTCGTGGACAACGGGTTCCACTGGGGCCCGATCCAGGAGGTCGCCGCGATCTTCATCGGCATCTTCCTGACGATGATGCCGGCGCTGCGCTACCTCGCGCAGGTGGCTCCGGACCTCCCGCTGAACCGGGTCACCTTCTTCGTGTTCACCGGAGGCCTCTCGGCGGTGCTGGACAACGCCCCGACCTATGTGACGTTCTTCGAGATGGCCCGCGAGCTGGGTGGTGAGCCCAGCGTCGCGGGCGTCTTCACGCCGTATCTCGTGTCGATCAGCCTCGGTGCCGTGTTCTGCGGGGCGGTCACCTACATCGGCAACGGACCTAACTTCATGGTGAAGGCGGTCGCCGACGGTGCCGGCGTCCCCATGCCCTCGTTCGGCGGGTATGTGGTGCTCGCCTTCCGCTACCTCGTCCCGACCCTCATCGCGATGATGCTGATCTTCCTCACGGGTGTCGCGTGGGCGCAGGTTCTCGGTTGGGTGCTCACCGCATACCTCGTGCTGCGGGCCCTGCGGACCGGGGTGGTGCGGAACAAGGCCCGGCTCCGCGTGGACCCGTGAGCTCTAGGACTCGTCGGTCCCGTCCTCGGTCGCCTCGTCGGCGAGGAGCCGGTCGAGCTTGGCGTAGCCCTCGTTGACGCCGACCTCCATGCCGGAGGCGAGCCAGGCGTCCCGACCCTCGAAGCTGTCACAGAGCGACATGGCGTGCAGCCTGGTGTAGCCGCCCCCGAGATCTACGAAGGTGAGGGTCTCCAGGGCGACGGCGTCCGGCATGCCCTCGAAGGTGAAGGTCTGCACGATGGTGTCCTCCCGCACGGTGTGGAAGCAGCCCCGGAAGGTGTACTCCTCACCGTCGCGGCGGGCGACATAGCGCCACTCACCGCCGTTGCGCGGGTCCCAGCGCAGCACCTCGGTGGCCATCCCGTTGGGGCCGACCCAGCGGGTGAACAGGTCCTTGTCGGTGTGTGCCCGGAAGAGCTGGGCGGGCGTTGCGCGGAAGTCGCGGGTGATGTGGATGGCGGGAACCGTCTGGTCGGCCTCGATGGTGGCCTCGCGGATCGTGGTGGTGGTCATGATGCTCGCTCCTTTGCGGCGCTCTCTTCGGACGAGTGGGTGGTGGGGGTTGTGGGTGACTTCGGTGTGCCGTCCTCGTCGAGCTCGGCGAGAACCGCGTCGAGGCGCTGGTAGCGCGCCTCGGCCTCGCGGCGGTAGCGCTCGATCCACTTCGTCATAAGGTCGAACACCTCCGCCTCGAGTCGGACCGTTCGGCGCTGGGCGTCCTTGGACTTGGTGACGAGCCCGGCGCGTTCGAGGACGCTGACGTGCTTGGAGACCGCCTGGACGCTCATGTCGTAGGGCTCGGCGAGCTCTCCGACAGTGGCGTCCGCCCTGGCCAGCCGGGCGACGAGGTCGCGTCGGGTGGGATCGGCCAGTGCCGCGAAGACGTGGTCGAGACGGTCGGACATCATGCTCCTCAACTGATCGGTTGAATAGAGCCTGGCAGAGGTCCGGCTAGGTTGTCAACCATTTGGTTGAATAAATGTTCTGGCGCCTCCGCACAGATGGGTGCCCACGGGCTGGGGTGCCGAGTTGCGGGAGAGTATGCGCGCGCTGGGTCGCGCGGTTCGTCACCCACAAGGTGCTGTCGCCATCGTCGGGATGACGTGCGGGCGCTGGGTCGCGCAGTTGGCCACCCACAAGCGGCACTCGCCGTCATCGGGATGACGTGCGCGCGATCGACCGCACGGTTGGGCGCCCACAGCCAGCGCCGGCGAGTTGCGGGAGAGTATGCGCGCGATCGACCGCACGAAGGTGCTCCCACAAGGGGGCTGTCGCCAACATCGGGAGCGTATGCGCGCGCTGCGTCGCGCGTGTGGACACCCATAAAGGCGGGCGCCGAGTTGCGGGAGAGTACGTGCGCGTGCTCAGACGTCGATGACGAGCGAGCGTTCGTCGTCCGGGAGCACCTTCACGGTGAGGTTCCGGTCGCGCTCGGCGGCCTCCCGTGCCTCCGCCAGCGCCGCCGCCATCGCTGCGCGGCGCGCCTTGACGGATGAGCGGGTCTCGGAGGAGGTGAACCACATCGTGTAGGGCCCTGCGTTGGCGGGCCGGGTCGCGGCAATGGTGGCGATGGCCGAGGGCTCGGGGTTGTGGTGCGCACCGTCGCCGGAGAAGACGTAGTGGTCGGCGAAGACCCGCTTGGTGAAGCTCGAGCTGATGTTGTGGCTCGCACCGTGGTGCTGGACCTTCAGCACCGTGCAGTGGAAGGGCTTGCCGTCCGGGTCCTCGCCGAGCTTGCCGATGGCGGTCAGTCCCTCGAGCAGCTCCTCCTCGGCAGCATCACCGGTGAGGAGGACCGAGCGACGCCTCTCCTCCGCGAGCACCGTGATCGAGGCGCGGTTGGGGATGGTCACGTACCGCGCCCCGACCTTCTCGATGATCTGGGCCGCCTCCTCGAAGGACGCCGGGAGGCGGCCGCCGAGCGCGAGACCCGCACCGTCCGCGGCCGAGGAGGTATGCGCCGCACCCCCGGGTGCCACCTTCACCCCGGTCTCCTCGAGCCACTTCCGCCATTCGCTCCGGAAGGCCCGCAGGTGACGCTCGGTCGGCCCGAGAACGGTCAACCGCATACTGCCGAGCCGCTTCCTGTGCGGTCGTTCGCGCAGGAGGACCAGATGGTCCGGGAAGCCCTTGTTGCGCGTGAGCGGTGTGCGGTCCTCGATCATCTGGGACAGTCGGGCCCCGTCGGCGATGCTCTGCGCCAGACCGGAGAGGTCCGCCAGGGCAAGCCGGGTCTCCGCCGGTGCGTCGGCGACCGCCGCAGCGGCCAGGGACGTCGCCTCCGCCACCTGCACGGCGAGGGCCTCGATCGGTCCCTCGAGTCCGGCCAGCTGCTCGTCCCAGGAGTTGTGCCAGAGTGACTTGATGTCGGGCGGGCGGGGTGCTGCCGGCTCGGGATAGGTGGGGTTGCCGCCGGCCTCGGACCGCTGGTGGGAGTAGACGATCCAGTCGCCGACGTCGCGGAGCAGTCGCAGGATCCCGGTGATGTGGTCGGCGTCGGTGTGGCTGACGAGGAGGAGGTCGAGGGCCTGGGTCGCTTCCCGCAGCTCCTGCAGACGCGGCCGGCAGTTCTCGACGAAGGTGCCTGACCGCCCGCCGTCGATAAGCACGTGACGCCCGTCCGCCGAGCTGAGGAGCAGGCAGTCACCGTCGGCCGCGTGGAAGGCCTCGAGTCTCATCGCCCGTCCTTCGTGGAGATGGAGGTCTTCGGCAGCGCGTCGAACATCTCGCGGAACTCGACTGTGCGGCGGAGGCACGCGGCGGCGTCGATCACACCGAAACCGGTGTCGTTGCGCCATCCGAAGGTCTGTCCGGGAAGGGGCGCCGATGTCGAGCGCATGACCCCTTGGATCTGTGCGGAGGTCAGCTGGGGGACGACGGCGAGCATGAGGGCGGCAACCCCCGCGACATATGGACTGGCCATGCTCGTGCCGGTCATCTGGATCCACCGCGTCTTGTGACTGAACCCGCATGCTGCCACGACCTGGGTCCCGTCCGCCGCGATGTCGGGTTTCGACCGGCCGTCACGGGTCGGACCGCGGCTCGAGGTCACGTGCGCCGAGTTCCTCGTGAGGTCGGCGTTGGCGACCGAGAGGAGGCGCTCGGCGCACGCGAGGGAGCCGATCATCCGGTCGCTCGTGTAGGAGCCCTCGCTGAAGCGGGAGGGGTAGTTCCAGCGACCCAGTCCGCCCGGGAGGGCGCGTGGGTCGTCCCGCTCGATCCAGGCGTCGAACCGGCCGTCGCGGACCACGACCCCGGTGAGCCGGACCCGCCACTCGCCGGAGGTGATCGGACGCATCTCCTGCGTCGTTCCCTCGCGCTTCCCGTAGAACGGCGAGAGCAGGATGGAGATGCGGTTCAGCCCGTTGGCGGGGTGGTAGGCCTCGGAGTGGATGCTGAGCACCGTTCCGTCGTCGAGGAACTCGTGACGAATGGCTTTCCCGAGTGGCACGGGTCCGACCCAGGCGCCGCCTGGAGGTCGGACCTCGACGTCGAAGCGGTCTTGCGGTGGGTACCAGATCTCCATCTCGTTCTCGGAGTAGTCGGAGATGCCCTCGCCGCCGACGACCCAGCCGAGCTCGTGCCGGAGGTTCGTCGCGGCGATCACGCCCCCGGCATGGATGCGACCGAGCAGGGCGCGGGGGCTGTCGGTGGGACCCGCCTCCACCTGGCCCGAGTTGCCGGCCGCGACGCTCACACACCGTCCCCGGGTCGCCAGGGCGTTGTCGATCCAGCGCGCCATCGGGCTCGAGGTGTCGTGGGCGTGACCGTTGGTGCCGAGGCTGATGTTGATGGACAACGGCCGTGGTGGCTGACCCTCCTCGACCCGACCAGCCACCCGCAGGAGGTACTCGATGGCGTCGGCGATCCTCGTCGAGTCGTAGAAGCTCGTCGTTGCTGCGTCACCCGCTGCCGGGATGCTCACGAGCACGCCGACCAGGCTGGCCTTGGGTGCGACACCACTGTTGCCCGCGGCGATCGAGGCCACGTGCGTGCCGTGGGAGCCGGGCACCATCGAGGACTGGGGCTCCAGCTCGGTGGCGGCCAGACCACGCTTCCCAGAAGCGGCCAGCGCGGCCTTCATGTGACTGCCCAGGATCTCGCTGCCATACGAGAGGCCGCTCTTGGGGTCGCTGTCGGGAGGGGGTCGGGTCGTCCCGCCCTGGTCCCAGATCGCCTCCCACCGCGTCCGTCCGTCCCGGATGAAGTCGGGGTGGGCGAAGTCGAAGCCCCCGACGTCGATGATCCCGACCACGACGCCTTCGCCGTCATGGTGGTGGGCCCGCGCAGTCGAGACGGAGCGTCGAGGAGGTCGCAGAGAAGTGGCGCGCTCTACGAGAGGGGTGGGCTCGTTGAGGGTCTGACCCGTCTCGATATAGGCGATCGCGTCCTCATGGACGAGCGCGGCGACACCGGCCGCCGTCATCTCGGCCGCGGCCGTGTCCAGCTTCCAGCAGATCCGGCGGGCGTGCTTCTCAACGGCATCCTGCACGGCCTGGAGTCGTGCGGGCTCGAGGTCACGGTCGAGCTTGATGAAGACACTCATCCGGATGTCGCTCGACGGTTCCGGGTCGCGCTCGCGCTCCTTGACGCGCTGCTCGACGACCGTGCGGGAGAGGTCCTTCACCTCCGCGACGGGCTCGACCTGGTCGACCGCGAGCCGTGCCCGCTGGACGGCCTGCAAGGCAGCCTGCGCCATCTGGGTCGGGTCCGCCGTGTTGACGGTCCCTGCGCGCTCATCCTCACCTGGCGGCGCCTCGGCAGCCGCCACGGCGAGGGAGGCGTTGTTCTCCGCCCGACTGTGGTTGACGTCGTCGCTTCCCGAGAGGAGGACATCCAGGCGCGGTGACGTCCGAGGGTTGTGCGGCCTGACCTTCTGCTCCACTGCCACCTCCCTGCCGATGACGTGTCGGTGCGCTGGGCACCGGCGGCCCAGGCGAGATCTCCCGAGGGTCTCCGCCGCCTGAATCATCCACCCGTCGGGGTGAGGCAGGCCAGTGATGCGGCGTCGCGCCGCACTCTTCGGGCCGATCGGAGGACGCCGTCGATCCTCTCGCTGACGGCCACGTCTGGGCGGCACTGTCGGTGTGCGTGCGGGTCACCCGGGCGCGTCGGCAGCCTTCCGCTCTCCGCCGGCCCGGACGAGAAGCAGGGTCACCCCGCCATCGCGCAGGCGGGCGATGATGCCGTGCAGCCGGGCCTGGTCGATGGGCCCCGTCCGGAGGCAGGTGGTGCCGTCGGGCTGGTGGGCCAGCGAGGTGGCGTCGAGCAGCTCCTCCCAGCAGGGATCCAGATGACCTCGGATCCGGATCTCGTAGCTCATGTCACTGCTGGTATCACTCGTCATGACGGCGGCGCTCCGGCGCTCTCGTGTCGGTCCCAGCGGTGGGAACCGGCTTGGCGGGCACGGGGCGAGGGATCGCCTCGGACGCGAGGTTCGGACGGACGCGGTTGACGCGCTGACCGAACCGCTCGGACCGTCGGCATCGACGCAGCGCCACCTCAGCGATGAGGAGGTTGAGCATCCACCCGGCACCCTTGGCGAGGTCACCGACGAGCACGCTCTCACCGAGCAGACCGACAGCAATCCCCTCCGTGAAGGCCTGGGTGCCGGCTCCGAGGCCGATGGCGTATGCCCGGGTCATCCACGCGCGGTGCTCACCGACCGCGCCGCTTCGGATCGCGCGGACGCCGAGGACCAGGCACCCGAGCATCGCGGTGGCGAACACGAGCCGGAAGGCGAGGAGCAGCGACCCGGTTCCGGGCTGGGGCTCGTACGTGAGAGTGAGCCAGAGGGCGGAGCAGGCGACCACTCCCCCGGCGAGTGCGACCCCACGACCGATGCGGCGGTGCCACTCGCGGTGGGCCCGACGGAACCGGGGCAGGAACTGGACGACGCCGCCGAGGGCGAAGCCGGCCGAGGTGACGATGTGCACGATCAGCGCGACCGGGACGGAGCCGAACCGGGGGTCCGGTGCTCGCAGCTCAGGCCCTCCGAACAGCTCGATGAGCCGTAGGGCGCCGGCCGCGAGGGGGATCGCGCTCAGCAGGATGAGGACGATCGCGAGCGGCCACCCCCGGCGGACCGGCCTGCGCGTGGCAGGCCGGTCCGACTCGATGAGGAGGCTCATGGGATCGTCACCCGCTCAGCGGGGCGCTCGGTGGTGTCCTGAGAGGACGTGGGCGTCTGAGGGGAGGTGGTGCGCGGGGAGGACGTGCTCTGCTCAACGGCGGCCGCTGGAGTCGAGGCGATGCTCTGGGGGACGACGGTGGCTGCAGCGTCAGCCTCCGAGGAGAGCTCGGCCCCAGCACTGCGGGCGAGGGACACGCCCAGGCCGATGAGGGCGAGGCCCATCGGAACGGCGAACGGCCGGCTGAAGGACTCCGGCAGGGCCGGGAGGGCCAGGACTGAGGTGGTGGCGACGGCCATGAGCGCGCAGGCCCACCGGGTGAGGACCCGGGCTCTGAACAGGGCGACGCCGAGGAGCAGGCCGCCCACCGCATACCCGATGCCGGAGATGAGGAGGAGCTCGTGGAGGTGACCGATCTGGCCGGACGCGGGCCCACCGGCTGCCTCGTCCAGGACCGTCTGGACGAACGCCGGGTCGCTGGCGGCGACGGTCGGGAGGACGAAGCCGGCGATGCACTGGACGGCGAACATCGCGAGGTAACCGATCGAGAGCACGACGTAGCCGACGAGTCCGAGGATGCCGGCGCGCCGGACCTGGTGGAGGTACATGCCGGCGATGCCGACGAGTGCGAGTGCGGCCATGACGGCCTTCGCGGTCTCGCGGAGGGCCATGCCGGTCGTCTGGATGTGCTCGACGTCGAGCGGCGGGTGGTTGATCTGGACCGCGATGAAGATGGCACCGGCGGTGACGGCGCAGACGCCGGCGATCCGGGTGAGGGTGCTGGGGGTGATGGACATGTGGGGGACTCCTTCCTGAGAGCGGCCGGGTTGGCCGGTCCTGCTGAAGGTAGGAGGGGGTGTGGTGAGCCCACATCACATGACGATGTGCTTCCTTGAGGTAATCGAGGAGGCGCCGACTCAGATCAGACCCAGGTCAACCGCTCGGCGCACCGCACCACGCCGGGTCGTCACGTCGAGCTTGGTGAAGATGTGCTTGGTGTGCGTGCGCAACGTGTTGAGC
>JAAYCP010000076.1 GCA_012729695.1 Actinomycetales bacterium | reverse complement strand
TGCGTGACGAGCCTTCTTGTGGGTGCCCGGCCGTGCGGGGGCAGCGACGTCAGGAGGGGGCGGGGGCGACTACGACCAGACGGCTGTGGCGCCGGAGTGGCCGGTGAGGATCGTGATGACGATCGTGGCCGCTGCGATGAGAGCGGCCGCGATTCCGAGGACGGTGACGAGCCAGGAGGGAAGGCGATCGCCGAGCTTCTCGCGTCCCCACGGAGAGGTGATGAGCCAGTACACGACCGTGGCGACGCCGAGGGTGATGCCGAAGGTGCGGAGGAGCTCGCCCCAGTCCTCGTGCTTCTCGACGAGCGGGGTGTCGTGGGTGTCGCTCAGCACGTCACCGGAGGCCGCCGTGATCCACACGAGGAACGCGGTGACGAGCCCACCGAGCGGCAGTCCCCAACCGATCCAGGCGCGGAATCTCGGGAGGAGGACAGCGAGCACCTGGGCACCGGCCACCAGGAGGAGGAACACGATGGTGAAGTGGACCACGAGCGGGTGCAAGGGAAGACCATCAACGGTCATCGAACCTCCTCGGGTACGCGAGGACGGCCACAGTAGGCCGGCCACGACCGACGTGGGATGCGGGAGCGAGAGCTCCTGGCAACCGAACGTATCAGGGGCGAGGTCTGTTCCTGAGTGACTCGCACGGGAAACGTTTGGGTGGGCCCAGAGCCGACCGAACGGTCAGTCCTCCAGCGCTGCGATCCCGTTCTGCAGGAGCATCTCCACACCCTCCCCGGCATGGGCGAAGCCGGAACCGACCGTCTTGCCCTGGACGAAGCGGTAGTGGATCCCCTCCATGACACCGGCGAGCTTGTAGTTCGCCAGCGCGACGTACCACCCGAGATGGGTGAGGTCGCGCCCGCTCGTGGCGGCATACCGCTCGACGAGCTGCTCGTTCGACGGGTAGCCACTGGCCTGTGGCGCCGTGGTCACTGCCTTGCCCCAGCTGGGGTGCCGGCCGAGATCGGAGTACACGAGGAGCAGCGCGAGATCCGTCAGCGGGTCACCGATCGTCGACATCTCCCAGTCCAGCACCGCGGTGATCGGGTCGCCCTCGACGCTGGAGTCCACAAGGAGGTTGTCCAGCCGGTAGTCACCGTGGACGATCCCGGCCGGACCCTGCTCGGGTACCTCCTGGGACAGGGCTTCGAAAAGCACTGTCTCGCTCGGCAGCTCACGGCTGCGAGAGGACTCGAACTGCATCCGCCACCGCTTGACCTGACGCGCCAGGAAGCCCTCCGCGCGACCGAAGTCGCCCAGCCCGACGGTGTCGGGATCGATGGAGTGCAGGTCGGCGAGCACGGTCATCATCGAGTCGATGATCGAGGCGGTGCGGGCTTCGCCGAGCTCCTCGAGCTCCTCCTTCGTCCGGTAGGCGATGCCGTGTGCCCGGGTCATCAGGTAGAACGGCGCCCCAAGCACGTCGTCCTCGCTGGAGCGGGCAAGGACGCGCGGGACGGGAACGGCCGAGCCCTCGAGCGCTGCCATCACCCGTGCCTCGCGGCCCATGTCGTGGGCGGTGGCCAGCACGTGCCCCAGGGGCGGCCTGCGCAGGACGAGCTCCTGGCCCACCTCGTCGGTGACGATATAGGTGAGGTTGGACTTGCCGCCCGGGACGAG
>JAAYCP010000295.1 GCA_012729695.1 Actinomycetales bacterium | reverse complement strand
GGATCGGTCCCAGGACCCGCGTCGTAGGCGACCACCGTCATCAGGCTCGACCCGACTGTGGTCGCGATGCCGCTCCACAGCGACCGCTCGTCACGGATCGCACTCGCGACCAGACCCACGCCGAGTGGCACGATGAACAGTGGCGTCCATCTCAGCAGCCCCGGCTCGAGTGCCAGCACGACCAGACCGGCGACACCTGCGCCGATGCCGTAGGCGACGACCGGCGGGCGGTAGCGGGCCTTGCGACGGGCCTTCAGCCAGAGACCGGTGGCGAAGAAGGCGAAGTAGCCGAGGAACCAGAAGAGCGCCAGTGGCAGGTGCACCCAGGCCGGGCCGCCGGCCAGCACCCCGACGAGCAATGGGGTAACGAGCATCGCCCACGCCCCGTGCTGGTTGGGCACCCATCCCGGGGACCGCTTGCGACTCACGCCTCCGAGCGTATGCGGTGGCTCGGCGCCGGGGTGAAGGGCCCCGGTCCCAGTCGGCCGCTCAGAAGTACCAGGTCTTAGAAGTGCCAGGTCTCAGAAGTACCAGGGGAAGGGCGACCAGTCGGGGTCACGCTTCTCGAGGAACTGGTCCCGCCCCTCGATGGCTTCGTCGGTCATGTACGCGAGACGGGTGGCTTCCCCGGCGAAGACCTGCTGCCCCATGAGCCCGTCGTCGACGAGGTTGAACGCGAACTTGAGCATCCGCTGGGCCTGCGGGCTCTTGCCCATGATCTCCCGGGCGACACCCAGCGCCTCGCGCTCGAGGTCGGCGTGGTCGGCGACGATGTTCACCGCACCCATCCGGTGCATGTCCTCGGCGCTGTAGGTGCGACCGAGGAAGAAGATCTCGCGGGCGAACTTCTGGCCGACCATCCGCGCGAGGTAGGCCGAGCCGTAGCCACCGTCGAAGGAACCCACGTCGGCGTCGGTCTGCTTGAAGCGCGCGTGCTCCCGGCTCGCGATGGTGAGGTCGCAGACGACGTGGAGGGAGTGCCCGCCGCCGGCCGCCCAGCCGCCCACGACACAGATGACGATCTTCGGCATCGTGCGGATCAGGCGCTGCACCTCGAGGATGTGCAGCCGTCCGCCCTCGGCCTTGACCCGCCTCTCGTCGACGCCGGACGCGCCTTCCTCACCGGTCGGGTCGGCCGCGTACTGGTACCCCGACCGCCCACGGATGCGCTGGTCGCCGCCGGTGCAGAAGGCCCACTTGCCCGCCGCGTTGTTGCCATCAGGCCCGGGTCCGTTGCCGGTGAGGAGGACCGCGCCGACGTCCGGCGTGCGCCGCGCATGGTCCAGCGCGCGGTAGAGCTCGTCCACGGTGTGCGGCCGGAAGGCATTGAGGACGTGCGGGCGGTCGAAGGCGATCCGCACGCAGCCCAGGTCCTTGGCGCGGTGGTAGGTGATGTCGGTGAAGTCGAAGCCGGGGACCTCGTCCCAGGCCTCGGGGTCGAAGATCTCGCTGACCTGCTCGAGTGCACTCACGCGAGCCAGGCTAGCCGCCCGGGTCACGCGCCCGGGCAGCGCATAG
>JAAYCP010000294.1 GCA_012729695.1 Actinomycetales bacterium | reverse complement strand
TCTCCAGTCCTTTGTGTCGAAAGCTGACGATCACCTACCTACTGTATCGCGTGCCGTTACGCGATACAAGCGATGGCTGGCGGTCCGGTTCGTCAGCCGTCTATCGACCGCTGCCCCACTTCGCCGCGAGCCGGGCGGCGCCGGATGCGCTCTACACCCAGAAGCGGCTCCCGCCTTGTAGTGTTCGGGCGTTCACGCACGCCGACCCGTTCGATGCTGCGCCTGGATAACTCGAGCCCGTCGTCCGTGGAGCCGCCGTTTCTTTCCTGCGCGCTCGTAACCCGGGTCAGCCGAGCAGCGCTCCCAGTCGCAACAGCGGTGAAGCCGTGTCATGGGGTGCGTAGCACACGCACGGGATCGCGGGTGGCCGCGTAGAGGGCGGGCGGGACGGCGGAGGTGGCCGCTGCGAGAAGGGCGAGAAGGACCGTTCCGCAGGTGAACTCCCACGGCGGAGCCGCTCCGAGGCGGGCGGTCAGATAGATCCCGAGACCGGTGCCGATGGCGGCGCCGCATAGTGCCGGTCCCACGGTGCGCAGGACCACTAGGGCAACAATGACGCCTCGGGTTGCGCCGAGGGCACGACGACGGCCGAGGTCTGTGCGTCGGACCAGGACGTCGGCGAGAGTGATGACAGTTACGAGCAACCCACCCGCACCAAGCACGGCCAGCAGCAGGGTCCGGCCGAAGTTCGCAAGATCGCTAGTGACCTGCTCCTGCAACGCGGCCAGTGAGACCGGTGAGGTGATCGATAGCGCGTCCGGTGATGGTGCGCTGATCAAACGAAGTGCTTGGGCCTGCGCGGCTGGTGCGACCGAGGCCGAGGTGAGGACGACGCGCACAGCGTCCAACGCTCGCCCGGTAGGGGCCGGATAGAGTAAACCCGCCTCAAGGTCGTCGAAGGGTTCACGTGCCTCGAACACCCCGACGATGGACCAGTCATCGGCGAGGGTGCTCGATGCCAGCGTCACCCACCCGGCCTTCTCATCCATCCCGAGCGCTCTCAGCGCATCACGTGATGCGATCGCTTCCTGCGGTCCGGGCCACCGACCGGCAAGCAGTGTTGCTACCGCTGGCAGCTCGCCGTGGATCCCCCAGGCTGGGACCCGGGTTCCACCATCCCCGATCACCCCGTTGACCACATCGACCGGTATCAGCGTGCCCACCGCCCGCTCGGAGGTGGACAGCAGGGCTGTCTGGTCCACGATCGTGGGTGTGATCAGTTCGTTGCGTGCTGTGTCGGCGACGATGAGCACGCGTGACCCGGCCGAGTCGAGCCGATCAAGCAGCTGCGCCTCCGCGGCCGCGGTCCGCCCGACCGTGGCCAGCGTGGCGGCACACATCGTCGCCACGAGGACCACCACCAACGCCGAGGGCACCTTGGCCGCCCACGCCGTGGCCAACGCTTCCCGGAGTATGAGCAGAGGTCTCACCGCGCCATCCTCATAGCGCGAGCACCTCGTCGGCTTGCTCGATGACGAATGGGTCGTGGGTGGCGATGAGCACTGTCCGCCCAACCCCTTGTTCCCCGGATCCGGCGGCGGCCGACAGCGCCGCGAGCACCCGAGCGGCGTTGTCGCGGTCCAGGTTCCCTGTCGGCTCATCGGCCAGGATCACCATGGGGTCGGTCACCAGCGCACGACATAGCGCCACCCGCTGCGCCTGCCCACCGGAGATCTCCCCGGGCCGGTGATCGGCGCGGGAACCAAGACCCATGTCATTCAACAACTCCCGTCCCCGTCTTCGAGCCTGAGCGAGAGTCGATCCGGCATAGAGGGCCGGCTCGAGAACCGAGTCCAACACGGTGCGTGTCGGATCGAGAGCACTGTCCTGGAAGACGAACCCGACCCGCTGCGCGCGCACCCGTGAACGCACCGTGTCGGGTGCGGACGAGATGTCCTGCCCGTTGAGAAGCACGGCGCCGCGATTCGGGGTGAGCAGCAGCCCGAGCACATACAGCAAGGTCGACTTCCCTCGACCGGACGGGCCGGTCACAGCGGTGATCGCGCCCGCCGTGAACTCGTAGGTCAACCCGCCAAACAACTCCTCAGCACCCTTACGGTAGGCAAAGGACAGATCCTCGACCGCCAGCACCGCTCAACCGCCGCTGGTCGCGGTCGGCTCGAGGGGAGCCAGCCCGGATTCGGTGTCAGTCTGGCCGAGCACTTGCACCCGCGTGCCCACCTGGATCCCCTCGACCACAGCTATGCCCTGTCCGGAGCCGCGCACAGCCACTGGCACCTCACCGGCATCGGTGACCACGTAAGCCGTCCTGTCTGCCCGTGTACGCACCGCCGCTGCCGGGACTGCCACTCCCTCAACACGGGGCACCACGATCACCTGCGAGCGCAAGGTGACCTGCGCGTCGCTGGGTAGACTGGAGCAGTCTTGCCCGCATACCTCGCCGCCGTCAGCGGCCGCAAGGATGAATCTGGTCTGGCCGCGCTCGTCCTGGGAGCGGCTGGCGATAACGCCAACCCAGGTATGCGACTCGTACTTGATCTCCACAGTCGCTTCCGCGGGGATCATCCTGGCCTGCTCCTCGCTAACCGTCAGGGCGAACTCCCGATCTCCTGTGGGTGCCAGCACGCTGTCCTCACCTCCGGCGAGCCGCCTCCCCACCACGATCCCCTCACCAACCTGCACTACCGCGGGTAGCGTCGGCACTGCGATCAGCTCACCGAGCGAAACGGAGCCGGTCTGAGGACGGCCCTGGGCCTTCTGCCACCCCCGGACCGCCGCTCTCGTCCCCGCCCCGAAGTCCCCATCTGCCGACCCGCGCAGGTGGCCCTCATCGATGAGCAGCCGCTGCAACGTCGCGACGTCCTCTCCCTTAGCGCCCGTCGTCAGGTCTCGCCAGAACGGTTTGGCCCCCTGCACCACTCGCACTGGGGTGTCGCCGACGACGTAGGCGATCTCGCCCTGGTCGAGTTCACCGGGCGATACGGATGTCACCACGCCTGAGAGGGCGTTCTGCGCGACCGGCACCGCCGGCTGACGCACGGTCGTCGAGAAGGCCAACGACCGACCAACCGAGCCCTTACTCGCCTCCGCCCACACCGTATCGATCGCACTGCGCTGGACGCCGTCGATTGGCGCCACCGACGTCAGCGTCACCCGCCCGGCCCACCATCCCCCTACCGCCGCCGCCAATATCAGCGTCGTCACGATAATCACCGTGCGCAGCCTCGGACCAGATCGACGAAGGGCCATCCGCAACGAAGCCCCAGGTGGTTCCGGCCGTTTCATCGAAGAGTCCCTACTTCGCCGTCGCTCGTCGTCGCGCGCGGTCGTCTCCTCGAAGGCCGCAGAGGAGCGACCACTCATTTCCATGGCGCCTGCGGACAGCGGCGATTGAGCTCGTCCCAGTCACTCGGGTTCATGCTCGCGTCGAGGTCGACGTAAGGGCTCCACGGTGGCTCCCCGCTGAGGTAGGTTTGGACGAACACACTCTCACTGGGAGGGGTGGATCGCACCTCGTACCCGAGCTCCTCTATGCACGTGACCATTGCGACTAGATGCGCGTAAAGCTGGCGCACCTCGTCCTCGCCCAGCGGGGCGGAGTTCGGAGCATCTCCGGCAAGCTCGACGCATAGGTCATGGGCCCCGCGGAAGTCGCCGCGCTGCTCCGCGGTGAGGTCCCGAACATTGATGCCGTCGCCTGTGGAGTTCAGTTCTGCGCTCGGCCACCCCGAATCATGCAGGCACTCGACGACACCCACGATCCATTCTTCCATCCCCCGCACCGTCGACATCGTCTCGGACGGGATCGACCCGGGGGTAGCGACTTCCTCGCCCCCCGAGCAACCCAGCAGCACAGCGGCGCACACCGCCCAAGAGATGGTTCGGGCACAGGCCGATTTCACTGTTGATCACTCCTAGCCTTCTGTGCGCAATCGCAGGGTTCGTTGTGTACCGATGGTGGCCCCGCCGCCGCGTGCGCCACTATTGCGGACCACGATCCCCGTATCGCATGCGCCATCTGATCCAACTCAAGCCTGAGCCGCAACACAGGGAGAGGAAGACGCCCGACTAGTCGCCTTTGGCGAGCCCAGTTTGCACGTGTGAGCATGCACGCCGACCTACATAGCCCCGATGGCTACGTGATGCTCGTGCACTCGGCGTAGGTGCCCGAGCTGCTGATGCTGCCACCAGTCTGAACGAACCAGAAGCCGCCCCCTGTTGCACTTGCCAACCGCTTCGTCGTCTTCCACGAGGAACCGTTGTAGAAGATGCCGTACCCCGAAGGCCCCGGGTAATGCTCCGTAGTGCCGGTGGAGTATCCGACGGTTCGCTGAGTGCCGGCGCAGTATGTCGTTCCGCTCTTCCAGACGACCGCCGAAGCCACTGTCGCGATGCTAAACGTCACTACCGCGGCGGCAATGAACGCGATCAGCGACCGTCGAGCGCTCGACTTCCTATTCATTTCATAAAACCCCTGACTGTCGGCCACGTGAGGAGCAATCCCCCTGACAGGTCACGTTAGCACTCAGCTGGGGCCGGCGTTGGCGCATGATCAGGCGTGTTCCGCTCGTGCGTGAGGGGCACCTTGTGCCGGATCGAACGATCCAACGGGCGGCGAGCCAGGCGGCCCTATCCGCGCATGTGGACTGTGTCCCGTGGGGTGGTGGGCTTTCAAGGGTGATTCTTGATGCTCACGGGCCGCTGGTGATTACAGCGGCGGGTTCAGTATCGCTGGTGTTGTGCAGCAACGCCATGGAGGCTTCGGAGAGGTAGCGGCGGTCGGCCACTTGCCATTCGTCGTGGGCGTCGGCCAGGACGGCTCCGACGAGGCGGATCACGGCAGGGTCGTTGGGAAAGATGCCCACCACGCGGGCTCTTCTTTTGATCTCTTTGTTGACCCGCTCGATGGGGTTGTTGGACCAGATCTTGGTCCAGTGCGCCCGCGGGAAGGCGGTGAACGCGAGAACCTCAGCCTTGGCGTCGTCCATCAACGTCCCGATCTTGGGGAACGCGCGGGCGAGCTGGTCACGGACCTGGTCCCAGGTCTGGTGCACGGCGGCCGCGTCGGGTTGGGCGAAGATCGTGCGGAACAGCGCGGCGACCATGTGCTTGTGGGACTTGGGCACCAGGGCGAGCAGGTTGCGGGCGAAGTGGACCCGGCAGCGTTGGTGCGCGGCGCCGATGAAGCAGCGGTTCAGGGCTTTGACCAGGCCGGCGTGCTGGTCGGAGATGACCAGCAGCACCCCGGACAGGCCGCGGTCTTTGAGATCGGTGAGGAACTTGCGCCAGAACGTCTCGTCCGCCCCCGCAAGCGGGAGGTGCCCCCGGCTGTCGCCGACATCCAGGCCCAGGATCTCGCGGCCGCCGTGCTCGGTGACGCCGGTGGCGACCACGACCGCCTTGGAGACCACCTGCCCACGCGCGGCCTCGCGCACGTGCAGGTAGGTCGCGTCCAAGAACACGTACGGGAACCGGGCGTGCCCCAGGGTCCGGGACCGGAACGCGCCGACCGTCTCATCCAGGCCGGCGCAGATCCGCGAGACCTCGGACTTGGACATCCCGGCCCCGCCGAGGGCGGCGACCAGGTCATCGACGCTGCGGGTGGAGACCCCGTGGACGTAGGCCTCCATCACCACCGCATGCAGCGCCTGGTC
>JAAYCP010000293.1 GCA_012729695.1 Actinomycetales bacterium | reverse complement strand
CCCACCCCACGCTCCCCCGCCGGCTGCAGACACGGCCCCAACGCCGCCTCCCGCACCCGCTCCAGAACCCCAAACCCATTCCCCGCCATGCATCAACCCAACCAGGGCGCACTGACAGACCTTGCCCGGCTGGGTGATCATGGACCTGGCGATTGTGGACGACGAGTCCCAGAGCTCCGCCCACGCCGGTGCAGCGAGACTACGGCGTGGGCGTCCGCGCGTCGTAGGCGACGAAACCTCGCGAGCGCAGGCGGAAGTACCCCATGACGAGGATGCACGCGAGACCTCCGGCGACAGCTGTCCACCCCTCGCCGATCGCATCGGCCACTCCTCCACCGACGATCTCGCCGACCCGCGGCCCACCCGCGACCACGACGATGAAGACCCCCTGCAGCCGTCCTCGCATGTGATCCGGCGCAGCGCTCTGCAGGATCGTGGTCCGGAACACCGCGGACACCGCATCGGATGCGCCCGCCGCGAACATCCCCAGCATGGCGAGCCAGAACGCCTGCTGCTGGGTGAGCGGACCGCCCGCCAGCAGCAGCGCGACCCCGAGGCCGGCGATCCCCGCGCCCCAACCACAGATCGAGACGAGGATCGCGACACCCTGCCTTCGCACCGATCCCAATCGACCCGAGAAGAACATGGCGACGATGCCGCCGACCGCAGCTGCCGCATACAGGTTGCCGACCGTCGTCGCTCCTCCGCCGAGGATGACCATGCCCGCCGCGGGGAGGAGCACCCTCGGCTGGGCGAGGACCATTGCGAAGATGTCGGTGATGAAGGTCATCCGGACGTTGGGGCTTCGCCGGAGGAAGCCGAATCCCTCTGTCACCGAACGGAATCCAGCCCGGCGCGATCCCTCCCCCGGCTCCGGCTTGATCGGACCGAGGGTGAGCAGCCCCCAGAGAGCCGCCGTGGTGATCACCGCATCGAAGGTGTAGGCGGCGCGGAAGCCTTGCCAACCGATGAGCACGCCCGCGAGCAGTGGGCCGACCGTCATCGCGGTGTTCATGGCGAGAACGCCGAGCGCGTTGGCGGCCGGGAGCTGTTCCTTCGGCAGGATCCGCGGATAGATGCTCGACCGCGCCGGCGACATGACGGCGAACGCTCCGTTGAAGAGGGCGACCAGCGCATACAGGATCCAGACCTGCGTGTTCCCCAGGTATGCCTGGGCCGCCAGCAGCACACTGCTCACCCAGGCGACGAGCTGGGCAATCAGGGCGACGAGACGACGGTCGTGCTGATCGGCCAGCGCACCACCGTAGAGGCCGAGCACGACGAGCGGCACGAGAGCGAAGAGCCCCACGAGGCCCACCGCCGCGGAGGAGCCGGTGAGGTCGTAGACCTGCAAACCGATCGCGACCGTCGCCATCTGGGCACCGACGCCGGCAAGGGTGAAGCCGGTCCACAGCCGCAGGTAGGCGGGGCTGGTGCGCAGCGGGGTGAGGTCCGGGAGAAGCGTGCGCACGCAGAGGATCATCTCTCATTCCCAGCGATCCCCTGGCCCCGGGGGCATCCGCGCCAGCCCGCGACCCGCATACCAGCAGCGCCAGTCCTCCCGACCCAGCCCTGGCCCGCTCCCGGCGAACACATCGTCCCTGGTCAACCCGGTTCCACCCGCGACTCGCCCGAACGGCTCCAAACGCTGGACTCGCGAGAATCTATGGTGTACCAGTCGTAAACTGGGAACATCATGGCCAATACCCCTGCCCAGCTCGACAAGGTTGTGATCCGGTTCGCTGGGGACTCCGGCGATGGCATGCAGCTCACGGGTGACCGATTCACCTCCGAGACTGCTGCCCTGGGAAACGACTTGTCGACTCTGCCGAACTTCCCGGCAGAGATCCGCGCTCCCTCGGGCACTCTGCCCGGGGTCTCGAGCTTCCAGCTCCACTTCGCCGACCACGACGTCCTCACGCCCGGTGATGCCCCCGATGTGCTGGTGGCGATGAACCCTGCGGCGTTGAAGGCGAACCTTGCCGATGTGCCGCGCGGAGCGACGATCATCGTCAACACCGATGAGTTCAGTCGGCGCAACCTGGCCAAGGTCGGGTACACGACGAACCCCATCGAGGACGGGTCGCTGGACTCCTGGCAGGTGCGGCCGGTGGCGCTGACCTCTATCACGGTCGAGGCGCTGGCCGAGTTCGAGTCCCTGACCCGCAAGGAGAAGGAACGGGCGAAGAACATGTTCGCCCTCGGGCTGCTGTCGTGGATGTTCACCCGCCCGACGGCGGGCACCGAGGCGTTCCTGAAGAGCAAGTTCTCGGACAAGCCGGACATCCTCGCGGCGAACCTCGCTGCGCTGTATGCGGGGCTCCACTACGGCGAGACGACCGAGGAGTTCGCGCACCGCTACGAGGTTGCGCCGGCTGCGGCTCCCGCGGGGACGTACCGCAACATCACCGGAAACACCGCGCTGGCCTACGGATTCGTCGCAGCCTCACACCGCAGCGGTCTGCCGCTGGTGCTGGGCTCGTACCCGATCACCCCGGCCAGTGACATCCTGCACGTGCTCGCCGGCCTGAAGCGCTACGGCGTGATGACGCTGCAGGCCGAGGACGAGATCGGCGGCATCGGGATGGCGCTCGGCGCTGCCTTCGGTGGCGCGCTCGGCCTCACCACGACCAGTGGTCCCGGCATCGCGCTGAAGTCCGAGACGATCGGGCTGGCGGCTGCCCTCGAGCTGCCGCTGGTCATCGTCGATGTCCAGCGCGGCGGCCCCTCGACCGGTCTGCCGACCAAGACCGAGCAGTCCGACCTGCTGCAGGCGATGTTCGGCCGCAACGGTGAGTCGCCAGTGCCGATCGTGGCTCCCCAGTCCCCGGCCGACTGCTTCGACATCGCCATGGAGGCGGTGCGGATCGCGACCACCTACCGCACACCGGTGTTCGTGCTCTCCGACGGCTACCTCGCCAACGGCTCCGAGCCGTGGCGCGTCCCCTCGGCGCGAGACCTGCCGGACCTGAAGGTCGAGTTCACGACCGAACCGAACGCCACCGACGACGGCGGCGAGCCGGTGTTCTACCCCTACCAGCGGGACCCGGAGACCCTGGCCCGTCCGTGGGTCGCCCCCGGTACCCCTGGCCTGGAGCACCGCATCGGTGGGATCGAGAAGGCGAACCTGACCGGCGACATCTCCTACGACCCCGACAACCACGACCTCATGGTGCGCCTGCGGGCGGCGAAGGTCGCCGGGATCACCGTCCCTGGCATCGAGGTCGACGACCCGACCGGCGACGCCGAGGTGCTCGTCCTCGGGTGGGGCTCGACCTACGGACCCATCGCCGCTGCCGTCCGTGAGGCCCGCTCCCTCGGGCTGTCGGTGGCTCGCGCCCATCTGCGCCACCTCAACCCCTTCCCCGCCAACCTCGGCGAGGTGCTGCGGTCCTACTCCCGGGTCCTGGTGCCCGAGATGAACACCGGCCAGCTCGCCCTGCTGCTGCGCGCCGAGTACCTCGTCGACGTGCAGTCGGTCAACCAGGTCCGCGGCCTGCCGTTCACCATCAGCGAGCTGGTCGAGGCCATCACCACAGCCGTCGACGCCGGTTCTGCCTCTCCCGCGGCTGCCACGGTAGGAGCCGTCCGATGACCAGTCACGTCACAGACCTGGGTATGCCTCGCTCCGGTGTCGCGGATGTCCCCACCCTGGGTGAGGGCCAGCTCCCGCTGACGAAGAAGGACTTCACCTCCGACCAGGAGGTCCGCTGGTGCCCCGGCTGCGGTGACTACGCGGTGCTGGCAGCGGTGCAAGGTTTCCTGCCCGAGCTCGGCCTGCGCCGGGAGAACATCGTCTTCGTCTCCGGGATCGGGTGCTCCTCACGGTTCCCGTACTACCTCGACACCTACGGGATGCACTCCATCCACGGCCGCGCTCCCGCGATCGCGACCGGCCTGGCGACCTCCCGGCCGGACCTGTCGGTGTGGGTCGTCACCGGCGACGGGGACGCGCTCTCCATCGGCGGCAACCACCTCATCCACGCCCTGCGCCGCAACGTCAACATCACGATCCTGCTGTTCAACAACAAGATCTACGGACTCACCAAGGGCCAGTACTCCCCGACCTCCGAGACCGGGACGATCACCAAGTCCACGCCGATGGGCTCGGTGGACACCCCGTTCAACCCGCTCTCCCTGGCTCTGGGCGCCGAGGCCACCTTCGTCGCCCGCACCATGGACAGCGACCGGGCCCACCTCACCGAGGTCCTGCGGGCGGCCGCCTCGCACCGCGGCGCCGCGTTCGTCGAGATCTACCAGAACTGCCCCATCTTCAACGACGGCGCCTTCCAGCTCATCAAGGACCGCGACAGCCAGGCCGCGCGCCTGGTCAAGCTCGTCCACGGCGAGCCGGTCTCCGCCGGCACCGAGAACGACCGCCAGGTCCTCGTGCGCGAACCCAACGGATCGGTCACCTTCGTCCCCGAGGCCGAGGCCGCCGGGCGTCCCGTCGTCATCCACGACGCCACCGACCCCAACCCCACCGCGGCCTTCGCGCTCTCCCGGCTCGACGACGGCACCATGGCGCATGTCCCCATGGGCATCTTCCGCAGCATCAGCCGCCCCACCAACGACGACCTGGTCCGCGAGCAGATCGCCACCGCCGTCGAGAGCGCCGGCCGCCCCAGCGACGACACCGCCCTCGACGCCTTGCTGCGCGGCAACGACACCTGGACCGTCGAGTAGCAGCACCTCACCCGAGAAGCCGCAACCCCTTCTGCCGGCGCGCCATCCGGCTCGCGGACCGACGCGCCGGATCGGTCCGACGCGCGTAAGGTCGGCCCGTGAGCAGAGGCGTGGACGAGGTGAGGCGCGGCAGCCTCTTCGTCCTCACCGCATACGGGATCTGGGGGATCTTCCCGCTCTACTTCGCCGCCCTGCGGCCATCGGGTGCCATCGAGATCCTGGCGCACCGGATCCTCTGGTCGATGGTGTTCTGCGTGGTCATCCTCATCTTCCGCAGGGACCTGCAGTGGCTCGGGCCGACGCTGCGCAACCGCAGGCTCATGCTGGGGATGCTGGCGGCGGCTGCTCTCATCGCTGGGAACTGGGGCACCTACGTCTTCGCCGTCGTGAGCGGCAGGACGACCGAGGCCGCGCTGGGGTACTTCCTCAATCCCCTCGTGACCGTTGCCCTGGGAGTCGTCGTCTTCGGCGAGCGGCTACGGACCATGCAGTGGATCGCCGTCGGCATCGGCGCTGCGGCCGGGGTCTACCTCAGCATCACCACCGGGACGGTGCCCGTCATCGCCCTCGTGCTGGCGTTCAGCTTCGGGCTCTACGGGATGGTGAAGAAGGCGGTCGGGGCGTCGCTCACCGCCATGCGGGGGCTGGCGCTGGAGAGCTCGCTCCTCGTCCCGGTCGCCCTTGGCATGATCGCCTGGGCCGAACTGACCGGACGCGCGACGCTTGGCCGGGAGGGGACGGGACACACGCTGCTCATGCTCTCGGCCGGAGTCATCACCGCCATCCCGCTGCTGCTCTTCGCCGCGGCGGCACGCCGGGTCCCCCT
This sequence comes from Actinomycetales bacterium, assembly GCA_012729695.1. Classification (GTDB taxonomy): domain Bacteria; phylum Actinomycetota; class Actinomycetes; order Actinomycetales; family Dermatophilaceae; genus F2B08. The sequence goes on along the minus strand of JAAYCP010000293.1, from coordinate 31,830 downwards.
GACGACGATCGGCCTCATCCAGTTCATCACTCCGGTGCTGCAGCTCATCGTCGCCATCACGCTCCTCGACGAGGAGATGACCCGGGAGCGCTGGATCGGGTTCGCGATCGTCTGGGTCGCCCTCGTGATCCTCACGGCCGACATGCTGAACCGTCGGCGCCCCCGCCAGAACTGAGGCCCAGCAGACGGCGCGGCTGGCTCAGGACGTGCGCGACTCAGTTCCAGCCGAACAGGACGCAGCCGACTCCGAAGAGGATGAGCCCACCGAAGAGCGCGATACTCAGGAAGGCGCTCTCCCACTCGCTCGGTCGGAACTCCTCCTCGGTCCCGGGCGGCTGGTCCAGTGCCTGCTCCGGCCGCAGCGACCCGGACTCGAGTCGAGCTTCCTCACTCATGCCATCACCCCCAACCGTGCGAGGTCCGAGACGAGGGCGATCGCGAGGATGATGAAGACGACCCCGATGAATGCGGTGTACATCCAGCGCTTCGGGTGATCGATCCGCCAGAACCGGCGCACGCTCACGACCCCGTTGACGACGGCGAGCACGCACAGCGCGATGCCGATCGGGGCCGCCACCCAGCCGGAGAGGCTGAGGACGGGCACGAGGACAGGGACGAGCGCATACGTGATGAGGCACCGCACCGCCGAGATGAGGACCGAGACCCGGAACGCACGGTGCGCCCCCTGGCTCGCACCCGCGCCCAGCTGCTGAACTGGTTCCTCGACGCCGAGGACCCGCCTCATGAGGCGGTCGGGAGCCCGCTCGGAGCGGTGGTCGGTGCGGGTGGGGGCTGGGTCCAACGGGACAACCGGGACAGCCGCGGGGGTAGTCATGAGGCCCGCACCTCTACCTCGTCCTGCTGGGCACGGTGCTCGCGGTGGTAGTGCAGCCACAGCCGTCGTCCACCGATCACCGCCGCGATCACCCCCAGTCCGCCGACGACGACACCGACGAAGAGTCCCCAGTACAGCGGGCTGAGCAGCGGGTCGCCGTCTCCACGCCCCATGCTGCTGCCGACGAGGAACCCGAAGAACGGGCCCAGCACTGCCGCGAAGACACCGAGCACGGTCATCCAGAAGCCCGGTGGCGTGGGTTCGAGCCGGATCGGGCGGCCGGGCTCGAGGGGATTGAGATCGCTGTCTTCACTCATCAGGGTTCACCTTCCCGCGATCGTCGACGACGGCCAGCCCGCGCTTGTGCGTAGGCTCGATGGGCTTGTTCTCCGCCGGAGCGGACGGACCGGAGGTGGACCGCTCCACGGCGCTGAGCAGTGGTCCGATGATGTCCATCGGTAGGGGGAACACGACGGTCGAGTTCTGGTCGGCCCCCAGCTCCAGGAGGGTCTGGAGGTAGCGCAGCTGCAGCGACGCCGGTGCCTCACTGAGCGTCAGCGCAGCATCGCGGAGCTCCTGCGAGGCCTGCAGCTCACCTCTGGCGCTGATCACCTTGGCGCGGCGCTCCCGTTCCGCCTCAGCCTCGCGCGCCATTGCCCGCTGCATGATCTCCGGGATCTCCACGTCCTTGATCTCGACGATGGAGACCTCCACCCCCCACGGCTCGGTCTGAGCCGCGATCGACTGGGCGAGGTCCTCGTTGAGGTCGGCGCGGTGCGCGAGGAGGGTGTCGAGATCGGCTCGCCCCACGACCGAGCGAAGCGTGGTCTGCGCGAACTGCGAGGTCGCGACGGCGTGGTTCTCCACCTCCATGACCGAGCGCACCGGATCGGCCACCTTGAACATCACGACCGCGTTGACGCGCGCCGTGACGTTGTCGCGCGTGATGACCTCCTGCGGCGGAATCGTCAAGGTGACCACGCGCAGGTCGACCCGCACCATCCGGTCCAGGAAGGGCAGCATGACGACGATGCCGGGCCCGAGCGGGCCGCGCAGGCGGCCGAGGCGGAACGCCACCACCCGCTCGTACTCCCGCACCACCCGCAGGGAAGACGCGGCGAGCAGGACGAGGATGAGCACCACCACGATGGCGGCAATCACAGAGCTAGGCACGGCCGGCTTCACTCCTTCGGTCGGAGGCGTATGTGGTGGCCCGGCGGGCGAGGGCCGCCGCGGCCGCCGCACGATCCTCGAGGTTCTCGTCCAACGACTTCACGAGGACCCCGTGAGGATCGGCCGGGGTGTGGCGCAGGTGGGACCACAACGGCAGGGATGCCAGGGCAGCGGCGACAGCCACCCCGAGAACCAGCACCTGGCTACTCCACTGGTTGACCGTGAAAGCCGTCGCAAGCGGCCAGACCATCGCGAGCACCGTTACAGCACAGGCAATTCCGCGATGGAAGCGAGCCGACTCCGAGGCCGGCCACGTGTCGACCATCCGGCGCATCTCGCGACCGTCGTCCGATGTGGTGCAGCTGTCCTTGACCGGACAGTGGTTGCAGACGGATGGGCTGCCGCGGTAGCGCATGACCCGGTTGTCGGGGTCGAAGGACTGCGGCCAGAGCCACTGGTCCTGCGGGCACAGCCAGGCGTCGTGGTCCTCGTGGTAGGTGAAGCCGGGGGCATGGTGGTCGGTCAGCGTGAGCTGAGCGCGCCGGGCAAGGGCGTCGATGCCGTACGCCACGAGCACCAGGACCACGGCGTACCCGGCGGCCAGCCAGGCCGAGACCTCGATCTGCGTCATGGGTCGGTCGTCCCGTCACCGCCGGTGCGTCGGTCGGATGCGTAGCGACTGGTCCCCGGGGCATCGCTGCGGGCCGACGACGCGTCGACGAGGCCGGTCCGGTCCTCCCTGGCTTGGGAGTGCTCCTCGACGAACAAGGTCTCCGGCTCCATCGTCGTCACCGTGGCGGCGAGACCATGCCGGACACCCATGAAGGCCAGCCAGATGAAGGGCAGGATGCCGCCGACGATGAAGACGACATCGCCGGGGAAGCGCAGCCACTCGAGCACCGCGTTGCCGGGTTGGGCGATGTAGCCCAGCGTTCTGGCCTCGTAGTAGCCCTCGTTGACCGAGTGCCACAGCTGCAGCACCCCGAGCGGCAGCAGGGTGGCGAACACCATCCATGCCAGCCCGATGTTGAGCGACCAGAACGAGGTCCTCGCCAGCTTGTCCGACCACTTGTCGGGTCTGACGATGTAGCGCAGGGCGAAGAGCGCCAGACCCACGGCCAGCATGCCGTAGACGCCCATCATCGCGCCGTGCCCGTGGTTCGCCGTCAGCGCCGTGCCGATCTGGAAGTACGACACGATCGGCAGGTTGATGAGGAAGCCGAAGACGCCGGCCCCCAGGAAGTTCCAGAATCCCACCGCCACGAGGAACATCACCGCCCAGCGGTGCGGGAATGGCGCCGTGCTGCGCGACTCCTGCCGCGCGCCGAGCTGCAGGAACGTCCACGCCTCGACCGTGAGGAAGGTGAGTGGGATGACCTCGAGGGCGGAGAACACCGCCCCGAGCGCCATGTGCTCGACCGGCGTGCCCGAGAAGTACAGGTGGTGCATCGTCCCGATGACGCCACCCATCGAGTACAGGATGATGTCGAGGAAGATGATGTTGATGGCGATCCGGCGGCGCACCACGCCGAGCATGACGAAGATGTACGCGACCATGACCGTCGTGAAGAGCTCGAGGAAGTCCTCGACCCACAGGTGCACGACCCAGAAGCGCCAGAACTCGGCCACTGTCAGATGGGTGTCCGTCGTGGCGAGCAGTCCGACGGCGTAGAACGCGGGGATGGCGAGCGCCGCGTACACGAACAGCCACGGCATGTTGAACTTCGACTCGCTGCGCAGCCGGGAGCGGATGGCCCGGTAGATGATGAGGAACCAGATGAACAGGCCGATGACGAGCAGAATCTGCCAGAACCGTGGCAGATCGAGGTACTCCCACTGCTGGTCGAAGAAGATCGAGCCCTCGGCCCACTCCGCACCGAAGGTGCTGATGGCCGTGGTGGTGAGCATGCCCACGACGACGACGAAGAGGGCGCCGAGCAGGCCGTAGGCCAGCCAGTGCTGCCGGCGTGGCTCACGGCCCGAGATGATCGGCGCCAGGAAGATCGCCGCCGCAAGGAAGGCTGCAGCGGTCCACAGCAGCGACAGCTGCAGGTGCCAGGTCCGGGCCAGGTTGAAGGGCAGGATCTGGGCGAGGTCGAGGCCGAAGAAGCTGCTGAGGTCGGCCCGGTAGTGCTCCACGGCCGCACCGAGGGTTGCCTGGACGAGGAAGAGCAGCGACACGACGAGGAAGAACCACGCCGTCGCCTTCTGCGCCTTGGTGATGCCGACTGTGCCCGGCTGGAGGAACGACAGCGACGGCACCTCGCTACCGTGCCAGCCGATCCGCTTGCTCCACCGTCCATAGAGGGCGAACAGCGCACCCAGGCCGACGAGCAGCGCGACGAGGGACATGGCCGACCAGACGAGCACGTCGGCGGTCGGCGAGTTGTCGACGCGGGGCTCGGGCGGCCAGTTGTTGGTGTAGGAGTAGCTGTGGCCCGGACGCTCGGCAGCCGCCGCCCACGCGGTCCAGCCAAAGAAGGCGGTCAGGTCATGGATCTGCCCGGGGTCGGTGATGGCCGATGGCAGCAGGCCGTGCTCGGTGGTGTCCACCCCGAAGAAGTCCGCGTAGTACTCACGGATCTCCTCGAAGGCGCTGACCTGCTCCGGCGTGAAGACCAGGACCCCTGTCTCGGGGTCGTAGCGGTTGGTCCGCAGCATCTCCACGGTGGCCGCAGTCGGGTCCTGCACGCCTTGGGCCGTGAGTGACTCGCGGACGTGCTCGCTCGAGAGCCGGAGGTACTCGGCGGTGAAGTCCGGGCCGAGATAGGCCCCGTGACCCACCACCGAGCCGTACTGCTGCAGACCGCGTCGCAGGAAGATCTGCTGCCCCGACGTGATCTCCTCGTCGGTGTAGACGACGTCACCGCTCTCGCTCACGACCTGCGTCGGTAGCGGCATCGAGTCGCTGTACGTTCGATACGCCAGGATCCCCATGACGAGGAATCCGAAGACCATGACGAGGGCGACGCCCTGTACCCATCCCTTGGAGATTGCGATCTCAGTCTTCGAGGACTGCTGATCCACACCGTTCGCGACACTGCTCACGTCTGCTCCACCAATCCCGTGGATGCGGCCGGGCGGGGTGCCAGCCGCCATGGCGGTAACCATAGCGACTATTGCGCGAGCGCGAGGGGTCTGCGGCGTGCCTTCTGCCGACTACCCTCGAACATCGGCTGTGGAGCTCAGCCGAAGCAGTGACCCTCTCCTCGGTAGGTCGGGACGGTCGCGATGAGCTCGTCGCCCCGGATGAGATGCAGCTCCGCGAACCGCTCACACGCCTCGCCGGCCTTCGCATGACGGAGCCAGACCCGGTCCCCGATCCGCAGGCCGTCGTCGGCGGCAGCACCGGTCACCGGGGTCTGCACCTCGCCTGCACCCTCGGTCCCGACGTACGAGAGCCCGGCGGGCGCGTAGAGCCGGGGCAGACGGCTCTTGCTCGCCGGCCCGGAGGCGATGTAGCCCCCACCGAACAGCGTCACCATCCCCGGCGCCGGACGGCGCACGACAGGCAGCGCGAAGGCCATCGCCGGCTGCGCAGTGAAGTCGTCGTACTCGTCGAAGAGCCCCGGACCGTAGAGGCCCGACCCGGCACTGAGCTCGGTCACGCAGTCGTCGGTGGTCGTGAGGTGCAGGCTCCCCGTCCCGCCTCCGTTGACGAACCGGAGCGGCGTGAGCTCGGCGACCGCGCCGACGATGGCCGCGCGCCGCTCGAGCAGCTCGGCGTGGGAGCGTCGCTTCATGAGCCGGACCGCCGGGCTCGTGTCGGGCACCCCGGCGATCTGGGCCTCGTAGAACATCAGGCCCTCGACGACCAGCCCTGCATCCAGCGCAGCGCGCGCGACCTGGACCGCCTGCTCGGCGGTGCGGATGGGCGATCGACGCACTCCGAGGTGAACCCGCCCGACCCGCAGCGACGCGTCGACGTCGATCGCGACCTTGAGCGGGTGGCTGCCGGTGAGCGACGCATACAGCTCGACATGCTCGAGCGAGTCGATGGTGACGGTGATCTCCCGGGCCAGCTGCTCGTCGGCGCGCACCTGGGACAGGGCGCACAGGTCCACGCTCGGGTATGCGACGAAGACGTCCGTGAATCCCTCACCGACCAGCCAGATCGCCTCTGGGACAGCGAAACCCATGATGCCCGAGAACCCGGGCTCACTGAGGGCACGGGCCATCAGGTCGCTGCAGCGCACGCTCTTGCTGGCGAGTCGAATGGGCTTGCCGGCCGCCCGGTGGACGAGCGAGCGGGCGTTGCGGTCGAAGGCGTCGAGGTCGACGATGGCCAACGGGGCAGGCAGACCGGCAGTCGCAGCGTCCCAGCTCGCTGAACTCATCCCCCTGCCCCCGCCCATCTGCTCAGCCCACGCGGGCGACGATCAGGTCGGCAAGGGTCTCGAGCGCCAGCTTGGCCTCGCTGTCGGACAGTCCGGCGAGCGCCTCGCGGGCCGAGCGGGCGACCGCCCTGGTGCGCTCCTCGGCCGCCGCCATGGCCGGGTGCACCCGGAGGAGGCCCAGCGCCTCGGCGTGGGAGGCGTCGTCACGGCTGAGGTCCGCGCGAAGCAGCTCCTGGAGCCGGGCATCGGCAGGGTCGTCCGAGGCGAGGGCATAGAGCACAGGGAGGGTGCGCTTCCCCTCGCGCAGGTCGGTGCCAGGGACCTTGCCCATGTCCTCGGTGTCGCTGGCGATGTCGATGAGGTCGTCGGCGAGCTGGAAGGTCATGCCGACCCGCTCGCCGTACTCACGCACCGTCTCGACGGTCTCGGCGTCGCACCCGCTGAACATCGCGCCGTAGCGGGCGGCCGTCGCGATGAGGACGCCGGTCTTGTCGGCGAGAATGCGCAGGTAGTACTCGACAGGATCGCTGTCTCCCGGTGACGGCCGGTCGTCGCGGATCTGGCCGGCGCACAACCGGACGAAGGTCTGCGCCTGGATCTTCACCGCCTCGGCACCGAGGTCCGCGACAAGCTCGGAGGCCTTGCCGAAGAGCAGGTCGCCGACGAGGATCGCCGTGCTGTTGTCGTACTTGGCGTTGACGCTCGGGCTGCCGCGCCGCACCACGGCGTCGTCCATGACGTCGTCGTGGTAGAGCGAGGCGAGGTGGGTGAGCTCGACGGCCGCTGCTGCGGTGACCACGTCGTCGTTGACCCCCTCACCGAGCTCGGCGGCGAGCAACGTGAGGAGCGGGCGAACGCGCTTGCCGCCGGCCTCGATGAGGTGCGACGAGGCCTCCCGGATGAACGGGTCCTCGTGGTCCACCGCTGCCCGGAGGGCGGCGTCGACGCGCGCCATCCCCTCGGCGAGGCGCGCCTGGAGCTCCTCCGAGATCCCCGGGATCGTCATGACCGCGGGGGTGCCCGTGCCCGCGGTCATGGCGGTGGTGTCAGTCGCGACCATGGATCAGCGCAGCAGCTCGGAGGCGCGCTCCGCGAGCTCGAGGACCGGACCGGGAATGACACCGAGGATGAGCGTCGCCGCCGTGCCGACCGCGATGGCGGCCGTCGTCAGGGGTGAGGCCTCGGCGACGGTGACACCGTCGGTCGGGGTGTCGGAGAAGTACATCAGGACGATGATCCGCACGTAGACGAAGGCGGTCACAGCCGAGGCCAGGACACCGATCACGACGAGGACGGTCCCAAGTGTTCCCGACTCGACCGCAGGGGCGAACGCGGCGAACTTGGCCGTGAAGCCCGAGGTCAGCGGGATGCCGGTGAAGGCGAGCAGCAGGAAGGCGAACGTGCCCGCCACGACCGGGTGGCGCTGACCGAGGCCGGCCCACTGCGAGAGGTTGGTGGCCTCCGAGTCGTTCTGCCGGACCGTCGAGACGACGGCGAAGGCGGCGATCGTCGTCAGACCGTAGGCCAGCGCGTAGAACAGCACACCGCGCAGACCGAGGGTCGAGAAGGCAAGCACCCCGACGAGGATGAAGCCGGCGTGCGCGACCGACGAGTAGGCAAGCAGGCGCTTGACGTCGGTCTGCGAGACGGACACGACGGCACCGACGACCATCGTCAGCACAGCGATCGCAGCGACCCCGTAGCGGTAGTCCCACCGGGCCGACTCCACACCGACGTAGAGGAAGCGGAGCATCGCTCCGAAGGCCGCGGCCTTCGTCGCCGCCGCCATGAAGCCGGTGACAGGGGTCGGGGCGCCCTGGTATGCGTCGGGCGTCCAGGAGTGGAAGGGCACCGCTCCGACCTTGAAGAGCAGGCCGACCAGGACCAGGAGGATGGCGGGGATGAGCAGCGGCTCCATGCCGGGCGGCGGGGAGCCGATCGCCGCGGCGATGCCGGCGAGGTCCGTCGTGCCGGCGTAGCCGTAGAGCAAGGCCGCGCCGAAGAGGAAGAACGCGCTCGCGAACGCACCGAGGAGGAAGTACTTCAGCGACGCCTCCTGCGACAGCAGGCGACGGCGCCGGGCCAGGCCGACCAGCACATACAGCGGCAGCGAGAGCACCTCGAGCGCGACGAACATCGTGATGAGGTCACCCGCCGAGACGAACATCATCATGCCGGAGAGCGAGATGAGCGCGAGCGGGAAGACCTCCGAGGTCGCCAGGCCTGCACGGGCGACCGCCGCCTCGTAGGACGAGCCGGGCACCGAGGCCCCCATCGGGGTGAAGGCGTCCGGGCGGTCGTCGCCGAACTTCTCCGCGAAGGTGAGCACGCCGAGCAGACCGAAGAGCAGCAGGGCGCCGATCAGGAACAGCGACATCCCGTCGATGACGACCGAGCCGCCCATCGTGACGGTGCGGTTGTCCACGGCGAGGACGACGAGAGCGACGAACGCGACGACGATGCCTGCTGCCGCGAGGATCACCTGGGCCGAGTGCCGGCGACCCCGCGGGAGGAACGCCTCGAACAGCATCCCGATCAGACCGGCGCCCATGACGATGAGCATCGGGGAGAGTGCGGCCCAGTTCACGTCCGGTGTCTCGAACGTCGACGGCGTGGCCGTGGGCAGGCCGGTGAGCACGGCACCAGTGAGGACAGAGTTCACCAGGATCACCTTTCACTCCCACTCGTCGCTTGCGGCGCTGAGACATCCTCCACGTCGACGTGGGTCAGCGTCTGCTGGACGGCCGGGTCGATGACGTCGAGGGCCAGCTTCGGGAAGAAGCCCAGGCCGAGCAGGGCGATGATGAGGGGGGCGACGACGACCTTCTCACGGAGCGAGAGGTCGGGAACGAAGCGCCCGAGGTCGGGGCGCGGACCGGTCATCGAGCGCTTGTACATCCAGAGGGCGTAGATGGAGGCGAGGACCACGGCCGGGAGGGCCACGAGTGCTGCGACCGGGTACCGCTGGTAGGTCCCCACGAAGACGAGGAACTCCGAGACGAAGGTCGACAGACCCGGCAGCGACAGCGCCGAGAGGCAGGCGACGAGGAAGACCCCGGCCACACCGGGCGTGATCCGCTGCCAACCACCGAAGTCGCCGATCTGCTGGCTGCCGTAGTTGCGGTAGATCAGCATGCCCACGATGAGGAAGAGCGCTGCGGTCGAGAACCCGTGGTTGACCATGTACAGCGCCGCCCCGCCGCCACCGACCGAGGTCATCGCGAAGATGCCGAGGACGATGAAGCCGAAGTGGCTGACCGACGTGAAGGCGATCAGACGCATGAAGTCGGTCTGGGCGATGGCTAGCATCGCGCCGTACAGGATCGAGATCACCGCGAGGGTGATGACGACCGGGGTCGCCCATGCGCTGGCCTCCGGGAACAGCTGCAGGCAGAAGCGGATCATGCCGTAGGTGCCGACCTTGTCGAGCACGCCGACGAGGAGCACCGCCGTCGCCGGCTTGGCAGCGGAGGCCGCATCCGGCAGCCATGTGTGCACCGGCCACATCGGAGCCTTGATGGCGAACGCGATGAAGAAGCCGACGAACAGCCACTTCTCGGTGCTCGCGTCGATGTCGAGGCCGGTGAGCGACGAGACGAGGAAGCCGTCCGATCCGCCGGGTCCGACGAAGTAGAGCGCGATGACCGCGACGAGCATGATGAGCCCGCCGAGGAGCGAGAAGAGGAGGAACTTGATCGCGGCGTAGCGGCGGTGTGCTCCCCCGAAGGACCCGATGAGGAAGTACACCGGGATGAGCATCGCCTCGAAGAAGACGTAGAAGAGGAAGACGTCGGTCGCCGCGAACACCCCGACCATGAAGGTCACCAGGACGAGCATGAGCGCGAAGTAGGTCTGCACGCGTCGGCCCGAGGCCGCCTCACCCTCGAGGTCGTTCCAGGCAGCGAGGAGGCAGACCGGGGTCAGCACCAGCGCCAGGAGGATCAGGGTCAGCGCGATGCCGTCCACACCGAGGGCGTAGGAGACCCCGAACTGCGGGATCCACGAGTGCTCCTCGACGAGCTGGAACTGCTCACCGGAGCCGGTCTGGAACTGGGCCGCTGCAACGACGCCGAGCGCAAGGGTGACGAGGGAGATCCCGAGAGCTGTCTGCTTCGCGGTCTCCGCACTGGGCAGGATAGCCACGACGAGAGACCCCACGAGGGGGACGACCATGAGGATGGTCAGCCAGGGAAGATCGGTCATCACTGCATCACCCACATGGCACCGAGGAGGACGACGACACCGGAGAGCATCGTCAGGGCATAGGACCGGGCCAGACCGTTCTGGAGCCGGCGGAGCGAGCTCGAGGCGGACGCGATCCAGGAGGACAGGCCGCCGACCGTGCCGTCGACACCGGAACGGTCAGCGAAGTCCAGGCCGCGCGCGAGCGCCACACCGGGCTGCTCGAAGAGGGTCCGGTTGACCTCTTCCTGGTACAGGTCGGCGCGGGCCGCCTTGGTCGCCCAGGACCCCTCGGGCGGGGTGACCGGGACCTCGGCCGCCGCATACTGCCGGTAGGCCAAGAAGGCGCCGATGGCGACGAGCGCGAGGGTCAGCCCCATGATGACCGGGACCGGGAGCACCGGGTGGTGCTCCTCCGCGTGGCCGACGACGGGCTCGAGGAAGGTCTTGAACCCTCCGAAGTACAGGATGAGTCCAAGGGCGGCCGAGCCGACGGAGAGCACCATCATCGGCACCGTCATCGTGAGCGGCGACTCGTGGGGGTGGTACTCCTTCTCGTCCCAGCGGGCCTTGCCGTGGAAGGTCATGAAGAACAGGCGGGACATGTAGAACGCGGTGATCCCGGCACCGATGAGGGCGGCGCCGCCGAGCAGCCAGGGCTTGATGCCCTCCCCGACGAAGGCGGACTCGATGACGCCGTCCTTGGACCAGAATCCCGAGAACGGCGGCACGCCGATGATCGCGAGCCAGCCCAGCCCGAAGGTCACCCAGGTGATCTTCATGAAGGCGTTGAGGTTGCCGAACCGGCGCATGTTGACCTCGTCCTTCATGCCATGCATGACCGAGCCCGCACCGAGGAACATCCCGGCCTTGAAGAAGCCGTGGGTGAGCAGGTGCATGATCGCGTAGACGTAGCCGACCGGGCCGAGTCCGGCCGCGAGCATCATGTAGCCGATCTGCGACATCGTCGAGGCGGCGAGCGCCTTCTTGATGTCGTCCTTGGCCAGACCGACGATCGCTCCGTAGAGCAGCGTGATCGCACCGATGACGGCGACGGCGGTCTGTGCGGTGGGGGCGCTGTCGAAGATGGGGGCCGAGCGCACGATGAGGTAGACACCGGCGGTGACCATCGTCGCCGCGTGGATGAGGGCCGAGACCGGCGTCGGGCCGGCCATCGCGTCCCCGAGCCAGCTCTGCAGCGGGAACTGCGCCGACTTACCGGTGGCGCCGAGCAGGAGCAGCAGGCCCACGAGGACGAGCAGGCCGGTGCTGGCCTCCGGTGCCGACTCGGCGACGGTCGCGAAGTCGAGCGCTCCGAACGAGGCGAACATCGCCATCATCGCGGCGAGGACACCCATGTCACCGACCCGGTTGACCCAGAAGGCCTTGTTCGCGGCGGTCGCGTAGGCGCGGTTTTGGTTCCAGAACCCGATGAGGAGGTAGGACGCCAGACCGACGCCCTCCCAGCCCACGAAGAGCAGGGCGTACGAGTCCGCGAGCACGAGGAGCAGCATCGCTGCGACGAAGAGGTTGAGGTAGGCGAAGAAGCGCCGCCGGTCGGAGGGCTCCCGGCTCGTCTCCCACTCGGTGAGCTCACGGCCCTCGCCCCGCACGTGGCTCGGGTCGTCCTTCATGTAGCCCAGCGAGTACACGTGGATCAGGGACCCGACGAAGGTGATGAGCAGGACGAACGAGATCGACAGCGGGTCCAGGAGGATGCCGGCGTCCAGCTGGAAGTCACCGACCGGGATCCACGAGTACAGGGTGTGCTGGACGGCACGCTCCGACGGGTCCCGGGACAGCATGGCGAACAGCAGCGGCAGCGCCACGACGAAGCTCGCCCACGACAGCGCGGTCGCGAGGAGCGGGCCGAAGGAGTCGGTGCGTCGTCCGCCGAGGAGGAGGACGGCGGCGCCGAGCAGTGGCAGGGCAACGAGCAGCCACGCGTATGCCGGTCCGGCACCCGCAGCAGCGGCGCTCGCAGTCACGAGGGATGTCACCTGTGTGCTCCTTCTAGGCCTTGAGCAGGTTGACGTTGTCGATCGAGGCCGATCGACGCGAGCGGAAGATCATGATGATGATCGCCAGACCGACGACCACCTCCGCCGCGGCCACCACCATGACGAACAGGGCGATGACCTGACCCTCGAGTGACCCGTGCATCCGGGCGAAGGTGACGAAGGCGAGGTTGGCGGCGTTGAGCATGAGCTCGACACCCATGAAGACGATGATCGCGTTGCGACGCAGCAGCACCGTGGCGCCGCCGATCGTGAAGAGGATCGCCGAGAGGTAGATGTAGTTGACCAGGCTCATCGCTCGCTCCCCTCCTCGATCTCACGATCGATGTCACGTGGTGCTTCGGCGTACCGCTCCGGGTCGACGACCTGCGAGCGAGCGGCGAGCACCCGGGAGACCGAGATCTCCGAGATCGAGCCGTCCGGCAGCAGGGCGGGGGTGTCCACCGCGTTGTGGCGGGCGTAGACACCCGGTGCGGGGAGACCGGCTGGGAAGCGGCCTTCCTGGAATCGCTTGTCGGACCACTGCTTCTGGTTGGGAGCCGGCGTGATCCGCGTGCGGTGCGCAAGCACCATGGCGGCGACCGAGGCGACGATGAGGAGCAGTGCGCTCACCTCGAACAGCCAGAGGTAGCGACCGAAGACGAGGTAGGCGAGCCCGGTCACGTTGCCGGTCTCGGTGTTGACCGCTGCGAGGCCAACGGCCTCACCCCAGCCGACCCGCCCGATCACCGAGGTGAGGAGCACGAGCATGCCGAGCGAGACGAGTGCCGTCGCGACGCGTTGACCCTTGATCGTCTCGATCAGGCTGTCGGAGGCGTCGATCCCGACGAGCATGACGACGAAGAGGAAGAGCATCATCACAGCGCCGGAGTAGACGATGATCTGGATGATCCCGACGAAGGGCGCGTCGTTGGCGATGTAGAAGACACCGGCGATGAGCATGACGATGACCATGCTCAGGGCGGCGTGGACGGACTTGCGCGCGAACAGCAGGCCGAGGGCGGCGATGACGCTGATCGGACCGAGGATCCAGAACAGGGCGGTCTCCCCTGCGCCGATCTCGAGGGGCGTGGTCACTGCTCCTCCTTCGACTGTGCGCTGTCCGACGGTGTGTGGTCGGAGGCCTCGTCCGCCTGAGCGGCGGCCGCATACCTCTCGACGTACTCGCGCTGGGCGTCGGTAGCCGTGGCCACGTTGCCCTTGTAGTAATCGCGCTCGGTCATCCCGTCCGCCATCGGGAAGGGCGGCGGAAGCATGCCCTGCTGCAGCGGCGCGAGCAGCTGGTCCTTGGTGAAGATGAGGTCCGCGCGGTTGTTGTCGGCGAGCTCGTAGAAGTTCGTCATCGTCAGCGCGCGCGTCGGGCACGCCTCGATGCACAGCCCGCAGAAGATGCACCGCAGGTAGTTGATCTGGTAGACGCGGCCGTAGCGCTCACCCGGGGAGAACCGACCGGTCCCGCCCTCCTCGATGGGGGTGTCGTCGTTGTCCGCGCCCTGGACGAAGATCGCGTCCGCCGGGCAGGCCCACGCGCACAGCTCGCAGCCGACGCACTTCTCGAGCCCGTCGGGGTGCCGGTTGAGCTGATGACGACCGTGGAACCGCGGCTGCGTCGGGCGCTTCTCCTCCGGGTACTCCTCGGTCGGCACCTTCCGGAACATCGTCGCGAAGGTGACGCCGAAGCCCGCGACGGACGCGAGCAGCCCGGGCTCCTCCTTGGCGGGCATCGCGCCGCTGTGCGGCTCGACTGCCTGTGTCGATGGCGTCGGGTCGGCCATGGGTCAGTTCTCCTTGCCCGTGATGACGACAGGCTCGCCGTCGCCGTCGGGGACGGTGTCGGTGGTGTGCGCGAGCGCCGGCTCGAGCAGTCGCTGGCCGGGCAGCGGCGGAACGGGGAAGCCGCCTGCGAAGGGGTCCACCTCCGCGGGCGTCTCCACCGTGTTCGCCGCCTCGCGGCGGTCGGCGAGGTAGCCCTGGAGCATGAATGCACCGATGAAGAGCAGCAGGAAGATCCCGAGCACGAAGAGGACGGCGTAGGGGTAGGACCGGCCCAGCACGGTGAAGGTGCTCTCACCGAAGAAGCCCGCGCCTGCACCGCGGACGAGCGCGACGAGGACGATCCACACCAGCGATGCCGGGATGAGGAACTTCCAGCCGAACTTCATGAACTGGTCGTACCGGGTGCGTGGCAGCGAGCCGCGCAGCCAGATGAAGCCGAACATGAAGATCCACATCTTCACGGTGAACCACAGCAGGCCCCACCAGCCCTGGTTGAACATGCCGTCACCGATGGCCGCGATGCCGGGAGGCGCCTGCCAGCCACCGAGGAAGAGGGTGGTCGCGATGGCCGAGACGGTGAACATGTTGATGTACTCCGCGAGGAAGAACATCGCGAACCGCATGCCGGAGTACTCGGTGAAGTACCCACCGACGATCTCGCCCTCACCCTCGGCGAGGTCGAAGGGCAGACGGTTGGTCTCGCCGACCATCGTGATGATGTAGACGACGAACGAGAACGCCGCGGCGATGATGAACCAGCCCTGCTCGGCCTGGGCGGCGACGATCTGCGAGGTCGACATCGAGCCGGCGTAGAGGAAGACGGCGACGAGCGAGAGGCCCATCGCGATCTCGTAGGAGATGATCTGGGCGCTGCTGCGCAGGCCGCCGAGAAGGGGGTAGGTCGAGCCCGAGGACCAGCCGGCCATGATCACGCCGTATGCGGCCACGCCCGCCGCTGCCAGGACGAGCAGCACCGCGACGGGGAGGTCGGTCAGCTGCAGCGGGGTGCGGTGACCGAACATGCTCACGTCGGGGCCCATCGGGATGATGGAGAAGGCGAAGAACGCCATACCCGCGAAGACGATCGGCGCCGCGGTGAAGACGACGACGTCCGCTGCCTTGGGGCGAACGTCCTCCTTGAGCATGGACTTCACGCCGTCGGCGAGTGACTGCAGCAGACCGAACGGACCGTTGCGGTTCGGGCCGGGACGCTGCTGCATCCGACCGATGAGCCGGCGCTCGGCCCAGATCATGATGAGCACCGAGAGCAGCAGGTAGGCGAAGATGAGGACGGCCTTGACGAGCGACAGCCAGATGGGGGTGTCGCTGAAGTCCGACAGGGGGTTCTCCCGCGCTGCGTCGAAGACTGCGCTCGGGAGCACCGGGACGACCGGTCCGAGGGTCAGGGCCGAAGCGATCATGCGACACCGTCCTGCGTCGTGAGAGCCGAGTCTGGCGCTGAGCGCAGTCCGACGACCGCGCCGGCATCCACTCCGAGCACCGAGCGCACCGGTGCACCGGCGGAGTTCGTGGGCAGCCAGACGACGTGGTCGACCATTGGGTCGGTGACCTCGACCGGCACCACGATGGACCCCTCCGGGGTGCTCACCTCGACGGCTCCGCCGTCCAGGACACCGAATGCCTCCGCCGTCGCGGCCGAGATGCGCGCGACCGTCGCCGGCGCCGTACCCGCGAGGAAGGGCTCGCCGTCCTGCATCCGACCCATGTCGAGCAGGTGGGGCCACGTCGCGAGGAGGACCTGGCCTGCGCCCGGCTCGACCACCGCAGCGGCATCCAGGGCCGGTGCCGCGACGGGCTCAGGAGCCGGCTGGGCCGCCAGCTGGTCGCGGACCGAGGCCAGGGTGCGGGTCCCGATGGGGTTGCCCAGCTCGGTGGCAAGCAGGTCGAGCACCCGGTAGTCGCTCATCGCGCCGCTCTCGAGAGCGGCCTCGAAGACCCGGGTGCGACCCTCCCAGTTGACGAAGGATCCGGCCTTCTCGGCGTGTGGAGCCACGGGCAGGACGACATCGGCCACCTCGGTCACCGGCGACTCGCGGACCTCCAGACTGACGACGAAGGCGCGCTGGAGGGCATCGAGGGCGTCATCGCTCGTGAGCGGTCCCGCCGGCCCGGCGGCGACGATGTCGTAGGGGTCGACTCCGCCGACGAGGAGGGCGCCGATCTCACCGTCGATGGCCGCGCGCAGCATCTCCGCGGTGCTCCGGCCGGACAGCGCGCCGGCCTCGAGCGCACCGCGCTCGCCGGCCCGACGCGGGATCCACGCCAGCCGGGCACCGGTCTCCTCGGCGAGCCGAAGGGCTGCGGACAGAGCGCCCGGGACAGCCGCGAGGCGCTCTCCGACGAGGATGATCGCGCTGCCACCGCGCAGCGCCTCGCCGGCCTTGGCCATCGCCTCGGTGGCGCGGGAGGACTCGGTGGTGATGCCGTCGAGGACCTGCGCCTCGGTGCCGGGCGCCGAGGCGAGCAGCTGGCCGCCCATCTTGCGGAGTCCGCGGGTCGCCCACGGCGCCACCGCATACACAGCCGTGCCGTGCTTGCGGAAGGCCTTGCGCAGTCTCAGGAAGACGATCGGGGACTCGTCCTCGGGCTCGAAGCCGACGAGGAGGACGGCCGAGGCCCGCTCGAGGTCGGCGTAGGTGACCGCGCCGTTCTCGGGGGTGCGGCCGCGCACGGCGGCGGCGAGGAAGTCGGCCTCCTCGGCGGAGTGCGGCCGGGCCCGGAAGTCGATGTCGGCCCCGCCGAGCGGGGTGCGTGCGAAGGCGGAGTAGGCGAACGCGTCCTCGAGGCTCACCCGTCCACCGACGAGCACACCCGTGCGCCCAGCCTGGGCGGCGAGCCCGTCAGCGGCTGCGGCGAGTGCCTCAGGCCAGGAGGCCACCCGCAGGACACCGTTCTCGCGGACCATCGGGAACTGGATCCGGTCGCCCACGAGCGGGTAGGTGAAGGCCCAGCGACCCTTGTCGCAGTTCCACTCCTCGTTGACCGCCGGGTCGTAGGACGCCAGGCGGCGCATGACCGAGCCGCGCCGGTGGTCGGTGCGCTGGGCGCAGCCACTCGCGCAGTGCTCGCAGACGCTGGAGGTCGAGACGAGGTCGAATGGGCGGGCGCGGAAGCGGTAGGCCGCCCCCGTGAGCGCTCCGACCGGGCAGATCTGGACGGTGTTGCCGGAGAAGTAGGACTCGAACGGCTTCTCCTCGTAGATGCCGACCTGCTGGAGCGCCCCACGCTCGACGAGCTCGATGAAGGGGTCGCCGGCGATCTGCTCGGAGAAGCGGGTGCACCGGGCACACAGGATGCACCGGTCGCGGTCGAGGAGCACCTGGCTCGAGATGTTGATCGGCTTGGGATAGGTCCGCTTGATGTCCTCGAAGCGCGAGACCGCGCGACCGTTGCTCATGGCCTGGTTCTGAAGCGGGCACTCGCCGCCCTTGTCACAGACCGGGCAGTCGAGCGGGTGGTTGATGAGGAGCATCTCCATGACGCCGTGCTGCGCCTTGTCGATGGCCTCGGAGGTGTACTGGGTCTTCACCACCATGCCGGGGGCCACGGTCATGACGCACGACGCCTGCGGCTTCATCCGTCCAGGCGGGCCCTGCATCTGCATCGGCTCGCCCGGGGTGCCGTCCGGGCCGGGTCGGCCGGGCATCCAGACCTCGACGAGGCACTGGCGACAGGCGCCGACGGGGTCGAGGCCGGGGTGGTCGCAGAACCGCGGGATCTCGATGCCGGCCTGCTCGGCGGCCCGAATGATGAGCGTGCCCTTCGGGACGCTCACATCGAGACCGTCGATGGTGAGCTGGACCAGGTCGGCCTTCTCGACCGCGCCGTCCGCGGCGTCGGCCGCCGCCGGCTTCCCGGTCGTTGCGGTCTTCTCGGTCGTCACAGTGACGCACCTTCCTTGTCGAAGAGCGTGGCGGCGCTGCGATCGAACGGGCAGCCTCCCTGCTCGAGGTGCTGGAGGTACTCGTCCCTGAAGTACTGGATGCTGCTCGTGATCGGCGAGGTGGCGCCGTCGCCGAGCGCGCAGAACGCACGGCCGAGGATGTTGTCGCAGATGTCGAGGAGCTTCTCCAGGTCCTCCTCGTCGCCCTGGCCCTTCTCGAGCCGACCCAGGATCTGCTTGAGCCAGTAGGTGCCCTCACGGCACGGGGTGCACTTGCCGCAGGACTCGTGCATGTAGAAGTCGGTCCAGCGGTCGACCGCGCGCACGACGCAGGTGGTCTCGTCGAAGACCTGGAGGGCGCGGGTGCCCAGCATCGAGCCGGCCTTGGCGACGCCCTCGAAGTCGAGGGGCACATCGAGATGCTCCGCGGTGAACAGCGGCGTGGAGGAGCCGCCGGGGGTCCAGAACTTGATCTTCTTCCCGCCGCGGATCCCGCCGGCGAGATCGAGCAGCTCGCGCATGGTGATGCCCAGCGGCGCCTCGTACTGACCGGGCTTCTCGACGTGACCGGAGAGGGAGAAGATGCCGAAGCCCTTGCTCCCCTCGGTGCCCATATCGGCGAACCAGTCGTCGCCGTGCAGGACGATCGGCGGGATGGACGCGATCGACTCGACGTTGTTCACGACGGTGGGCCGCGCATACAGACCGGCGACGGCCGGGAACGGCGGCTTGCTCCGCGGCTGGCCGCGGCGACCCTCGAGGCTGTCGAGGAGAGCAGTCTCCTCGCCACAGATGTAGGCGCCCGCTCCGGCGTGCACCGTGATGTCCAGGTCGAAGCCGCTGCCGTGGATGTTCTTGCCGAGATGCCCCGCGGCGTAGGCCTCCTCGACCGCGCGCAGCAGGCGACGGTAGACGTGGACGACCTCACCGCGCAGGTAGATGAAGGCGTGGTTGCACCCGATGGCGAACGACGTGATGATCGCGCCCTCGATGAGGAAGTGCGGGGCCGCCATCA
Source organism: Actinomycetales bacterium (assembly GCA_012729695.1). Classification (GTDB taxonomy): domain Bacteria; phylum Actinomycetota; class Actinomycetes; order Actinomycetales; family Dermatophilaceae; genus F2B08. The sequence goes on along the minus strand of JAAYCP010000293.1, from coordinate 12,590 downwards.
TGAGCGGGATGTCCTTGCAGGTGCCCGGCTCCGACTCGTCGGCGTTGACGACGAGATAGCGAGGACCGCCGTCCGGCGGCGGGAGGAATCCCCACTTCATGCCGGTCGGGAAGCCGGCGCCTCCACGGCCACGCAGACCGGAGTCCTTGGCCATCTGGACCAGCTCGGCGGGGTCCATGGAGAGGGCGCGGTCGAGGGCCCGGTAGCCGTCGTGGCGCTCGTAGGTCTGCAGCGTCCACGACTGGGGGTCGTCCCAGAACTTGGTGAGGATCGGGGTCAGCGTGGTCACTTCGTGTCCTCCTCGCCGTCGTCACCGGTCGAGCCGGCCTCGTAGACCTTGTCCCGCGTCTCGTTGGCGGCCGAGTCGACGTCGGTGACCGCGTCCTCGTCCTTGGCCGTGGGGCCGCTCGCCTCGTCGGACGGATCGGTGGCCTTCGGCGCGGCCTGGGTACCGGCGGCGGCCTCCGGGCTCGCGGGAGTCACCTCGGGACGACCGGGCGCCTGACCCTCGGCGGCACCCGACGTTGTCGGTGCGTCGGCCTGCGCGGCCCAGCTGGCACCCGTCGGCGCCTCCCAGCCCTTCTCGTGCGCGATCTCGAGTCCGGCGAGCGAGGCCGGGCCTGCCCCGACGCCTTCGTCGGCGAGGCCGTCGTGGAATCCGGCGAGGACGCGCGAGACCTCCTTGAAGGTGCGCACCTGCGCGGGCCCACGGCTGGGCGCGACCGGGTTGCCGGCGCGCAGGTCGTCGACGAGCTGGATCGTCGACTGGGGCGTCTGGTTGTCGAAGAACTCCCAGTTCGTCATGACCACGGGGGCGTAGTCGCACGCCGCGTTGCACTCGATGCGCTCGAGGGTGATCTTGCCGTCCTCGGTCGTCTCGTCGTGGCCGATGCCGAGGTACTCCGAGACGGCCTCCCAGATCTCGTCGCCGCCCATGATGGCGCAGAGCGTGTTGGTGCAGACGCCCACGGTGTACTCCCCGTTGGGGTGCCGCTTGAACTGGGTGTAGAACGTCGCGACGCCGGAGACCTCGGCCTCGGTGAGGTCGAGCAGCTCCGCACAGAGCGTGATGCCCCGGCCGGTGACGTACCCGTCGACGGACTGGATCAGGTGCAGGATCGGCAGCAAGGCGGACCGGGCCTGGGGGTAGCGCGCGATGATCGCCGCGGCATCCTCACGCAGGCTCGCCTCGACCTCTGCGGGGTACGGCTCCTTGGAGTCCTCCGGGACGGTGAGGTAGCCGAAGTTGGTCTGGCGTCCGAACTTGATGCCCATCAGCGCTCGTCCTTTCGCATCGCAACGCCGCTCGCGCTCATCGGTCGACGCCTCCCATGACGGGGTCGATGGAGGCGACCGCGACGATGACGTCGGCGATCATGCCGCCCTCGCTCATCGCCGCGACGGCCTGCAGGTTGTTGAAGCTCGGGTCCCGGAAGTGGGCGCGGAACGGGCGGGTGCCGCCGTCGGAGACGACGTGTGCGCCGAGCTCGCCCTTCGGGGACTCGATCGGCACGTAGGCCTGGCCGGGGGGAACCCGGAAGCCCTCGGTGACGATCTTGAAGTGGTGGATGAGCGACTCCATCGAGGTGCTCATGATCTCGCGGATGTGATCGAGGCTGTTGCCCATGCCGTCCCCGCCGACGGAGAGCTGGGCCGGCCAGCCGATCTTCTTGTCCTGCACCATGACCGGCTCGCCGACGCTGTGCTGCAGCCGCTCGACCGCCTGCTCCACGATCCGCAGTGACTGCTTCATCTCCTCGACCCGGATGCGGTAGCGCGCGTAGGCGTCGCACTCGGCCCGGGTGATGACATCGAAGTCGTAGGTCTCGTACCCGCAGTAGGGGTTGGACCTGCGCAGGTCGAGCGGGAGACCCGCAGAGCGCAGGATCGGGCCCGTGATGCCGAGGGCCATGCAGCCGGTGAGCGACAGGTGCCCGACCCCGACGGTCCGTCCCTTGTAGATCGGGTTCTCGTTGAGCAGCTTCTCGATCTCGCCGATGCCGCGTCGCAGCTCCGGAACGATCTCCTTGACCTTGTCGATCGCGCCGGCCGGCAGGTCCTGCGCCACTCCGCCCGGGCGGACATAGGCGTGGTTCATCCGCAGGCCGGTGACCATCTCGAAGAGCGAGAGGATGCGCTCACGCTCACGGAAGCCGATCGTCATGATCGTCGTCGCACCGAGCTCCATACCGCCGGTCGCCAGGCACACCATGTGGCTGCCGATGCGGTTGAGCTCCATCATCATCACGCGGATGGTGGTGGCGCGCTCGGGGATCTGGTCCTCGATGCCCAGGAGTCGCTCGACCGAGAGGCAGTAGGCCGTCTCGTTGAAGATCGGCATGAGGTAGTCCATGCGGGTGCAGAACGTGGTGCCCTGCGTCCAGGTGCGGAACTCCATGTTCTTCTCGATGCCGGTGTGCAGGTAGCCGATACCCCCGCGGGCCTCGGTGACCGTCTCACCGTCGAGCTCGAGGATGAGGCGGAGCACGCCGTGGGTCGACGGGTGCTGAGGACCCATGTTGACGACGATGCGCTCCTCGTTCAGCGCGGTCGCCTCATCGACGAGCTCGTCCCAGTCGCCGCCCGAGGCGGTGAAGACCCGCCCCTCCTGACCGGCGTCGTCGTTCGCGCCGCCGCCGTAGACATACGTGTCCTCGGTGTCGGTGAACTCGGTTTCCGTATCGTTGGTGCTCATCAGCTGTACGACCTCCGCTGGTCCGGCGGCGGGACGGTGCCGCCCTTGTACTCGACCGGGATGCCACCGAGCGGGTAGTCCTTACGCTGCGGGTGGCCGGGCCAGTCGTCGGGCATGAGGATGCGGGTGAGCGCCGGGTGGCCGTCGAAGACGATGCCGAACATGTCCCAGGTCTCGCGCTCGTGCCAGTTCGTCGCGGGATAGATCTCGGTCGCAGACGGGATGTGCGGGTCTGCATCGGGGCAGGTCACCTCGACGCGCAGTCTGCGGTTCCCGTTCGTGATCGAGTGGAAGTGGTAGACCGCGTGCAGCTCGGCGCCGATATCGTCGGGGTAGTTCACGCCGGAGACACCGAGGCAGAGCTCGAAGCGCAGTGCGGGGTCGTCACGCAGTGCCCGGAGAACCTCGAGGAGGTGCTCGCGACGGACGTGGAGGGTCATCTCACCGCGGTCGATGACGACCTGGTGGACGGCTGCGCCGTACGTGTCCCCACCGAGGGAGGCCTCAAGCGTGTCGGCGAGCTCGTCGAAGTAGCCGCCGTAGGGACGAACGGAGGGCGCGGGGTAGAGCACCGGCCGGACGAGCCCGCCGTAGCCGGAGGTGTCGCCGCCCTTGCTGGCGCCGAACATCCCGCGGCGCTCGCCGCGCCTGATCGGCTCCGGGACCGCGCCCGGGCCGGCCGGGAGGTTGTCGCCGCCCGCATCGACCGATGGCGTCTGCTCACTCATGCGAGGAGATTCCTTCCGGCGAAGTTGGGGTGATCGGTGTAGACACCTTGCGGCTCACCCGTGAGCTCGTGGTGCCCGTGCACGTGGGTGGCGGGCATGAGCGAGGTCGGGGTGGCCTCGAGGGCAGCCTCCTCGGCGGCGGCGACGGCCTTGCGGCGGTTGACGCCCAGGGGTGCGTGCCGGACCTGCTTGTGCAGCTCGATGATCGCGTTGAGGAGCATCTGCGGGCGGGGCGGACAGCCGGGCAGATAGATGTCGACCGGGACGATGTGGTCGACGCCCTGGACGATCGCGTAGTTGTTGAACATCCCGCCCGAGCTGGCGCACACGCCCATGGCGATGACCCACTTGGGCTCGGCCATCTGGTCGTAGACCTGGCGGACGACGGGGGCCATCTTCTGGCTCACCCGACCGGCCACGATCATCAGGTCAGCCTGACGCGGGGTCGCGGCGAACCGCTCCATGCCGAAGCGCGCGATGTCGTAGTGGGGCGTCCCTGTCGCCATCATCTCGATCGCGCAGCAGGCCAGTCCGAACGTCGCGGGCCACATGGAGGCCTTGCGGCCGAGGCCGGCGATGTGCTCGACCGTGGTGAGGAGGATGCCACTCGGGAGCTTGTCTTCGATACCCATCAGCTGTCCTTCGTTCTCTGCCTTGCTGCTCGGCGCACTGCCACCGCGGCGGTCATCGGTTCCTGGAGCGGGGCGTCCTGACGTCCGACCGGCTCATCTCTCAGTCGCCTCAGTCCCACTCGAACCCGCCACGCTTCCACACATAGGCGTCGGCGATGAAGAAGGCGTTCAGGAGGAACAGGATCATCGCGAGCAGGGTGAACAGCCCGAGCTGGTCGAAGGCCACCGCGTACGGGTAGAGGAAGACGGCCTCTACATCGAAGATGATGAAGAGCATCGCGGTCAGGTAGTACTTGATGGGGAAGCGTCCACCCTCGTGGGCCTGGGGAGAGGGCTGGATCCCGCACTCGTAGGCCTCGGCCTTGGCCCGGTTGTACCGCTTCGGACCGACGATCTGGGCCAGCCCCACCGAGAAGACGACGAACCCGGCGCCGAGAGCGACCAGGAGAAGCATGGGGGCGTAGGGGTTATCCATCGGGAAGTGATGCCCCTTTCAGGATCGGACGTGAGCGGTATCGGACGTGGTGCTTCGTGCGAAATCAGTCAATCGAATCAGTCAGGCGCCTCGTGTGCGCTGGATCACAGCGCACGTGCATCCTCATCCTAGGGGTGGACTCCAGGGCATGCCCTTCGGACACCCACCGCACGTCGCTTGTGATTCCATTCACGAGCGATGGAGAGTCTATGAAGGTTCTCTGGAGAGGACCTACTAAGGGTCACCTAACCGAGTCACCGGACCGTGAGTCACGCCGGCTTGTAGGCGCGGTGCAGGGCCACGATCCCGCCACTGAGGTTGCGCCACTCGACCTTCTCCCAGCCGGTGTCGGAGATGACCTGGGCCAGCTCGGCCTGGTCGGGCCAGGCCTGGATGGACTCGGCGAGATAGACGTAGGAGTCGGGGTTGGAGCTGATCCGACGAGCCACACTCGGCAGCGACTTCATGAGGTACTGCTGGTAGATCCGTCGGAAGTACTTGTTCGTCGGCGCACTGAACTCGCAGATGACCAGTCGGCCACCGGGCCGGGTGACGCGAAGGAACTCAGCGAGTGCCACCGCGGTGTCAGCGACGTTGCGCAGCCCGAAGCTCATCGTGACGGCATCGAAGGAGTCGTCGGCGAAGGGCAGCCGCATGGCGTCCGCGGCGGTGAAGGCCAGGTCCGGGCGACGGCCCCGCCCGACCCGGAGCATGCCTTGGGAGAAGTCGGCCGGCACGACCCTGACCCCCGCGTCCGCGAAGGGCTCACTCGAGGTACCGGTCCCCGCCGCGATGTCGAGGACGGTCTCCCCCGGCTTGCCGGCGACGGCCTTGACCACTGCACGCCGCCACAGGCGGTCCTGGCCCATGGAGAGAACGTCGTTGGTCAGGTCGTAGCGGCCTGCGACGTCGTCGAACATCGCGGCGACGTCGTGGGGCAGCTTGTCGAGGCTGGCGCGAGTCATGCGTCACATCATCCCGCACGAAGTGACGGGCTCGGACCACAGCAGTGCCGTGCCTGTGCCGCTGGAGTCGTATCCTTGCCGACGATGACCCTCCTGCCAGAGTCGGGAACGCACGACGACGCCCGGACCGCCACCGGCCCTCTCGTCGCCCGAACCGTCCCCATCCCGCTCTCCCTCGCCCACGACCTGCTGTCGGTCATGCCTGGCATCGGTGCCGACCAGCTGGTCTCCTGGGTGCGCCGGGGCGAGGGCTTCGTCGGGTGGGGGCGCGTGGCCTCGACCGTGACCTCCGGTCCCGACCGGTTCGCCCAGGCCGAGCGCTGGTGGCAGGACCTTGTGAGCACCGCTCAGGTCCACAATCCCGTCGGGGTCGCAGGAAGCGGCCCTATCGCGCTCGGCAGCTTCTCCTACTCGGCGGACTCACCGGCCGGTGGAACGCTCGTCGTCCCCCAGGTCGTCGTCGGCCGTCGGGGGGACCAGGCCTGGGTGACCACGCTCGGAGTGGGCTCCGCGCCGGCCGTGCCGCAGCTCGAGGCGAGCCCCCCGGAGCAGCCCATCGGCGTGCGCTTCGCGGACGGCGCCCGATCGAGTCCGGAGTGGGCCAGTGTCGTCCGGTCCGCGGTGACTCGAATCACGGCGGGTGAGCTCGACAAGGTCGTGCTCGCCCGGGACCTCGAGGTGGCCGCTGACAGCGCGATCGACATCCGCTGGCTTCTCGCGCGGCTCGCCGAGCGCTACGACAACACCTGGGTGTTCTCGGTCGACGGCCTCGTCGGCGCCACGCCGGAGCTGCTCGTCCGCCTCGACAAGGGACTCGTGCACTCGAGGGTCCTCGCCGGCACGATCCGGCGGACCGGGGACGACGAGCACGACCTGGCTCTCGCCGCCTCCCTCGCCCGGTCCTCGAAGGATCTCGAGGAGCACGAGTATGCGGTGCGCTCCGTCGCGGACGCCCTCCGGAAGCACTGCTACTCCATGAACGTGCCCGAGGCTCCCTTCGTCCTCCACCTCACCAACGTCATGCACCTTGCGACGGACGTCGCCGGTGTCCTCGGTGACCGGACCACCTCGCTCAGCCTCGCTGCAGCACTGCACCCCTCGGCAGCCGTCTGCGGCACGCCGACGAGGCAGGCCGACGCGCTCATCGCCGACATCGAGGGCATGGACCGGGCACGCTACGCCGGGCCGGTGGGCTGGATGGACGCGGAGGGTGACGGCGAGTGGGGCATCGCCCTGCGGTGCGGAGCGCTCGTCCCCTCGGACCCGGCCCGGATGCGGCTCTATGCCGGCTGCGGGATCGTCGCCGGCTCGGACCCGGAGGCCGAGGTGGCCGAGTCGGACGCCAAGTTCGTGCCCATGCGCGACGCGCTGACGGCCCCGCCTCTCCAGAAGTAGGTAGGACGGCGCAGCCGGTCTAGGGGAGTGTTGCTGTCGCCGACTCCGCCAGCTCCCGCAACCGCTGGCGCAGCGAGCGGTGCCGACTCCGGTCGAGGGGCACCTCCAGGACCCGCGGTCCCGACACCCGCTCATTCACCCGGTCGGCGAGCCCGGCCGCCGACTCGACCCGCGCATACCCGACGCCGTATGCGCGGGCGAGGTCCTCGAGCCGCGCCCCGGTAGGGGTGCCGAAGATCCTCTCGAAGTCGGCCGCGCGCTCCGGCTCACCGGGCTCGAGAGTGCTGAAGATCCCGCCGCCGTCGTCGTTGACGACGACCACTGTGAGGTCCGGCCGCCACTCCCCCGGGCCGATGAGCAGGGCGTTCGCGTCATGGAGGAAGGTCAGGTCCCCGACGAGCGCGTACGTCGGACCTGCGTTGGACAGCGCCACCCCCACCGCGGTCGACACCACCCCGTCGATGCCCGCCAGACCGCGGTTCGCGACGACCTGGAGGTCGGACACCGTCGACCAGTCCGCCGCGAGCTCCAGGTCCCTCACCGAGTTGGACGAGCCGACCACGAGGGTGGCATCGATCGGAAGGACAGACAGCAGGTGCGCCGCTGTGCCGGGTCCGGTCCCCCACTCCAGGGCAGGCGTAATCGCCTCTCCCACAGCACTGCTCACAACCTGCCACGAGTGCAGCCATGTGCTCGGATCCGCTCCGTCTGCGCGCTCCGGCTCGAGCGAGTCGGCCCGGGCGACGACCGTCTCACCGACCGGATAGGACGGGCCGAGCCACCGCGGGCCGACGCTGACATAGGTCACGCGTGAGGGATCCGCGGTCAGCGCCGCGCGCATGGGCCGTGAGAGAGTGACCCGGCCCGCGACGACGATCCGCTCGGGCTGGTTCGCCTCGTACCACGAGGTGCCGAGGAGCAGCGGTCCGTGTGAGATCGCGGTCGGACCGAGCGGATGCTCCCCGAACGGCTCGGAGACGACAGGCCAGCCCTGGCGGCCGAAGGCGGTGGCCAGGGTGCGCGCATCGGCGGGGTCGGGGAGGTCGCCAATGATGACGAGCGTGCGCTCGGGGAGGGAGAGGGCCACCTTCGCATGGGCCGGCCCGCCATCCCGCGATGGCGGCTCACCCGCGACCGGCCACTGGGTCCGGACCGGGTCGTCGAGGTCGGGGACGAGCGGCTCCCGGAGTGCGACGTTGAGGTGTACCGGGCCGGCGATGTCGAGGCCCGCTATCGGACTCGCAGGGCCCGTCGCGTCCGGCCCGAGACAGGCGGCGCGAATCGCCTTCTGCAGCAACGCGTGTCGGCTCTCAGGATCATCCTCGGGGCGCAGCTCGGCCTGGAGCCGCACCGACTCACCGAACATGCCCGGTTGGACCGTGGTCTGGTTCGCGCCGATACCCCGCAGCTCCGGCGGGCGGTCGGCGCTGAGGACGATGAGCGGGACGAGCCCGTGGTGCGCCTCGAGGACGGCTGGGTGGAGGTTCGCCACCGCTGTGCCCGAGGTCGTCACGATGGCTGCTGGAACGCGGGTCACCTTCCCGAGCCCCAGGGCCAGGAAGCCCGCAGCTCGCTCGTCGACCCGCACGTGCAGCTCCAGCAGGCCGGCGCGGCTGGCCGCGAGGAGCTCGTAGGCGAGCGGTGCCGACCGGGACCCCGGCGCGAGGACGACGTGGCGCACCCCCCCTGTGATGAGTCCGTCGACGATGTCGCGGGCCAGGCTCGTCGAGGGATTCACGTCCGCGATTCTGTCACCCTGCGAACGCGGTAGTCGTTCACCCTCTGGTCGGCCGTCCCGCGCGACACCGTCCCCGCGCCGAGGAATGGCGCCGCCGTCGCTGCCCAGCGCACGAGCGAGGGATCGGATCCGGTCCGGATCGCCTCGGCGGCGAGCCGCGACGTCTCCCGGTAGCCGACGGCTCCGTGGTCGGAGACATCCCGCTCCACCGTGGTCCAGGTGAGCCGGTCCGGGTTGGGGGCGAGACCGAGACGGGTGACGACATCCCTGGTGTGCACGAGAGAGAGGACCTCGACCTCCTCAGGCACCGCGATGTGGGCGACGGGAGATCCCACGGTGACCACGTGGGTGATGTTGTGCCGCTCGCGAGCGCCCGGAGTCGCCGCGATCGACGCCGCCGCGATGCCGCCGAGACTGTGGCCGGTGAGCATGACCGGGTCCCTCAAGCCGACGCGCCCTGCGGCCCGCTGTGCCTGGTCGAGCGCGTCGAGCACACCCACGCTGAGGGTGGCTGAGCGCCGCGCCATGAGCTCCAGGTCGGCCGTCAGGTCGTTGGGCTGCTCGCCGGCCGACGGGTTCCAGGTGACGGTGCCCGGGATCTGGACGATCCACGCGGAGGTGCCGTCGGGCCGCGGGAGCTGCACGACGCGCACCGTGGATCCTCCTGAGAGGAGCGACTGGGAGGTGACGATGGAGGCCAGGTCCCGGATCTCCACCCGGGTGTCGACACCGACCGGCACGGGCTCCGCACGCGCCGCCGTCCCGTCCCGGAGCAGCCCGAGGATCCGCAGCTGGGTCGTGGCAAGGATGAGCGCGGGGTAGGCGATGCGGGCATGCAGGACACCGAGCTCGGCATCCCGCTGGGCCAGCCAGTATGCGGTGAGCGCCTTCCGCGTCCGCCACGTGTGTCCCTGGACATGCTCGGCGAGCCGACCCAGGGCGACGACGAGGCCGGTGCGGGTGCGGTCGACCACCGCCACCGCATCCGCCGGCACGCTGCGGGCGACGGCCGGGGTGAGCCAGTCCAGCAGGTGGATCCGGTGGCCGACGAGGCGGATCACCTCCACACAGTCCGCGAGCCGGCCGAGGCTGGCGGAGAGCTCGTCGAACGACACCGCCATGCTGCCCGCACCACCGCGGACGGTGATGTCCGAGCCGGGCACGCCGGATCCGGGAGCAAGGAACGGTCCAGGAATCACCCCTTCCCCGCCCGGTCGGCCGCTGTCCGCAGGTCCGCGCCCAGCCGGTCCAGGTCGTCGAGAGCACTCTGCCCCTCCACGCCCAGGTCGCCGAGTCGGGCCCGCCAGGCCTCGGCGGCCGGCCCGGACCACGCGCACCGGGCGATCGCCCGGATGCGGTCGCACACCTCCTCGATGTCCTCACGCAGTCGGAGCACCTCGTGGCGGGCGCTCTCGAGCTGCTCCGCTGCAGCCGCTGCCTCGTGGGGATCGTGAGCCGACATGACCCCAGCCAACCCGTCGCACGACATGTCTCCTACCCCCGGGCCCGGGCTGGGGAGGACACGCCCGTCGTCGGCCAGGGAGGGGGACAACCGCATTGCCCCGCCTCGTAGGCTCTGGGCATGCCTCATCACGAGCTCGTCATCATCGGCACCGGCTCGGGCAACTCCCTGCTCACCGAGCACTTCGATGACGTCGACGTCGCGATCATCGAGGCCGGAAGGTTCGGCGGGACCTGCCTGAACGTCGGCTGCATCCCCACGAAGATGTTCGTCCTCCCGGCCGACCGTGTGGAGCAGGCCCACGACGCTGCCCGCATCGGCGTGACGATCGAAAGAGCCCGCGCCGACTGGGCCGCGATCCGGGACCGGATCTTCGCCCGGATCGATCCCATCGCCGACGGCGGCGAGGAGTACCGCGTCAGCCAGCCCAACGTCACCGTCTACAAGGCCGAGGCACGCTTCACCGGTGACCGCCGGCTCAGCCTGTCCAGCGGGGAGGAGGTCACGGCCGACCACGTCGTCGTCGCGGCCGGCAGCCGTGCGGTGCTTCTCGAGGACGTGCCGGGGCTGGACCGGCTCGATCCCGCCGGCGGGGTGCACACGTCCGACACCGTGATGCGGATGGACACCCTTCCGCGCCGGATGGTCATCATCGGCGGAGGCTTCGTGGCGTGCGAGTTCGCCCACATCTTCGCGGCCTTCGGGGTCGACGTCGTTCAGCTGCAGCGCTCGGACCGGGTCCTCAAGCAGGAGGAGGTCGAGGTGAGCGCCACCTACGCGACCGCCGTCGCCGACCGCTACGACCTCCGGCTCCGGACCGTCGCGACAGCCGCACGGTACGACGGTGAGCAGTGGGTCATCACCACCAGGGGGCCCGAGGGTGAGACCGAGATCGAGACCGACACGGTGCTCCTGGCCGTCGGCCGCACGCCGAACACCGACCGGCTCGACGCCGCGGCCGCAGGTCTGCAGACCGAGTGGGACGGTCGCCTCGTCGTCGACGAGCAGCTGCGCACGACCGCGCCGCAGGTGTGGGCGCTCGGCGACATCTGCTCGGAGCACCAGCTCAAGCACGTCGCGAACCACGAGGCCCGCATCGTCGCGCACAACGCCGCCGTCGCTCTCGGCCGGCTCGATGCCGAGCCTCGGACCCTTGACGACCGGGTCGTCCCCCACGGCGTGTTCAGCTACCCGCAGATCGCCGCCTTCGGGCCCACCCGCGAAGAGCTCCAGGTCAGGGGCGTCGAGTTCGTCTCCTACACACAGCGGTTCAGCGATGTCGCCTACGGCTGGGCGCTCGAGGACCAGTACGGTCTCCTCACCGTCCACGCCACCCCCGAGGGTCGGATCCTCGCCGCCCACTGCATCGGCCCCGACTCGTCCACACTCATCCAGCCCCTCATCCAGGCGGCCACCTTCGGGCAGCACGCGCACGAGGTCGCCCGAGGGCAGTACTGGATCCACCCCGCTCTCGCCGAGGTCGTCGAGAACGCTCTCCTCGGTCTTCCGCTGGCTAACTGATCCCGAGGTATGCGGCGCTCGCCGCGAGCCGTTCGACCCACCACTGGCGGCGCTCAGGAGCCGCCGAGAACCGTTCCAGCAGCTGGGGGTCCGGGACGACGCCACGCACTGGCAGCGCGCCGTTCTCGGGCAGCAGGGAGTCCGTCGTGACATCGCCGGCGAGGAGAGCGACCGTGCCGAGGCCACACGCGAACGGCAGCTCCGGAAGTGCCGCGGCCAGTGCCACGCCGCCGGCGATGCCCACGCTGGTGTCGAGGGCGGAGGACACGACCGCGGGGAGCCCGCACTCAGCCACGATCTCCAGCGCCGCCCGCACCCCACCGAGCGGCGCCACCTTGACGACGATGACGTCGGCAGCCTCGAGATCCCTCACGAGCACCGGGTCCTCGGCCTTGCGGATCGACTCGTCCGCGGCGATCCGGACGTCGATCCCCTGGCGCACGAGGGAGCGCCGGACGGTCGCGAGCTCCTCGACCGTGCGGCACGGCTGCTCCATGTAGTCGAGCTCGTAGGACCCCAGCCTGCGCGCGGCCATCAGCGCCTCCTCGACGCTCCAGCCACCGTTGGCATCGACGCGGATGAGACCAGATGGCCCCAGCCAGCTGCGCACCGCCGCAACGCGGTTCACGTCGTCGTCGAGGCTCTGGCCCTGCTCTGCGACCTTGACCTTGACGGTGGTCACCCCCGGGAAGCGCTCCAGGACGGCGGCCACGTCGTCGGGACCGACCGCCGGGACGGTCCCGTTGACCGGGACCGTGGAGCGCACCGGGGCGGGCCAGCCTGCCCAGGCCGCCTCCACGGCGGCGGCGAGCCAGCGCGATGCCTCAGGCACCGCATACTCGAGGAAGGGGCCGAACTCGCCCCAGCCGGCCGGCCCCTCGAGAAGGGCGACCTCGCGAACGGCCACGCCGCGGAAGCGCACCCGCATGGGGATGGCGACCACGTGCAGGGCGGCGCGCAGCGCGGCGAGGTCAGGCTG